>NZ_JBREVE010000013.1:0-121417 GCF_052921365.1 Paenibacillus sp. T2-29 | reverse complement strand
ATCTCATTTTCGTTTCCATTTCATACAGCCAGATGGCATGTACCAAAATTTCAACGTTGGATTTTGTAAACAAAATCCGTACTCACTCGTTGTTCAGTTTTCAAAGATCAATCAACAGCCGTTTAACTGGCTGGATATATAATTTATCACGTGTATACCCAACAAACAAGTTGTAATATTTACCAGTACATGAGTTGTGTTTCTACACGGTGTAATTTTTACTGAACCACGCCTACACATAGTGCTTTGTCTATAACAACCGAAGATATAAACGTTATAAATCATAAAAGCAGTAGCTCTTTATTGATGGAGCTGCTGCTTTCGCTTTTTTTATATGAAATCCTGAAATGAACGCTTAGCTTAAAGCTGTAGCTAGATCTTCTATTAAAAGTTCAGCAGGTTCATGCCCCACAGCCAAGCGAATTAGCGATTCGGGCATGTGTTGTTTTTTTAGACTCTGCTTATTGAAACCGTAGTTCGGTGAGATCACCTGGCTCTCCATAGAACCCCACGATACACCGATCCGAATCAGTCGCAGTTTATTGATCACTCTGCATATATCCTCATAACCCGAGTCTTTTAGTTCAAAACTGAATAGTCCGGCATACCCTTTAAGCTGTCTACATGCCAGCTCATGCTGTGGGTGAGAAGGAAGTCCAGGATGATTTACTTTAGAAATGGCCGGATGATCTGATAGAAAACGGGCAACCAACAGAGCATTTCTTTGATGGGCTTCCATACGAAGCGGGAGTGTTCTTAGACCCCGAATGAGTAGCCAGGCTTCAAAAGGGGCTAACGAACCGCCAATTAACTCATATTCTTCAGCATACATACGATTTATTATCTCTTTAGAAGCGATTACTGCCCCAGCAATTAAATCATTATGTCCCCCCAAGTACTTGGATGCGGAGTGAACGACGATATCAACGTCCCATTCTAATGGTTTTTGGAATAGGGGTGTAGCCCATGAATTATCTATGATTGTGCGGATAGCCTTAGCTTTGGAAAGTGACGCTACTTCCTGAATATTTACCATATCGAATGTAAACGAGGTAGGAGACTCCATAAGAATAGCACGGGTCTGCGGTTGGATGGCATTAGCAACTGCTTCCGTAGAAGTCGAATGTACAATGGTGTAGTTTATATCGAACTTCGTTAAGTATTTGGCTAGGCTGACGGAAGTTTCATATATGTGTCCGACCAGAATCAGATGATCCCCTGCGGATAAGCTACACATTAGAGCGGCACTGATAGCAGCCATTCCGGAGGCAAAGCACTTGCAGTCCTCCCCACCTTCCAGCGCAGCAATCATTTGTTCTGCAATCCGAACGGTAGGATTGGTTCCTCTCGAATAGACATAATGCTCCTTTTCATGATTAGCTGCTTCAGCATAATCTTCGTAGGTATCAAAGAAAAATGGAGCAGTCTCATAAATAGGAGGAACAGCAGCCTTAGCAAAATACCCTAGTTTGTCCTCAAACCCAAAACACATGAGCTGATCATCTGAGAAACTCAAACCTGATCACCACTTTCTGAAAAATTCCAAACCCATGAAGGTAGTCTCCTCAATCAAGGACTCAAATATTCTATAAGTCAAATTGCTTTGGACCTGTGCTGTTTAATTTTCGAAACTGATCAGGCTTCCACATGTCTTTCACTAAGTATCCAATTCATAAAATAGCGTATATTTTTGGATTGCAAGGAAAAGATATGCTTTATCAAAAAAGAAGGAGGTTCACTTGTGTTAACACGTTGGATTAGAAGTGTTCTGAAACCTGGAAAAAGGTACTCACAGGATATCGAAAAATCCAAACAGCAAACCGCTACCGATCCAATCCATTCATCATTATCCCATACTCTGTCTTTACTTAAATTAAAACTTGGGCAAGGTCCCGATTTTGTCATTCGTGATTTTTCCGAAAGTCCTGTACATGCTGGCCATCTCGCCGTTTGTTATATTGAAGGACTGATTGACCAAAACTTGCTTTCCGATTTAATGGAGAGCTTGATTACAGAGATGGGCTCCGCAGATACTTTTATGTTTAAGGAAAATACTGCAGCTTCTTTGTTAAAAAACACAATTCCGTCTGGAAATATTCAAATGATACATTCGCAAAATGAAGTATATCAAGCGATCCTCTCCGGGAATGCTGTCATTGTCATCGACGGAAACAACTATGCATTGGTAGTTTCCATCGCAGGCGGAGTAAGACGGGCTATTCAGGAACCCAGCACTCAGACCGTAGTACGGGGTCCTAAAGAAGGATTTACGGAGGATATCTCAACCAACATTACACTGATCAGAAGAAAATTGCGGACACCTGACCTTAAATTTGAAAGTCACGTTATTGGGCGATATACACAAACCAAAGTCATGTTAGCTTACATTGAAAATGTCGCTAATCCAGAAGTCATACAGGAAATTACAAAACGGCTGCAACCAATTGATACAGACAGCATACTTGAAAGTGGCTACATCGAAGAATTTATACAGGATGAACCACTTAGTCTCTTTCCCACCATGCTAAACTCAGAGCGTCCGGATACAGTCGCTGGTAGCCTTTTAGACGGACAAGTAGCTGTCCTTGTTGATGGGACGCCATTCGCTCTGATTGCACCTGTAACCTTCTTTAATTTCTTTCAAACGGCGGAAGACTACTACCAGAGATATGACATTTCAACTTTTTTAAGGGCTCTTCGTGTAGTATCTTTTCTAGTCTCATTGTTGCTTCCCTCTCTATTTATAGCCTTGACGACTTTCCAACAGGAAATGATCCCCACCACGCTGTTGATTACGCTAATGGCTCAACGGGAAGGAACTCCTTTTCCTGCATTATTGGAAGCTTTAATGATGGAATTAATGTTTGAAGTGATTCGTGAAGCAGGTGTGCGAATGCCACGGGTCATCGGACCAGCCGTTTCTATTGTAGGAGCTCTGGTTATAGGACAGGCGGCGGTGCAAGCCGGACTGGTCTCAGGTGCAATGGTGATCGTTGTTGCCTTCACAGCTATATCGAACTTTGTCATCCCGTATTTTGCTATGGCTTCAGCGGTCAGGTTGTTGCGTTTTGCACTTATGCTACTGGCGGGGGCTCTAGGCTTATTTGGTATTCTGATAGGAATTATCCCCCTTCTAATTCACCTTGTATCTCTCAAGTCATTCGGAGTTGATTATTTTGTTCCCTATAGCCCCACCTTTAAAACTAATATGAAGGACCTTATCATCAGAGTTCCGTGGTGGGCTATGAAAACCAGACCTAGCGAAAAGTCAGGCCATAACCAGACAAGACAGGCAGCTCACCAATACCCTGCTAGTTCGGATGATACTGAAGGTGGTCATAAGCCTGATACCCAAAAATAGGAGAGATCAATGGTGCGGCAATTAAGAGTTAGTTATGTACTGTTTATTGCAGGGTTATTACTTACAGGGTGCGTAGATCGAACAGAATTGAACGAATTAGCCATCACAACAGCAACTGGAATTGATGGACATAAGGGCGACTGGATCAATACTTATCAAATCATCATTCCATCAGCCATGACGACTGGCTCAGGTGGTACTTCCTCGGGGGCATCGCAAAGCGCTGTACATACCTTTTCTACACATGGAAAAACATTGAGAGAGACCGTTACGAAGAGTAGCCTGGAATACCCACGCAAACTATATTTTGCCCAAAATAATATACTCGTTATTGGAAAAAAAGCAGCAGAACAAGGCATTGAAGAGATTATTGATATATACCTCCGCAACCTTGATTCACGAGAAACTGTAAAAGTATTCATTGCCAACGGAGAGGCTCGTAATTTTTTAAAAAAGCTTGTACCACCAGAGAAAATTCCTGGTCAAGCTTTAGAAAAGATTATAGAAAGAGATAGCAAATTAGGATCAATTTACCCTGCAATATCCATGTATGAATTTATTTCGAAAATTAGCTCCGATAGTGCAGCCGGAGTTCCAGAAATATCTCTTGAGGGTTCCGAGCCGGAGAAACTAGACTCTGTTGATGTTTTCAAGGAAACCTCCGCCAAAAATAAACTCAAGTTATCGGGCTTAAGCATTTTTCAGAAAGACAAGAGAGTCGGCTTCCTAAATGAAAAGGAAAGTATAGGGGTTTCATGGTTAAACAACCAGATTAAAAACACTACTGTAAACTATGTGGATGGGAATGTTACGTCCGCTTTCCTCATCCGGAAAGCCAAGGTTAAGGTTACGCCAATCAAGAATTTAAATCATTATTACCTCAACGTTGACGTTAAAGCTACCGGGGATCTTCTGTCAGCCTCTTCGCAAAGAGAAATGAAAGATATGCAAAGTATAGGTCAATTGCAGATGCAAGCAGCAGAAATGATCAAACTGCAAATTCAGGAAGGCTGGAAAGCCTTACAGCAAAAGAATATCGACCTTATTGGTGTTGGAAATAAAATTCATCACAAGTACCCAAAAGACTGGAAAAAAATAAAAGAGACATGGCCTGAAGAGTTCGCAAACATGGATATAAAAATAGGTGTAAAAATGAAGCTTGCACGTCCAGGGTTATTCGAAAAATCTTTTAACGAACTGTTGAAATGAAATAAACAGGGAGAGGTGAAATGAAGCAATGCGTCAAAATACAATCCGAGTATCCGAGCTGATCATTTGTATGTCTTTATTTGAAGTTGGAAGTACAACTTTGTTTTTAATGGGGGCTGAAGCAAAGCAAGATGCTTGGTTAGTCATGTTGATAGGAGCATTAGCAGGACTTCTTCTGCTAATGCTCCATCTTGCTATTCACCATCAAGATCCTGAATTAGATTTGTTCATGTTGTTTCGCCGTTACACAGGGAAATATATGGGTACACTCATCAATTTACTTTTTGTGATGTATTTTACATATGAAGCTTCTCGGAACATACGCGATTTAGGCGAGGTGACCGTAATGACTCTGCTCCGCCAAACCCCTTTGTGGATCATCATCTTGATCACAATCGTGGTTGTATCCAACACGGTTCGTTACGGCTACAAAGCATTTTTCTTATTTTGCTTATTCCTTTTCCCTTTTTTTGTACTTGGATACGCCATAATTAGTATATTAATTCCGGCAACTGGTCTCTTTCACTTGGAAAATTCCCTTCCGGTTTTAGAGGAAGGATGGAATCCCATATTTAAAGCCGCTATTCCTGAGCTTATCTCCTTTCCATTCGGACAAACTGTGTTATTTCTTGTATTTTATCCGCTTGTACATAAAGGCCGGAATCTCACAAAACCCGTTTCCTTTGCTTATATAATGACCGCACTTGCTCTAACATTTGTTAATCAATTGGATATTTTTGTTCTCGGACCCAAGATCGCTGCAAATAGCACACTTCCTCTTTTGGAAGCCGTTCAGTTGATTGAATTAGCAGATCTGTTCGAACGAATGGATGCCCTTTTCACCTTGCTTCTTTTTCTTGGCTTGATCATCAAAATGTCTTTATTTTTTAATGGTGCTGTGATAGGACTTGAAAAAATAACCGGAGTCGGATTTAAAAAATGGATTCTTCCCCTTGCAGCACTTATTTATGGTCTTTCTTTTTTGTCGCCTAACTATATTCATCACATGGTAATCGGTCGAAAATTTGTTCTTAATTCCTGGTTTCCTATTTTTCAAATTTTCCTCCCTTTGTTACTATTCACCTTTATTGTTATTAAAAAAAGAAAAAAGACAAATAAACAGTCCTCTTCATGAGGAGATGATCATTCATTTAAATAGATCCACCACTTTTTTGATTTTTATTCTCTTTCATCGGCACTACATGGAGCGTTCCATCCTCGCTAAGCTCTGCATAGGCAATCTCATTGATGCTGTCATATCCCTGCTCTCGCGCCTTTGCTTTTATCAGCTCTACATCAATTGTTTTCCCGCGCATAGATTCATTTAGCAACCTTCCCTTATCAATGACAGTAACAGAAAAAAAATCAGGCTGTGCATCTATTCCCATATCCTGAGCAGCGGGTGGCTCATATTCGGGTTTGCGCATGACTGACAATGAGCCGTTCGTCTCTAACGTAGCGTACAAGACCTCACGCAGAGAAAAAATATTTTGCTGGCGTAGCATGGAGAGTAGCTGTGTAAATTCTATATCATATTTCTCCAGCAATTCTTGATTAACCTGCCCTTTATCCACGAGCAGCACTGTTCGACCTTCTGCCATATATCCAAATTTCACAAAATGAGTCGTCGCTTTTTCGAAAAAGTAGGCCAGCGCGCACCATAGTGCCAAAGCAAACAAAAGATGCCAAATGGTCACCTTATCGTCATATAACGTATTCCCTACAATTTCGCTCAATACCAATGATGTCAGAAAATCGAGCGGTGTTAACTGACTGAGTGTTTTCCGACCTGTAATAAAAGTAATAAGCCATAGGCCAAAAAAGCTGATGATCAATTTGACACCAATCGTGACAAATACCTCCATACCTATGCCCTCCGAAAGAAATTATTTTTCTTATGGGTTATTTACACTCCTATACTTCTGTATAAACAGAGGCTTATTCCATTCCTAAAGTTGTCCGAAAAAAAGCCCGCTACCAACTAGGGCAGCGAACTTTTTTAATTACGGCTATTATTTAATCTTAGTCTTTCGTGTATTCACTATAGATTATCTACTTTTCACCAGCAGCTGAATTGCTTCTTTAACCAGCTTATCCGTATCTCCTCCAGCTTCCTGCTCTTCCAATATGCAACGTTGCAGATTTTCTGCTACAATCTGGGCGATTGCTTTATCTGATGCATTGCGTACAGCTGATAGCTGGCTGACTACATCCTTGCACGACTTGCCCTCATCCATTAAACGAAGTACTCCACGTACCTGGCCCTCAATCCTTCTCAAGCGCGTTTTCAGTTCATCACTGTAATTGTAATCCATAAGCAATGCACTCCTTTTTTGACTTACCATATACATGTATAGGTATATTATAAACCAAAAAAGTAAATAGGATACCCTAAATAAATAGATTCACCTGTCCTTGCGATGCATCTCCCAAGTAAGCAGCTACTCCAGCATATTCCACACCATCTATTAGCTCTTCTTGTTGAAGTCCTAACAAATCCATGGTCATGGTGCAAGCGACGAGCTTGATCCCCTGCTCTTGTGCTAACTCTATAAGCTCTGGAAGAGAGAGCGCATTATGCTTTTTCATGACATGCTTGATCATCTGTGGTCCCAGTCCGACGAAATTCATTTTGGAGAGTGCTAACTTTTTCGGTCCACGAGGCATGATCCAGCCAAAGGCTTTTTCGAGCATTCCCTTATGGGTGCGCATGAGCTCATCCTTACGCAATATATTTAGTCCCCAAAATGTAAAGAAAATAGTTACTTCATGATCATATGCTGCCGCTCCATTCGCAATAATGAATGCAGCAAGCGCTTTATCCAGCTCACCGCTGAATAAAATAATCGTTGTTTTGGCTGTACTCATATAGAATCGTACCCCATTATTTCTCCTGCCCAGCCGGACATGCCTGAAAGCACAGATTTGACGTTTTTAGCGCCTTTGTCTGCCAATAACCGGCAAGCCCTTTCACTGCGTGCTCCAGCTTGGCAGATCACTGCGATTTCATCTTCCAGATTTAGCTCAGCGAGTCTGTTCTCCAGTTCTCCGAGGGGGATGTGCTTAGATCCTGGGATGTGTTTAAGAGCAAATTCGGCGGGTTCACGAACATCCAGCAAAATGAAGTTCTCCTTTGCAGACCATTTTGCTTGCAGCTCTTTAATACTTATCGTGAAAGGAATTGCTTGCTCCTCCTTCACATTAGTCGGATTTGCTTTGCGTAGATAATGTCGCATGACAACTCCTTCTTGAAAAGTGCCCAAATACTGATGTCCGGTGCCTTGGGCCCAGCTCTGAAAATCTGCTAACGAACCTTTGTCAGTCACTTGAACCTCCATAATCTGCCCGGCAAGAAGCTCATCCATAGCTTTTTTTGTTTTTACAATTGGCATAGGACAAGCAAGCCCTTTGCAATCAAGAATCTGATCTGCTTCGATATGACTAGTTGATGACATAGTGGTACCTCCGCCTTTTTTTGTGGGGTTTAGTTTAGTTTTAATTTCTTAATACACATACCCCTATAGGTATTAGAATAGCGAGGCCCACTTCTCTTGTCAACTCAGCTAGTCATTTTCATTCAAACTAATAATTCATGTCTTATAAAATTAAAAGCACACAAAAAAGCCGCGCAAAAGCGCGACTCTACTGCATACATACCAATTAATCGTCTGTTTTCATCAGTTCTGGCAGATCCAGCGACATCGAAATATTACATAGCATTCCTCTGGCGAGAAAAAGCATTGTTCTTTCCATGGCTTGTTCAATACCAGCCTGGCGGAAAGCGTCATAAACTGTCGTATGGATCTCACGTAACCCCTGCTGCATCACGGTTACAACCACATCCTCACGGATTGTCTGTGCCTGCATTTGCAAAAGTATTTCATTTCGATATTCCGTCATAATCTGCGAATAGGCTGCAATCAGTTCTTGCTCTAACTGTTCCGACGAAGCCGATTGTATGACCCGGTGAAAAGAGTCTATGATACGTGCAAATGATACCTTTAGGGCTTCAATAAGCAAGGCTTCTTTAGTAGCGAAAAAGCGAAAAACATAGGGCTGTGAAATATTAGCCCGTTCCGCAACTTTGGCCGTTGTAGCTCGATAGTAGCCCATCTCCGCAAAGACTTCAATAGCAGCAGATATGATTTCCTTTTGGCGATTTATTGATGTTGATGTTGCTTTAGCCATATTTTCTCATCCTTTTGTTTATCACAAATTTTCTCTGATTAGTGATTAATCAATCACTTAACATTATAAATGTCATCCTCTAAAAATGCAATGAACCGAAAAAGTCGCCTCCATCATTGTAATGGAAACGACTCTCTTTTTTATACATCTAAATCTAATTATGGCGTCATCGAGTTAAAATATAGTCGAACATAACTGACCTTTTGCGTTTTGGTTTGATAGGAAAATACTAAATAATAACTAAGACCTGATGTGTTGTCGATTTTATAATTAGCTTCTGCTGTGCCGGATATGTCTCTAGAGGTGTCAACTGTTTCTGTGGGCTGGCCCAGTTCGTCAATAACTTGTTTGATAAGCAACTTCTTATATTTTGAATCGGAAGAAGTAATTTCTGTAACTTTATCATTTCCATCCAGTACGAGATCTGTATGATATTTAGCGTAACTTCTCATAGGGCCTGTAGAACCAGAATCGGATTTCCCCCAAAGCTCAAACAAAAGATCGCTGCTAGTTCCCAAACCAAGACCTTTAGGCAGATTGGGTAACGTCCCCTGCTTGGCTGCACTCAATATAGCAGCTGCAGAGCTGTGTTTACTGTCAGGTGAGGCTGTACTACTAGCGGGTTCCTTGTGTATCGAGGTTGAGCCTTGACCAGACTCTTTTCCAGGCTTCTCGGAATTTCCTCCATCCGTACTAGGCTTACTGCTATCTGTACTCGTCTGGTTATTGTGGGTATCTTGCTCATTTGTATTGATGTCTGTATTCTGATCTGTTGAATTACTGGCAGATGGTGTGGCTGATTTCGTTGTAGAGGGAGCAGTTGAGTTTGCTTCTCCGCTATTGCCGCATCCTGTCATTACAGCAAAACCTATAGCTAATAAAGTGCTGGTGGTGACCAGCTTGCAAGCTAACTTTTTAAGATTACGAGATTGATGTGTAGGTTTCATTATAAGATCACTCTTTCCTTGTTCTTGGGTACAAACCAAGTGTAACCGAACCTCGTTTCGAGAATACCTCTACTTGTATCCAACTTGTAAACAAGCACATTTGTGATTTTCTAACATATCCTACCTGCGATCATAAATTCCTAGCTGTTGTTTAGAAAAGGCGTAAGGGGAGTCACTCTCCTTCAACCATATATTCCCTTTGATAATGAAGATGTATACAGCAAAAACAAAGTAGATTGTACCTGCAATCCAGTCTATTGCCGTTGGGATGTCTCTCTTTACGATTTCATGAATATACCAGATTCCTATAGGGACATGCAGGAGAAGTGCCGTACACAAACCAGGGTTATATACCGTTTTTGCTTTGAGATTGACAACAATACCGTGCCAGACGACCTGAAAGAATCCCATAAAAACGGGTGCGAGTCCAAGCCAGATTACGTGGGGGAACCATACGGGGAGCAGATAAAACACATAGGCAATTGCCACATTGATAAACATCGCTGATTGAGTGTTTAAGGGGTAATGATCCGGTGTATCACTTTTAAACATAACATTGTTAAATAAACCAGCAAAATATCCAGGCCAGCGGTACTCCTCAAATTGATGAAACAATATAGCTACAAAACTCAACCATAACATGCCTGTTATATCCGAAAGGATAGCTGGATTCATAAGTAAAACAATACATACAACCACACCGATTATAGCCCCTGCATCTTGCCAATATTTTCTCAAAAGATTCATATTAGTCACCCCTATGATTTATTTTTGATCAAAATATCTTTCAAATAGCAGGTTTAATTGTTCCTCTACTGTGGGCATTTCCACAACTGCTCCAGACTCAAGAATCGGACTCATCAGTGCAGGCAGAAAAATAGCTCCGAATATTTGCAGCATCATTGCTAACGACCGCTCCGGCTGTTGCTCACCTGTCAGCTCCTTGATCGTGTTCTGGACCTTTGGAAACCCCATCATGTTTAAAAATCTTCCGTATTCCTGTTGAGATGTAAAGGGTGTGCTGCCCATCACAATAATTCGCGACAGTAGCTCTGGATATTGGCGAATGACCTGTAAATAGTTAAGTAAAAATTGTTTCAGTCTATCTTGCGGAGGCATCGCTGTATTGTCCAAAACGGAAAATGTGTGCTGAAAGCTGTTTAGGATCACTTCAATAGCTTCACTGAGCAAATTTTCTTTGGAGCCAAAATAATAATTAACTAGAGAAATATTAGTACCAGACAGGTCAGCAATTTTTCTGATTGTAACCGCCTCGAAACCTTCCTTTTGAATAAATTCCAGCGTAGACTGTAGAATTTTTTCTTTGGTCTGTTGTTTTTTGTCTGGGTGATTCATGTTCTTCCTCCTCCTGTTTCGTCCAATCATAACGGATGAATGAAATGGACAACTTTATATAAGCAACTTTTCAAACAGCAATTAAAACATTGTTTAAAATATTGTTTGAACTCAGTTTAGCACTTTACATTTCACAAAACAAGTGAAGATATGAGAATTAGGTTATAAAAAAAACCACAAACGAATCTGATCGTTTGCGGGTTGATTGAATTGAGATTAAGAAAAGACTAAACTAAATAGCCCAATTTCCTTTGCGGAACACAGCCTCTTTGCTTCCGTCTTGCAGTTCACCGTCAATATCCAGCTCAGCTGAGCCGATCATGAAGTCAACATGAGTCAGGCTGACATTGGCACCGTTCTGGAGTAGTTCCTCCCGGTTCATTTGTGTCCCATTTTCGATGTTAAATGGATACGCACTGCCTAAAGCCAGGTGGCAGGAAGCATTTTCGTCGATACCTGTATTATAAAAGATGCGATTAAGATTGGAAATCGGCGAATCGTGCGGTACCAGGGCAACTTCTCCCAGATAGCAGGCCCCTTCATCCGTAGCGAGCAAATGAGTCAGATGCTGCTCGCCGGATTCTGCTGTATATTCGGTAACTTTACCGTCCTTAAAGGTAAACGTAATGCGATCTACCAGTTGTCCATTTAAATTAAGCGGCATGGTACTTGTGATGTGACCATTGACACCTGTACGCTTAGGCATCGTGAATACTTCTTCTGTCGGCATATTCGCAACAAAATAATCACCGCGCTCGTTTTCACCACCACCGCTGCGCCAAATATGTCCGTCGGCCAACTCAATTTTCAAATCTGTTCCGGGCGCGCGGTAGTGCAAGCTTTTATATTTTTTTTGATTCAGCTTGTCTTGTACCTGTTCAAGGTTTTTCAAATGATTGTGCCAATTCTGAATTGGGTCAGAGCCGTCTACACGATTCATTTGAAAGATCGTATCCCACATGACACGAACCCGATCTTCTTCTACTACATCAGCAAATACTTTATCAGCCCAAGCCTTCGTCGGAGCTTTAATCAAGCACCAGCTGATTTTATGATTTCGAGTAAATTTGGAGAAGCCTTCTCTAGCCGTAGCCGCTGCTTTTGTCGCACGAGAAACCTTTTGCGGATCAATGCCTTGATATAAATCCGGGTTTGGCACTTTAATCGTTAGTGTGGCTCCACCCTCTTCGGCAAATTTCTCCATCATGTCTGCCTTCCAAGCAGGGTAGTAATCAAAGCTGGCTTCGTCACCATGTTCAAAACGGCTGCGTGTAATGGAATCGTCCTCAAACTCTACCTGCACAAATTTAGCGCCTGCTTCATAGGCTTTGCTGACAATCAGGCGTGTGAATTCAACAGTTTCCAGTGGCGCAGTTACCAACAATGCCTGTCCGGGCTGAATGTTGACTCCTACTCTAACGACCAGTTCTGCATATTGCTCCAACAATGATTCAAATGTACTCATTTTTCCACGCTCCTGTTCCCGTTTGGTTATGTTGAATGATTTCATCACTACAGTGAGGACTGTTTCTCCAGTTCACGCAGCTCCACTCTTCGTATTTTGCCTGAGCTGGTTTTAGGAAGCTCTTGAATAAACTCTATTTTTCGTGGATATTTGTAAGGTGCCGTCCACTTTTTCACATGATGCTGCAGTTCCTTCACTAACTCTGGTGACCCTTCTACTCCGGCTTTGAGCACGACGAAGGCTTTTACAACATGTCCACGGATTTCATCCGGGCTGGCTACCGCTGCACATTCCTGCACAGAATCATGCTTCATCAGCGCTTCTTCTACTTCAAAAGGACCAATGGTGTAGCCAGAACTGATAATGATATCATCACCACGTCCTTCAAACCAAAAATATCCATCCTCGTCCTTCCGAGCCCGGTCGCCCGTTACAAAATAATCCCCATGTACACTAGCTAATTTGCGTTCTGGATCATGATAATACGCATGAAACAATGCTGGCAGATCAGCACGCACTGCAATGTCGCCCACTTGCCCTGGAGCCAGTGGAATACCATCCTCGTCTACAACCTCAACAAGTCCCGGTGCAATGGATTTGCCCATCGAGCCTGTGCGAAGAGGTTCATCTCTTAGATTCCCAATAATTAATGTACTCTCCGTTTGGCCGTAGCCGTCGCGAATCGTAATGTTGAACTGCTCCTGAAACTTGTTAATAACCTCCTGATTGAGCGGCTCTCCCGCAGAAACTGCGCTGCGCAATCGGGATAGGTCATATTGATCCAAACCATCCGTTTTTGCCATAATCCGATATTCCGTCGGCGTACAACACAATACTTGAACCCCATATTGCTGCAGTAACTGCAAATAGCGACCCGGACGGAACGGACCATTATATACAAATCCGGTCGCTCCATTTCCCAGTACTGATAAAAACGGACTCCAAATCCATTTTTGCCAGCCAGGTGCGGCAGTAGCCCATACTATGTCTGAAGCTCGAATATCCAACCATGGTGATGTTATCCGCAGATGGGCATATCCCCAGCCATGGCTATGTACAACAGCTTTAGGATTTCCTGTAGTACCCGAAGTATAGGCCAGAATGGCCATGTCATCACGGTGTGTCTTCACAGCTTCAAAAATATCTTCTTGTCCTTTCATCAACTCATCCAGCACAAGCCAGCCAGGTGCATTTGCTGTGTGGTCCCCAGGGACTACAATGCAATGATCCAAAGCAGGCAAATCATCACTTATTTTGTCTACTTCACCTGTTACCCCGGTCCAGGCAATGACTGCACGTGCTTCCGAATGGCGAAGCCGATATGCAATATCCTTGGCCCGCAGCATTTCTGAAGATGGGATGACAGCAAGCCCCAGCTTCAAACATGCCAGATAAATGACATATGCAATAATACGCCGTGGTACTACGACCAGAACTCTGTCCCCTTTGTTAAATCCCAGACTTGCAAGTCCTCCAGCCAGCCGGTTTGCTTTTTTCAACAGCTCTCCGTATGTGATTTCTTCGTATTCTCCTGTCTCACTTAACCACTTGAGTGCTGTCTTACCAGCCTCATGGTGTTCCATTTCCGAAGTCATATTGTAATATTCAGGCGCAAGCCATTGTTGCTGATCAGTCAAATCATACCTTCCCCTTTATACATAAGATAAGAGCAACTTCCTTTAAGTAGTATAACACGTCTTAGTACCAGGTTCTAATACCAGAATTAATTTATTTGGAAAAAAATAAAATTTGTAAAGCAAACGACAAAAAAGAGCCTGAATACAGACTCTTTTCTTAACTATTATTGTAATCTACATCTCAATGTCTATCACTGTAGAATCCACTTCCTGCCCGTTTACGAGCAGGACAATTCGGTGCGCTCCCGCATAATGGCGACGAGTTGTCAGGTCTGCAAACCGGTGTGTTCGTGTACCCGTTAAACGGGTTCCTCCAGAAACGGTTTTATCAGAAAGTAAAAACAGTTTACGCGAGACTTGTCCTCTCGCCTTAACAAAGTCGATGCCATACTCGATGCGGACTCGTACGGATTCACCTTCTCGAAGCTGAAGCACATAGCTTAACTCACAGTGATCACCGATCTTTAACACAGTAGGGTCTGTGGTGAGAGAGGCATCTGCAACCAGCGGCACCCCATCCGTATCATTCGCATAGCCGAACATGGCCATCACTTCAGGGATGGATTTGCGAATCAGGGATCGACAGCCATGGCGCACAATCCAGTCTGTGTCAGGATGTGAACCCTTCCAACGTTGAGCCGTTGCGATGACGATATCGGGATGATCCTTGGCAATATCGTTCAGGTTGTTGGCTACACTTTTACGTACATACAATGATGGATCGGCCTTCAGTAGTTCCAATACAGCCAATACCGGAGCAGGATCACGTTTGAAGACAGGCAGCGCCTGTCCCCAGGGCAGCCGTGGACGACATCCTTCGCTGGCAAGACGGCGGACGTGTTCACTGGGGTGTGCCGCCCAGGTCGTCATCTGCCGCATCATCCGTTCTGGTTCACGCAGAAGGAAGGGCCTCACAGCAAACTCCGCAGAGGATTTTGATGTAAATCGCTCCAGTGCATTCATGGACAGGTCCCAATGCTCTTCTCCCTGCCCATATACCTCTACGAAATCGGGGAAAAACAAGTACGGAAAACCGCTACAGTACTCATCTATGGCAAATAAAATAAAAAGAGCTTCTTCATAACTACTAGGCAAAAACGCTCCTAATGTTAACGAAATACGCCGTATTCGTTCTTTTAGCTCCAGCTCATCCCATTTTTTGTCCATAACTTGATGGATAAATCCTTCAATGTCGAATGGACTGTATGCAGCCTGTACTCTTTCACCGAATAGACGAAGGAATTCCTCCGTGTACATATTTTTTAAGGGCTCAGCCATTGTATATCTCCTTTTGTATATGAATGTAAGCAACAAGCGATGAACGAATAATATCTTCGTCTATGATAACCGTAAATCGTGACCCAGCACCAGCATTAAATGAGGTTAAGAGAATGGATGCAAGACACATTAAAAAATGCCAAGTCCTAAGATTAGGACCTGACATTTTTCCATAAACACTACAAATCGAATGAGACTTATATTTTGTGTTGGACAAACCAGTCGGTAATACGTTGCAGTCGTTCCACGCGAAGCTGTGGGTGCCCTTTTCGTGAAAGCTCGTGACTTGAAGCTGGGAAACGGACAAATTGAGTAGGTTTTCCCAAACGACGTAATGCTGTAAACAGCTGCTCCCCCTGCTCAATAGGACAACGTAGATCCTGCTCTCCATGCAATATGAGCAGCGGTGTATTGATTTGCTGCACATAAGCCAGCGGGGACTGCCTCCACAAAAGTTCGAAATCATCCCATGGATTTCCGCCAACTTCATCTTCAGTAAACGAGTATCCGATATCACTCACCCCATACATCGACAGCCAATTAGATATGGAGCGCTGGGTCACAGCTGCTCGGAAACGATCCGTATGCCCGACAATCCAGTTTGTCATAAAGCCACCATAGCTGCCTCCTGTGACACCCAGTCTTTCCGGATCAATGAATGGGAATTGGCGTATAGCCTCGTCCACGGCGCTCAGTAGATCGGTGTAGTCACGTCCGCCGTAATCTCCAAGGACAACATTGGTAAAAGACTGTCCGTACCCTCGGCTTCCTCCCGGATTCGTATAGATGACCGCATACCCCTGAGCGGCCAGCAACTGAAACTCATGAAAAAAAGAATTGGAATACATGGCATGGGGACCGCCGTGAATTTCCAAAATGGCAGGATAAGATCCTCCCTCCTTAAAACCAGCTGGCTTCATCACCCATCCCTGCACGCGTCGACCATCCTCGACCTCAGTCCAGAAGCTCTCAGGCACACTGATCTCAATCTCATCAAGCAGAGAATCATTCACTCGTGTCAGCCGTTCTTCGTTTCCTGAATGGATTGCAATTCGGAACAAATCACCTGGCAAAGCGACGTCAGTGGAAGCGGCAATGATATGCTGTTCATCTGAAGTAAGCTCAAATTGATAAATTTCCCGTTCTCCTTGGGTTAAAATTTTAAAAGTTCCATCAAGCGCAAACTGATATACGTGCACATTTCCTTCAATGGTTACTAGCGTGTACAGGGATTGACCGTCCGCACTGAAGCGTGGTGGTCCTACATGAAGATGTGAACGCATGTCGCTCATACCCGCATTACCGAGGTGAGCATCAAGCTTCTCACTAACACATACTGCCGTCCCGCCACTGGAGGGGACCGTATACAGCCGAGTCTGAGTAGCGCCTTTGGCATGGCGATCATGACCGTAAAAGGCAATCATTGTGCCATCGGGAGAGAAAGCAGCACTCTCGATTTGAAGTTCGGAATGAGTCAGCTTAAACGGTGCTGCCGCATTGCCATTAGAAGACGCAGGAGCTATCGTAAACAAATCATTTTGCTTGCGTAAATCCGTATCCTCTTTGGAATGCTCCGCTATTCTAGCGATAAATAAAATCAGTTGGCCATTCGGTGACCAGACAGGCTCCGCCACATCATAAGCGCCGGACGTCAGTTGAACCGTGTGCCCTGAAGTCACATCAGTTACATACAAGTGATCACGAGTATCATCCCACAGCCCATAGCCGTCGGATTTAGCTTTTGTTCGATTAATCACTCGTACCTCAAGATGTGTCTCCTGCTCACCTACATCGCATGTAAAACTTGACTGGTTCTCAGCAGTTTTAGCTACAAACGATATGTAGGCTCCATCCGGCGACCAGGATAATGAACGAACATTGTTCTCTACGTGCGTAAGTTGTCGGGCTTCTCCCCCGCGTGCTGGAATAATCCATACCTGGCGCTTGCCGTCTGTCGAACGGAGAAAAGCAAGTTGTGATCCGTCCGGTGACCAGACAGGCGTTTCATCTTTCGGCCCGTATGTAAAGGGTATCGGAGCTTCACCTTCAAACGGCAACAGCCAAATTGCCGAGTTATAGTCTGTCCGTTCTTTATTAATACACTGCTCTACGTAAGCGATTTCGCCACTCGTGGGGTGAACAGCCGGATCACTAACCCAGTGAAATCGATATAAATCCTCAGCTATTATACGGCGTTTGGTCGTGCCAGATTGCGAGTTGCTCAAATAAATTCCTCCTTAATATGGTCAGATTTCTACAACTTCAGATTCGATTAATCCGATTAATTTTATATGAATTAAATAAATATACAATTACGTTACTCTTTTTATGTATCTCTGTCAATTTGTCCACAGCTCAAATAACCCTCTCTCAGTCGCAATGACTCGAAAACACCGCCGCTTCGGTTGCTTTCTTGAGAGAAGGTCATGATCTGTTATCGCTCTTCCACACCATACACATTAAAGGCAAGCTCCTCTGCAAGCACAGTCTGCCTGACGACATTTTGGAATTTCTGCTGCGAACTCTAGGCTTCCCCAGTGATCGGGTCTAATTTCGATGAGCAGTCTCGGCTTCATTCTTTTCATGGATGTAGGTGGAGAATAATTCAGGATTCACTACTTTACGCAGTAAATGCATCGTCCCGTCCCCTGTTCCATGGTCAAAAGCATGAATACGTTCATATCCCCAACGCTCATACATGGATAATAAATAAGGATGTTTTTCCGCAGTCGCTAATGTCACTGCAGGAGCTCCGACCTTATCACGAATAACCGTTTGTTCTACCCAGTTCAGCAGTTTTTTACCATATCCTTTGCCCTGAGCAGCCGGATCTACGGCAAACCACATCACAAACGGAAGATCAGTTATAAAATTAAGGGCTCTATTTTTTAGATGACTAACGGTAGCCTGGATGACACCATCGACTTCCAGCACATAGCAATCATTATTTTTAATGTTCTCTTGAATGAGAGCAACGTCTGCCTGAGCGGCAGGCCATTTAAGCTCCAACTGCCGAATTGTTTCATATGCCTCATACGTTACATACTGCAATCTTTCTGCGTCCTCTTGTCGTGCCAGACGATAGATCTCGCTCATAGTCCCCCGCCTCCCTGTAGTGCTGTAATAATGTACGCAAACGACTTTACAACTAATCCTATCTTTTTAATCAGATATAAAAGTTAACATAACTGTAGCATGCTAACCATTCAGCGACAAATTAAATTTTTCTATAACTCCATTTAAAATAACAATATCCCTTGAGGCTTGAAACCTCATTAATTAAAAATAACGCAAAAAAAGCCCGAAAACCGGGCTTTTTTACTTTGTAAACCCAAAGAATGCTGTCCCTGTCTCTGGGGCATTTAAACGAACCTGTACGCTGTGTTATTCCGCAGGGGCAACAAAGCTGCGTTTGGCAAACTCGCTGTCCAGCATATAAAAGGCATTGCTGTCTCTTTCAATGCGCTTAAGCTTCTGGATAACACTATCGAACAGAGCTTCCTCTTCGACTTGCTCATCAATAAACCATTTCAGGAAATGGATCGTCGCATGCTCACGTGCATCGAGGGCCAAGTCAGCCAAGTGATAAAATTTTTGTGTATTTTGCTGCTCATGCTTGTAGCCATGTTCAAATACATCCAGCATGGAATCATAGCTATTTTTGGGCTCCGGTAATGCTGCCAATGTGGCGCGTCCTCGACGGTCATTAATGTATCTATACAGTTTCATGGCATGAAACCGTTCCTCCTCCGCTTGTACCAGGAAGAAGTTTGCAAACCCATCCAGACTTTCACTGGAGCAATAAGCAGCCATCGCCAGATATACGTGAGCAGAGTAAAATTCAAAGTTCATTTGCTCGTTCAGAGCCTGTGCCAAATTGTCATTCATGTCTCAGGTCACCTCGGTCAGATATGTAATGATGTAACGATCATAGTGTACCACGAATCCGATCACAAAAAAACGGACGGAAGTGAATTCAAGCATACTCACGTTCCGCCCGCCGTGCTCAACATTTAGTTCACAATCAAGGCTCCAGACCCCAGACACGTTTATCGTTTATATACAGAGGTGCTTTCTCCCAATCTGTATAAGAGGTCTTGGTTGCATCATAGGAAAAATCATCGCTTTCGTTATAGTTGCTCCAATCTGACTTGTTCATACGAATCTGGATATCTCCCGTATTTTCTCCAGCTGCCAGGCTTCCCGCACCGGCTCCAAAGGAAATTTCCAGATAGTAGTCTGCCCCATTAACGGCCTTATCCAGTTTCACAAAACGTCCCTGAATGTTGCTACTGCCTAATTGCGCATAATCACAGTGGAACTCCTGCGCCTTATCGCCATCTACGGTATAGTAGTATCTCAGCTTAACGTTTTTCAGATCCAGAGCCTCTTTCCCCTTATTTACGACACGGAAGAGTGGTCGAATCTGGTTATCTCCCGGGTTGGTGTCGCCCACACGGTATTGGGCAATTACATCTCCCTTTGCCGGAATCGGCGCTGCTGTTGGCTTGGCGCTGACCTCAGCAGAATCCGGGCTGGTTCCTAAGGAGTTTGTTGCAGTTGTTACATAATAATAAATGGTTTCATTCACCACCCCTGTATCCTTGTAAGTGGCGTCAGTTACCGTTGCTACCGTGGTATACGGGCCACCACTGGTTGTGGAGCGCTTAACCGTGTAGCTATCAGCACCTGTCGCTTTGCTCCAAGTTAGTGTAACTTGTGCATCCCCTGCACTTGCCTTCACATTTGACGGAGCTTTAGGAGCTGTAGGTTCGGCTGGTCCACTACCATTAATGAGACGGTCATACTCTGCATAAGCAGTTGCCATATCTACTTGGGACCAGAAACGGTGATACGTAAATTCTGGTGCACCTTTATCCCATTTTTGGGTCTGTTTGTTCCATGAAGTCGTGTATTTGTCTTTAAGATAGGACCATTGCGGATCTTTGGTGATATTAGGACGGATGTCGCTATAGCTGGAATACGTACCATTGCCACCCTTGGCCGGATCAGACGGTGTAGCGTCTGTGCCTGGGATCGTGTTTCCTTGCCCAGTCTTGCCACTCCATCCGCTCGGGATATATACTTCTTTAGTAAAATAACGATAATAATCCTCACGTGCTTCCTTCGTTGTAATTCCTATACCGTCGTTATAGCCCCATGCTGCATCAAGCAAGGTTTTTGACAGATCTTTGGCTTCCTTTCCTAACTCGGTGTAGTCTCCTTTTTCAGCTTTTGTTCCGGCAGCAAAGAAGGTCAGCGCTTTCACATAACTGCCCAACACTCCTGCATCCTGTCCTGGATTTTTTGTTACTACATGAAGATTGGCATTCCCTTTATGATTGGCAAATCCGCTCCAAGTCTCGGGCTTTCCACTCCATTCCAGATTGCTCGGCAGCCAGAACTCACCTTTAGCTGCTGTTGTGGCTACCTTCGGATTTTTGCCACCCAGAATACGCTTGCCTTGTGCATCCAAATAGTATCCCTGCGCGTCTGTTACAGGCCGTTCGTCGGCAAATACATAGCTCTTGGACCATTCGATCCAGTTTTCCGTCACTTGTTTAGCCATTTTAAACTGCTCAGACGAAGTATCACCTTTCTTGGCTAAAATATAGTACAGCTCCGCAATCCGCTCGACAGGCCAAGCCTGCATTCCAAACCAGTTGTTGGACGGTGGATCTTGGTATACAGGAGCCCCTGTATAAGCCATGCCATAAAAAGTGCTCGTACCAGAGGGATACGCCTTGTAGGCGCCATCCCAGCTATTCGTTGCTCCACCTGCAATGGCCCCCTCATCAGATTGCAGCCAAGTATAAAATTCCAATTGGCGCTTGAGCGAGGTCGCCCAGTCCTGTCCTGCCGTAGGTGAATTTGGAATCAATCCGCTATCCTTATCGGATAACGCATATGCAGCAACGACATTCTGGTAGCCCTGATGCGCATGGCTTGCACCAATACGCCAAGCCCAGTTGCCGCTTTGGCCTAGCCCGCCGCCCCAAGCCGTATACCATGCCATTAGATAAAGACTGGCATCCTTGCCCGTACCAGCAATCGGACTTCCGTTGGAAGCGCTTCCTACTTTCTGGAAGTATTTATCGTACATGCCGTAACGCAAGAAGTCTCCCATCTTTTTCGCTTTGTCCAAATATACCTGGTTGTCGTAACCCAGTTCTTTCGCCCAGTACATGGCTTGAACCGCCCGTGCGTCCGCATCCGTGGCATTCGTGTAGCGCCATTGCTGTGCAGGAGCATTATTTTCCTTGGTGAACAGGCTCATAAAGCCTTCATTAGGCTTGCCAAACTTGTGATTATCCTGCGATGGATGCGGTACGGCCTCCCAGACCGATTCCTGTTCTCCACGCTGGAAAGTGTTCACATAGGTCGCCGTATGCGACGGATTCAGCAGATTGCCAAAACCGTACCAATTGTCTACATCCAGCAGCCAATGCATCAGGTAGGTCTGATTGTTGCCATAGGTTGCCTTCAGCTCAGAGTCCAGCGGGTCCTTGCCAGCACCATACTGACCACTCAGACGGCTTGGGTACTGATCCGGCTGCGGATATTCTGCGGCATAAGTGGCAGGGCTGTTCGGGTTATAGTTACTCATTGTAGGCTGCTCTTCCTTACCGTCACCCTCATTAACAGGAATGATATATTTCTCCATGTTGTCCCATGCCGATTCCAAATGCCCCCAATCACCAGTATAATGACCATAGAGAACTTCCAGCCACATCCAGTAGCTATATGCTTCCGAGGTCGTTAAGTGTCCATAGTCAGGAGCCTCGCTCATCAGTGTTTCAACGGAATGATAAGGGATACCTTCTTTTGAAAAGTAACCGCTAGCCGGGTCCTTTAGCTGTTTATACATTTGCAGAAAGCGTGTCGATTCAGGGGTTGCGGCTGATGCACGGTCGGGTTCGGCCTGAAATAAGCCCAAGCTTAACGGAAGTACCAAAATGGCTGACATGACCATAGAGACAGATTTTCTGAACACTGATTTTCTACTGATCACTTTTGCATTCATCCTCTCCATTATCAATTTTGGCTTTACTCAAAATTTGATTCCGAAAAACGACAGCATAAAAAGACAGCGCCATCACCTCACTTTCCCGTTATAAAGGTGGAGGACACGCTGTCCATAGCTCCAAATGCTTCACATTGGCCCTGGCAAGAATATACCACACTAGTTGCCAAATGAGAGTCGAAAAATTCTATATGTTTAGAGTTGCACAAGGAAATTGACGAAATCGATAGGAATCGGTACTATTTCACAAGGAGGCGTTAAATCATGAATTTGTTGCTGTTGCTTGGCTGTATTGTGATGTTTTTAGCTGTAGCTCTGGGAGCATTCGGGGCGCATGCGTTGAAAAAAAGACTTTCTGCAGACATGATGAGCATATTCCAGACAGGAATTCAATATCAAATTGCTCACGGTTTGGGTTTGTTGCTGCTGGGAGTTCTTGCAGGCAACCTGGTCCATTCTTCTCTTATTGTAACCGCTGGTTGGGTTATGCTGGTGGGCATTCTCCTGTTTTCCGGCAGTCTGTATGTTCTTAGTGTGTCTGGTGTGAAAAAGCTTGGAGCCATCACCCCGATTGGCGGGCTGGCTTTTTTGGCAAGCTGGGTGATGGTGATGGTGGCGGTAATGCAAGGCTAAACAAATGAACAGAGACTTGGAAAATTAGGCGCTTCCAAGTCTCCTGAATCATGACCGAATTATTGATGAATATGAAAGTGTCTATGATTTCGTTTGCACTTGCTGTGCTTTCTGAGCCGCAATCCGATGACCTTCGATATAGCGTTTGGATTGAGCCATCTCATGCTCCTGAGCAGCTTCCATAATAATATGGACCCCTGGCTTGTACTGCTCCAGCAGTTCCATATATAGACCATAGTTCATGTCACCAAAACCCGGCGGTACGGTCTCGATCTCACCTGATGATGACAGACGCCGGTCTTTGGCATGCGCTGCGATAATCCGAGGTCCCAGCAGCTGAAAAGCTTCGCGGATGATCTCATCCTGTCGGGCCAAATTTTCCGTTTTTAGCAAATTACCCGGATCAATCACAACGCCAATGTGTGAAGAGGGCACTTCTTCCAAGAAGGTAGCAAGCTCTGCTGCTGTTCCGACCAAGTGATCGTTAGCAGCTTCCAATCCTACGAATACCCCCCATTTTTCCGCCTCATCTGCTAATTCTCGTACAACTTCTTTTACAACTCTCCAGTCCCGTTCCGAATAAGGGGTCCCGTCCTCATTGCGTCCGACTTCAGCTGCGACCATTGGTGCTCCTAACAGACCCGCATATCGGATCAGCTCTTTGAAACGCTCTACATTCTCACGTAACAATTCCTCATCCTGTACAAAAAAATGCAAATAACAACCGAGCACTGATATGGATACCCCATGCTTACGAAATTCCTCTGCGATAGACGATGCTAATCCTGGATTGAACTTGCCAGGTTTATTAAAATCGACATCGCTGATCGCTCTCCATGGAGCAAGCTGAACATGAGTAAAGCCCGCTTCACCTACCTTTGCAGCCAACTCACGATAAGGCAACTTGCCAAACAAATGTGCCAATACACCTACTGTCACTAAAAATCACCTCTTTTTTTTAATTTTGTATTCTACTAGTCACTGTACTCAGCTCCAAAGACTCATTGATAATGTTTGTAATTCGTTCTACTTCATCATGAATAAAAAAGTGTCCTCCTTCAAAGGTAAACACACGAAATTGCTTATCCGTATGCTGTGCCCACGCCTCCGCATCTTGTAGGGTCACCGTGTTGTCGGTCAGTCCTGTCAGGGCGGTGATAGGGCAATGTAAAGGCGTATCTTTATCCATATACTTATACATCTCGACAGCTTTGAAATCTGCTCTTAATACTGGCATAAAATAGTCATACAATTCCTGATTGTCAAAAATGGCTTCCGAAAGCTGACCGTACCGTCGCAAATGTGTTCTAAATTGATCTGCGGGCAGATCATGTAACCACGGGACATTTCTCGGGACATGCGGTGCTCGTCCACCCGAAACAAATAGATGAGCCGGCTTCCCATATCCTCCGGCCACCAGCTTATAATACAGCTCGAACGCAATCATTGTTCCCATGCTGTGACCGTATATGGCATAAGGATCGCCAGGAACTAACTCTTGGCTGATTTGGTGCAGCAGATCCTCGCTCATCTCCTCAATGCTATCCTTTAGCGGTTCACCAGAACGAATACCTCTGCCCGCCAATTCCAAAGGGACAAGTTTAATCTGTGGGAGCAGCAGCTTTTTCCACTTGAAGCTGACTGATGCCGATCCACCTGCATACGGGATGAAAAATAATGTGATAGGTGCCATTCTTGCAACCTCCTGTCTTGCTAAATCCTACCTTTTTTAGTTTAGCACAAAAAGGTATATTTACCCATTTCAAATATTTTGCAAATTCGAAAAAGAAGGTTAACGAATTCAAGCACATTTTGTTTAAGGCAGGAAATGTCTTCTTTCAGGAAGAACTGCTGAATGTTTGAATATAATCATGTGTTGGGTCTTTTATTTTCCAATTTGAGAGGAGTCCTGCGCCATGAAGTATGGTTTCTTCGATGATGCCAACCAAGAATATGTTATCCACACCCCTCAAACCCCATATCCCTGGATAAATTATTTAGGTAATGAACGATTTTTTGGACTGATCTCCAATACAGGCGGCGGCTATGCATTTTACCGAGACGCTCGCTTACGTCGTTTAACACGTTATCGGTACAACAATATTCCTGTCGATAATGGCGGTCGCTATTTTTATATTTATGATGATGGAGATTATTGGACTCCGGGCTGGATGCCGGTTAAAAGAGAGTTGGAGCAGTATGAATGCCGTCATGGGCTTGGCTATACCTCAATTATGGGTGAACGCAGAGGTATTCGGGCTACGCAACTAGCTTTTGTGCCCCTTTCCTTTGACGGCGAGGTCCACCAGGTCAAGCTTCAGAACACATCGTTACAAACTAAAAAGATCAAACTCTTTTCATTCGTTGAATTTTGCCTGTGGAACGCCTATGACGATATGACCAATTTTCAGCGTAACTTGAACACAGGCGAAGTTGAAATACAGGATTCTGTCATTTATCACAAGACGGAATACCGCGAACGCCGCAATCACTATGCTTTTTTCTCTGCGAATCGTCCGCTGGCGGGCTATGATACAGACCGTGAAGCTTTTTTGGGTCTCTACAATGGACTGGATCAGCCCCAAACCATCACCGCAGGGCAAGCGTCTAACTCGATAGCCAGCGGCTGGTCCCCTATCGGATCGCATTGCATTGAGATCACACTGGAGCCTGGCGAAGAAACAA
The DNA here is from genome assembly GCF_052921365.1 of Paenibacillus sp. T2-29. Lineage (NCBI taxonomy): Bacteria > Bacillati > Bacillota > Bacilli > Caryophanales > Paenibacillaceae > Paenibacillus > Paenibacillus sp. T2-29. The sequence continues at coordinate 95,634 of NZ_JBREVE010000013.1, read as the reverse complement.
GCTGTAACTTTGTACTCGGTTATGTGGAAAACCCAGAGGAAGAGAAATGGGAGTCTCCGGGTATTATTAACAAAAAACGGGCTCATGCCATGATCGCGCAATTTGCGGATGAAACCGATGTGGAACGAGCATTGAGTGAGCTACGAAGTTATTGGAACGATCTGTTGTCCAAGTATACCCTTCAAAGTCATGACGACAATCTGAACCGAATGGTGAACATATGGAACCCATATCAATGTATGGTTACATTCAATTTGTCACGTTCGGCCTCGTATTTTGAATCCGGTATTGGACGTGGTATGGGTTTTCGGGATTCAAATCAAGACTTGCTCGGCTTCGTCCACCAAATACCGGAGCGGGCAAGGGAGCGGATTATCGACATTGCTTCTACTCAGTTTGAAAACGGCGGGGCATATCATCAGTACCAACCGTTGACCAAAAAAGGAAATCACGAGGTTGGCGGTGGCTTTAACGATGATCCGTTGTGGCTTATCGTCGGTACCTCAGCGTATATTAAAGAAACTGGAGACTTTGGCATTCTGGATGAACAAGTTCCCTTTGACGGCAATGTAGATCGTGCCGCTTCGCTGTTTGAACACTTGAAGCGTTCTTTTTACCATGTTGTAGACAATCTAGGTCCCCATGGTCTTCCGCTTATTGGCCGGGCTGACTGGAACGACTGTCTCAATCTCAACTGTTTTTCCGCTACACCAGATGAGTCCTATCAGACGACACAGAATTTGGAGGGCCGAATAGCCGAATCTGTGTTTATCGCCGGACTATTCGTATATACTGGACCGGATTTTATTGAGCTTTGCAAGCGCAGAGGTTTGAATGAAGAAGCAGCCACAGCTCAAGCACATGTGGATCGTATGCGAACAGCCACATTGGAGCATGGGTTTGACGGGGAATGGTTCTTACGTGCGTACGACCATTATGGTAACAAAATAGGGAGCAAGGATTGTGAAGAAGGGCAAATTTTCATAGAACCTCAGGGCTTCTGTGTAATGGCAGGAATTGGCGTTAAAGAAGGTCTCGCTCATAAAGCTCTCGACTCTACACGTGATCGACTGGAAACTCCCTACGGCATTGTACTACAACATCCGCCTTATTCCCGCTACTATATGAATCTAGGTGAAATCTCTTCTTACCCTCCTGGCTATAAGGAAAATGCAGGTATTTTCTGTCACAATAACCCCTGGATTATGATGGCAGAAGCTGTCATAGGACGCGGGGATCGCGCTTTCGAGCTGTATAGCAAAATTGCTCCCGCTTATCTAGAGGACATCAGCGACATTCATCGTACCGAGCCGTATGTGTATGCTCAAATGATCGCGGGTAAGGATGCAGTTCGTGAAGGTGAAGCCAAGAATTCCTGGCTGACAGGTACTGCGGCATGGAATTTTATAGCTATTACTCAATCCATCCTCGGTATTCAGCCGGAATGGGACGGTCTGCGTATTGATCCGTGCATCCCCAAATCTTGGGGAGAATTCACAGTCACCCGCGTCTTCCGTGGCGACACCTATGTGATTCATATCACGAATCCGCAACACGTCTCCAAAGGTGTAGCTACAGTTACCGTAGATGGCACTGTTCTAACGAATAATATTCTGCCGGTTGCAGGAGATGGAACTATTCACCAGGTAAAAGTGTTGCTGGGCTAAACGAGTTCATGCCCTTCAAAAAAATTAGCTTCAACTTCACCACATAGTATCTTATAATACGAGAATGGCTATAGATACATTAAGTGTGGTGACATCATGAACAAGACAAAACGGCTTACTCAAACCATGGATTACAGAACAAAGCAAGCCCGCTGGGTGCGCAAAATGTTATTACTTTACTGGATGATTATAACCGTACATTTTATCGTCCAGCTGGGCAGCTACTTATTCCTTGATTATCCCGCTTCGCCTTATGAATTTTACGTTGGGGTCCTTATTGTTCCCACACTAATCATGAGTGGATCCAACTTACTTGCAGAGCTGGCACATTTTAAATTTAGTAGGTATTCTTTCGCGATTCTATTTATGGCAAGCACCGTCATTTGTTGGATGATTATTCGCCTAAACTATGATATCCGGATTATTCCAGCGTTGTGCTTGTTGCCCATTTTTTCTTCGATTCTGTTTTTCAATCGTCGCTTAATATGGTTTTCTTTTGCACTGCAAGTGATCGTCTTTTTTCTATTGCTAGCAATAGATGGATCATTCCGCAGCTATTTGTCAGACTTTGATATCGTGGCGATTCCAACATTTTTAATTATGTCTACTTTTCTTGCCCTTATTATTCAGGCCAGCGGCCGCGATTTGTTAGTGGATTTATACAAGACAAAGCGCGCCCAGCAGGAATTAATGATCAGCAACGCGATTATCAGCAAAATGTCTATGACCGATGGTTTGACGAAGCTTTATAATCATTTGTCTTTTCAAAACTTTTATGAAAAAGCACTCGAATATGCCGAACAAGGAGCGATCATCCATCTGGCGTTAGTGGATATTGATAATTTCAAGAAGATCAATGACACTTACGGACATCAGTTTGGAGATAAAATTTTGGAAGGCATCTCGCAAATCATCACAGAGCAAATTACAGCAAATGACATTCCGGCCCGCTATGGCGGCGAGGAGTTTGCTATTTTAATGTTCGAGCATACTTTTGAGGAAGCTTATCAGATTGTGGAGAACATTCGGCGTGAAGTGGAGAAAATGACCTTTCAGGAGAAAATGCAAATCGTTTCTGTAACCGTAAGCATTGGATTAAAAAGCTATACCGAGGATATGAACAAAGACAAAGATGTATTTTTTCAGGAGACAGACGACTATCTGTATCAAGCCAAGCGCTCCGGTAAAAATAAAATTGTTGCTCTTGACCATATCGCTTAATGTAAAAAATGCATTTAATGCAACTCCGGCATAGATTGTCGGAGTTTTTTGTATGTAGAACTCAAAATTGAGAAGAGTTGACAATTTTGTGGGTTGAATCTAAAATCGTTACATGCGTAATGGTTATTTACTTACGAAAAATAAGCTTTGAGGAGATGGTTTTACATGTCAACACTCGTTATTGTTGTTCATCCTGATCTTGCGGAATCTCGTATTAACAAAAGATGGATGCAAGAACTCAAGAAGCAATCCAGTGTGACCGTTCACAACCTGTATGAAGTATATCCGGATGAGCAAATCAACGTTGCCCATGAGCAGAAACTGCTAGAGCAGCATGATCGTATCGTTCTGCAATTCCCCTTTTACTGGTATAGCAGTCCTCCCCTGCTGAAAAAATGGCTGGATAAGGTTTTAACTTACGGGTGGGCTTATGGAAGCGAAGGTGGCAAGCTACAGGGCAAAGAGTTGTTGATCGCCTTGTCCGCTGCCAGCGTGGAGGAAAACTATCAACATGGCGGACGAAACAGATACACGATCGAAGAACTGTTGAGACCTTTTGAAGCTACAGGCCATATGATTGGTGTTAAATTGCTTCCTTATTTCGTGCAGTATGGTGCCGCAACTTTGACAGATGAGCAGTTGGAGCAATCTGCACTAAAATACGCGCAGGCGGTTATTTCTTAATTTTCACAAAAAAACCCTTGGAAGGTGGCACACACCTGCTTACCTTACAGCAGACGGCTGCTCCAACCAAGGGGTTTTGCTAATGGAATTACATTTACAGCGTAACCAAGTTACTGGTTATCTGTGCCATGCTTTCTTTAATAATGTTGCAACCCTTGCTCAAGTTCTCCATACTTATCGTTAATGCAGGCATAATTTTGAGCACCGTATCGTTACGCCCAGCTCGCTCAATAATAAGTCCCTTACTAAAGCAGAGAGTTGCTACCTCCTTGGCGAAGGCTTCTCCCAGATGGGTCACATCAATTCCCCAGATCAGTCCCAAGCCGCGAATTTCAATGAGTGGATCAATCTTTTGGATATGTTCACGCAAGAACTGCTGAACAAAAGCCTCTTTTTCCTTCACTTGTGCTTCTAGCCCTACCGTGTCTCTGAACTCCAGCGCTGCCTTGGCTCCGACAAACGCTAGCTGATTCCCACGGAAAGTGCCGTTATGTTCCCCTGGACTCCAAATGTCCAGTTCTGGCTTAAGTAGCAACAAAGACATTGGCAGACCGTATCCACTGATCGACTTGGACAAGACAACCATATCAGGAACAATTCCTGCTCGCTCAAACGAGAAGAACGAACCAACTCGGCCGCAACCGACCTGAATATCATCAACAATGAGCAAAATATCGTGATCATCGCACAGCTGTCGCAACTCACGCAGCCATTCGTTATCTGCGATATTAATACCACCCTCAGCCTGTACCGTTTCCAAAATAATCGCAGCAGGCTTTTCCACACCAGAATGAGTGTCTGTTAAAAGCTGTTCCATGTACAAAATCGTATCCATTCCGTTAAACGTGCTGTTATAAGGTATAAAGGTAACATTATTCAGTGGGACTCCTGCGCTCTCTCGCATGGAATTGTTGCTGGTAATAGATAAACTACCCAGCGACATACCGTGGAAACCGCCCATAAAAGCAAAAACGCCATTTCTTTTTTTCACCTTACGCGCAAGTTTCAGTGCTGCTTCTACCGCATTGGTTCCCGTTGGTCCGCAAAATTGAAGCTTATAATTCAAGCCCTTAGGCTGGAGAATACGCTCGGAAAAAGACTCCATAAACTCTTGCTTGGCCGTGGTGTACATATCCAGACCATGCATGATCCGATCGGAGGTTAAATAATCTAGTAACCGGTTTTTCATAAAGTCATTATTATGCCCGTAATTTAGAGCCCCTGCTCCGGCAAAAAAGTCAATATATCCCTCTCCTGCCTCCGTGTACAAAACATCATTTTTCGCTTTGTTGAAAACAACTGGAAAACTTCTGCAATAGGATCTTACATTGGACTCCAGTGTTTCGAATGTGTTCATAATAATTCGTCCTCCCGCTGACCTGATTTTTGAAAAACACAAGCATGGAAAGCAAAAAAATGCAAAAGAGTGTAAATATGTAATCTAAAATGAGTAGACAGTCTGAACTCACAATGGGATATCCACACCACAAAATCATGAGTACGATCACAAGAACATATAGAGTACAAAAGAATACAGAGATGCATATTAAGAGCAGATAAATGGAAGATTAATATAGTGGGTTTTTCTAAGGGGTCTGTCAGAGGATGTCAACTCCTATGTAATAAAATACCATAATTTTCTTTAAAGTCAATGCATGTTTCTGAGATCTTTTGTTAATTTTTTGTAATTTAAGGTTATGTTCTTGCAGTATATTGTTAAATAGATATGAAAAATGTCGTATTATAGTGATAAATCTCAAAAAAAGTACATTTTCATATCAAATAGATATATATCAAAACTGTCTGGCTACTGGGTTTCCAGAGTAAAACTGAGTTTTTGACAGACTGTCCAAAGGAGTTTACTCTATCAAAAGAACTTGCTAAAATTTAAAAATAGATAAGGAAACATATCATGTCTAATGTTTTGATTATTGAAGATGATAATATGCTGGGTGACACTCTCTCCTTATATTTAACAGGGGAAGGCTACAACGTTACTCGAGTGGAACTAGCAACTGAGGGAATTGCCCTACTCGATAAAGAACAGCCCGATATTATTCTGCTAGATCTGTTGCTTCCAGATTTGGATGGCGTGAATCCCTGCCCGCTGATACGCAAGCATACGGACGTGCCAATCATCGTGATTTCGACAGAAAACAACATTTCAGAGCGCATTCGTACACTTACGTTGGGAGCAGATGATTATATTTGCAAGCCTTTTAGTATGCAGGAGCTCAAAGCAAGGATCGAGGCTCTTTTCCGTCGGATTAAAATCACACGCTTGCAAGGAAGAAACACTTCACCTGAAGCTGAACCTGAAAACGGCATTTCTTTGGATCTGGCGAGAAGAATGGTTATCGTTAATGGCCAGATGGTAGAGATGACCTATTCGGAATTTGAGCTGATGAAGCTTTTTTATTCGAACCGAGGAATTGTATTTAGTAGATATGCCTTGATTCAGGCTCTCCGTGGCACAGACTCCTTTATTAATGAGAGGGCAGTGGACGTACATATTAACCATTTACGCAGAAAAATCGAAAAAGACCCCAAGAAACCACAATTGATTAAGACCATCTGGGGAATCGGCTACAAATTTATGCAATAACACAGTTAGATCCAGGGAATGGATGATTTAATTTGATTAATCTCCTTTTGAACTATACTCAGTTGCTCTCTCCAGTCTGGATACAGTTCTCCCCCTGAGGTTTCATTGCTGCGCTTCAATGCTCTCTCCAACTTTATCACCTTTGCCAGCAGCTCAGTCGCACACAGATTCCCCGTCCCTCCCTTCAGCGAGTGAATTAATCGAAGAGCAGAGGATAACTGACCATTATCCATTTTTCTCACAACTCTCTTATCAAGATACTGGTATTCCTGTATCCATTTATGTAGGGCAAATTGAAAAATATACACCTTGCCATCCATACTGGCTATCGCCTTCTCCGCGTGAATGCCATGTAATTCTTGCAGCCACGCTAAATGGATCCAGCTATTTAATATTCTTGTTGCGGTCAATTTATGTACAGGCTTGAGCAGTACGTCATTAATGCCTGCACGAAGACAAATTTCCTGTTGAGTCTGCACAGCATCCGCGGTAAAAGCGATAACGGGGAGTCTGTTAAAAGCCCTGTTTCTTCGAATATGTCTGGCCGTCTCAAAACCATCCATTTCCGGCATATGTAGATCAAGCAGCACCATATCCCAGGAACATCGCCCCAGTAACTCTATTACTTCTCTTCCATTTGTGACTATCGTTACCTCAAAACCGCGCTCTGCCAAAAACTCGGTTATCACTACTTGGCTAATCTCGTTATCCTCCGCTACGAGGATTTGATACTTTTGTGTTGAGACCCCTACTTCATATTGCAAATTCATGGTTGCAACAGCTTCCAGACTATGATGATCTACCGACACTGACTTTTCCTGCTCGTGGCTAAAGCGGAGCACCTCCAGAAGAGCGTTCCGAGTTACTGGCTTAGACAAAAAGGCATCCACCCCATGTTCTGTAGCTTCAGCGGCTACTTCTTCCAACTGGAACACGGTTGTAAGCCCAATGACCTGAGTCATTTGCTTATCCAGTATATGAAACCAATGCCTCCATGATTCAAGTTCTCTAAAGCCTTCCATCCCCATATCAATCATAACAAAATCAAAATGTTCGCCCTTTTGAAAAGCATCTGCATATTCCTGAAAGGATGAAACGGTGAGTGTTTGTAGTTCCAAATCTTGCAGTAATTCGTTTAGGCTGTGGCTCACCAGTTTATGCTGTGCAATGATTAAGGCTTTGCCGTTGATTGGTTTTTCTAACTGCGTATTTCTTGCATTTAAATCCCCGATATCCAACTCCACATTAAAGTAAAATTGACTATACTCTCCTAAACAGCTCTTCACTTCTACGCTACCACCCATAGCTTCAGCCAATTGCTTGCTAATAGCCAAACCCAGCCCGGAACCCCCATATCTGTGGGTTGATGTGCTCACTTGGGTAAAAGGGACAAATAGCTTGTCCATTCCCGTCTTGGAAATGCCTATGCCCGTATCTTCTACCATAAAAGTGACACTCACTCGTCCGTCCTGCTGGCCTACCATTTTTACCTGTAACAAAACATGCCCTTGATCTGTGAATTTAATGGCGTTGGTCATAAGATTTAAAAGTACTTGCTCCATTCGAAGCGGGTCTCCCTTGAAGCTTTTCGGCAATTCCGGGTCTGTTATAAAAACGACCTCTATTTCTTTATGTTCCAGCAAAGTCCCAATAGTATCTGCGAGATGCCGAAGCATGTTTTCCAACTCAAATTCGACCCTTTCCAGTTCCAGCTTACAAGCCTCTATCTTGGAAAAATCCAATACATTATTGAGTATGTCTAAAAGAGTACGCGAGGAGGCGAGCAGCTTGTGGAGGTAATCTTTTTGAACGTCAGTCAGTTGAGTCTTACTCAACAGCTTTGAGAGCCCGATGATGCCATTCAGCGGCGTTCGAATTTCGTGGCTCATATGAGCTAGAAAAATGCTTTTTGCATGGTTAGATTCACTCATCTCCTTTCTTTTCTGCTCGGAAGCTTTATACTCCGTAATATCCAATACATGACCGATGACATATCTGGTGAACCCGTCGTCCCTGACAGGATGCAAGGTAATTAAAGCTGAATATTCCCAAAACTCCAATTCAAATACGGTCCGATTCCCGAACCAAGCCTGTTTGTAGTATTCGGTAAGCTGCTCCAGTGTTTCAGAGGAAAGCTCCAAAATATCCCCAATACGCTTCACATGCTCCCATTTATTGAAATTAACTTGCAGATTCAGCCCCATACGCTCCAGCAATTCACCATCAAGCAGCATATAATAAAATTCATCACCCCTTTTCTCCAGCCTGAAGGTAAAGCCAGGTTGAACTCGAAGTAAAGTTAGCAGATCATGATTTTTGTCCAACAATCGCTGTTCATATGTATAATTGGTGGGGGTTAGGGCCTGCCCAAACAGAGTCATGAACAATAGACCAATCCCTATTTCCAACACACAGGTCAGCAGTGTACTATCACTTATGCCAAAATAAAAGAACAGAATTCCTGCCAGTCCATAAAATACGCCTGTGATCGCCTGACGAATGAGCTGACGCTGAAAAATCAAAACTAACAATAATATCACGATCGTATATAGCAATAAATCTCGAACCAAGTGTTCGTCCTCCTTGTAATCTCTCATATGTTGCCAGAAGCTGTATCGGAAATATAAAAAAAACTCAGGACAGATTCCTTATGCCATAAGGCTTAAAGAACTGTCCCGAGCATTTATTGTACTATAGATTCCATAACGTTCAAGCTCGTATTTAATATTTGAAACGACTGACCATCACCTTCAAATCAGCAGCCATATTGGAAAGCAACTGAGCAGAAGCCGAAATTTCCTCCATAGAAGCCAATTGCTCTTGTGAGGAGGCGGCAACTTCTTCAGATGTGGCGGCATTACCGGTTGCAATCGTCGCTAGCTCACTGGCTGTTGCTGCAATCTCTTGTACACTAGCTGATATTTGCTGGGCAATCGAGGCAACATCATCTATCTGAGGCGTAGTCTCCCGAATGCCTTCCATCGCATGATTCAGCTTCACAATGGTCTCTTTGGAAATCTGTAGTCCGTCCTTCACCTCAGTCGTGACCCTATCCATCGTTTCCACCGTAGTTTCGGTTTCATGCTGAATTTCGCCAATCAAGTTGGCAATCTGGGTGGCAGAACTCTGAGACTGTTCTGCCAGCTTGCGCACCTCATCCGCAACGATGGCAAAGCCTTTACCATGATCACCTGCTCTGGCAGCCTCAATAGCTGCATTCAAGGCCAACAGGTTCGTCTGATTGGAGATATCGCCAATGACCTTCGTAATTTCTCCAATTTCATGAGAGCGGGCTTGCAAGGTCTGAATCATCCGGTTGGAACGCTCTACTGACTGGTGAATGGAATTCATCTGCTCGCCTGTCTGTTCCACAGATTTTCGTCCTTCCTCAGCTTGTAAGGCAGAACGTCTTGCCAAATCCGCTACTGAAGTCGAGCGTTCAGCAATTCGGGTGATTCCTTGTGCTATTTCATCCAGTGCAACCGAATTATTTTCCAGCCCCGTAGTCTGCTTCTCCGCACCGCTAGCAATTTCTTGCACAGCCTGGGATACCTGCTCACTTGCAGCGCTGGTTTGTTCCGCACTTATCGTCAGCTCATTCGAAGAAAGAGCGACGTGATCCGCACTGTTTCCTACGTTCTGAATAACGGATCGCAAGTTGTGCTGCATATTCTGAAAAGCTGCTCCTAATTCTCCAATCTCATCCTTGCTCATGACTTGAATGTCCTGTGTCAGATCTCCTGCGCTCACATTTACCGCCTGTTCTTTAAGCTTTAAAATCGGTTTGATGATGGAACGGATTAGGAAATAAACAATAATAACACCAATCACAAGACAACCGACAATAGTAAGCAAAGTGCTGAACAAAATCGGCTGAGCTGCTTCATCAACTTCAGATAAATATAGCGTTCCGCCTATCTTCCAGCCTGTCAGCTTATTGGTCGCATAGTTCATATACTTGGGCTGACCTTCATATTCATATTCGTATTCACCTGTGTCGCTCTGAAACATGCGTGATTCAATATCTGTAATTTTGGCGCCTGCTGCCTTCGTTGGATGAACAATGTAAGTATGGTTGCTATCCAGCAATATGGCATAACCTTCATGACCTACTTTAATATTGTTCAATGTCTCTTTAATACCACTAATTTTCAGGTCAATACCAATAACACCGGATCCATCTGTCGTTGCTCTCGACACCGTAACCGTCATCTGCTTTGAGTCTGCCGAAAGATAAGGTGAACTAATCGCTGTCTTTGTATTTCCCTTTATCGCTTCATCATACCAAGGTCTAATACGTGGATCATAATTATCTGGTAATTGCTTTGGTGGATAGGTTGTAAGTTTAGCGTCTTTCGTACCATAATAGATGGATTCTGCTTCTGGGTGAAGTGCAGCATATTGCTTAAACAACTCTTTCAGTTTAGCCGCTTGTTCCTCGGTCTCTACCCGATTGCCTTTTAGTCTTTCTGCAAAATATTCTGCATCATGTAGCTTGGGTTCAATAGTACTATCAATAATAAAATTAGTACGAATTATAGCCTGCTCGGCACTTTCTTCGATCTGGTTTCGAATCTGCTGACTAGCGCTCTCAAACGAAAGAGCCCCCACAATCATGGATGGTATGATCAGAAAGGCAATAAAGGCCACCATTAGCTTTGTTTTAAAATTTTTGCTGAGTACCCTTGTTATCTTCCATTTTTCCCCTGAAAACTTCTTCATTACTTAGCATCTCCATTTCATCGCCTGAATTTCGTAACCTATGGTGAGCCGCTTCGTCTTGTCTATGATGGCAGTCACCCGACAGATTCCCTTTCATGTTTTTTCACATCTCCTGCTGAAATGCTTGGATATAAAAAGATATAAACACGCTAATTGAATAGGTATATGTACTTATTTTCGAACACCACAAGGCTAAACGGAACCGGTTCTTTGATATAATATACCTAAAAATTATTAAAAAAAATGCAATGTAGATGTTAAGAAAATGTTAGTTTCACTACACTATACCTACCTCTTTACATAAAATAATCCCCTTGAAGGTGGCAACACATAAGGTCATTGATCGAAAATCACCATATGCTCCACCCGCAAGGGGATTAAATTCGCTTTATTCTATTCTATCCAGCATAGCCTTAAGGTCGTCGATATGGGTGACAGGTGCCTGACAGGCAAAATGTTCACACACATATACGGCTGGTTTGCCATCCACAAGATCGTAATCATGGATATAAGGAGCTATTTCTGCAATCTCCGGCTGTCCTTTATCCTTAAAAATAACAACCATATTTGGCCTAAAACCAGCTTGAACCTCCTGAACGAACTGGGCAGTCTGCGGATCATTCCTTTGACCTACAATGACAATCTCACTCGTCTTTCCCGTCGCATACAACAACGCGCTGAGCAGCGCTGAGTGGCCTGAGGGGTAATGAGCAACCATCCCGCCAAAAGCCTTAAACTGCTTGGCAGCATAGTCTTCCAATCGAGTTTCCCCCGTTAGCCGCGCAAGTCGCACAAAATTATGGGCCGCAATGCTGTTACCCGACGGAATCGCACCATCATAAATTTCTTTGGGTCTGGATATCAATTGTTCGCTATCTGATCCGGTAAAGAATAACCCGTCCCGTTCTTCATCCCAAAACAGATCAATCATATTCTGATTAAGCGTCAGTGCCCGCTGCAGATATTGTACATCGAAGGTCGCCTGGTACAACTCGATCAAACCCCACACATAAAAAGCATAATCATCTACATAGCCGAGGTAAGCTGCCTGACCATCCCGATACCGTGCCAATAGGCGTCCGTCTTCCCGTCTCAAATGGTTCCACAAGAACGTCTCTGCCTTTCGAGCTTGCTCTGTATATCTGGTATCTCCAAAAGCTTGCCCCGCCTTGGCCAAAGCAGCAATCATCAACCCGTTCCACGAGGTCAAAATCTTGTCATCCTTCTGAGGATGAACCCGCTGCTCCCTGGCAGTAAACAGCTTGGCCTTTAGCTCACTGACCCGCTGCTCCAGTTCTGGCTCGGTCAAGTCATGCTTGTTCCCGTAGCCTTCTAAATTGATATCAATCAGGTTTGGAATGTTGTGACCTTCAAAATTACCGTAAGGTGTGATTCCGTACAAGTCGTTGAAAAAAGAGGCATCCTCATCGCCCAATACAGCCTTTATCTCAGAGTCGCTCCAGACGTAAAATCTCCCCTCTTCTCCTTCAGAATCCGCGTCCTCTGCCGAATAAAAGGCACCTCCTGCATCCGTCATGTCTCTTGCGATATATGTAAAAATTTGTTCAGTGATCTGTCGGTACAGTCTTTTGCCTGTCACCTGCCAAGCTTCTGTATACGTGATGGCCAACAAAGCGTTATCATATAGCATTTTTTCAAAATGCGGCACCAACCATTTCTCGTCCACTGAGTACCTTGAGAATCCCATGCCTACATGGTCGTAGATTCCGCCCCGTGACATCGCATCCAGCGTCTTCTCTACCATTTCCAGTGCCTGCTGGTTCCCCGTAGGTTGTGCATATCGCAGCAGAAAAGACAAGTTATGTGGAGAAGGAAACTTCGGTGCTTCTCCGAAGCCACCATATTCATGATCGAAGGTGTGACTGTATTCATGAAAAGCTTTATTCAAGCATTGATCATCCAGTTCTCCGCGATAACCAGCAAGCAAGTCCTGTCGTTCATGCTCGGTAAGTACCTGCTCACTCAGCTCCATCAGCTCATCCGGCTGTTCTTTCCATCGGATTCCCACCTTACCCAGCAACTCCAAAAGTCCGACACGCCCAAACTTCTGCTCCTTTGGCAAATACGTACCCGCAAAAAAAGGCTTCTGATCCGGCGTCATCATAATCGTCAGCGGCCAGCCCCCATGCCCCGTCATCGTCTCACAGATGGACATATAAATATGATCCACGTCCGGACGTTCCTCTCGATCCACTTTAATGGATACGTAATCCTGATTTAATACCTCAGCTACCTCTTGATCCTCAAAAGATTCTCTCTCCATCACATGACACCAATGACAAGTCGAATAGCCAATCGACAAAAAAATTGGCTTGTTATCACGCTTAGCAATTTCAAAAGCCTCATCTGACCAAGGGAACCAGTTTACCGGATTGTAAGCATGTTGTAATAGGTACGGTGATTTTTCCTTGGCTAATCTATTCGGTTTGCTGCTCGTTGACATGGGGCATCACCACTTCCATAGTTGGATTTTATGCTTGGTATTATTTTACCCTAAATGGGTGGTAAAAGTCGGAAGAGTAGAAAAAATATAATGACTCTCAACCGAATCTATCAATAAATTATTTGTTCAGGTCATAAGTAGGTATGAAAAAGCACTGATGGATATTCTCCAACAGTGCTTTGTTTACTGCAATCATACCTTATTAGCGTTTAGTATTATACTCATTACAATTTATATCAAATATCTTCAGAGCTTTCAGTAAGGCGTATTCACTTGTTCTAGCTCCTTCTTTTGAAAAATACGCATTTGGAAAAGCGGGAGACATATGATGGTACCCGGGATAGACATGTAATTCCACTAAGACACCATCAAATACCAGTTGTTTAGCAAAAAATAAGGCTTCATCAATGAATAAATCAACGGTACCTATATTTATATAAGTCGGTGGCAACCCGGCCCAAGACTTGGCACGGGCCGGCACATAATATTCACTTACCTCCTCGGAACCCGGTTCAACCCCCAATACAGATTTCCAGCCAAAATAATTGCTTTGTTTTGTCCAAATAAACTCGCCTGCGTATGGATGCTCCGGTGCGATACTTGTGCGGTCATCTAGCATTGGCCTCATTAATCTTAGATGATGGATTTCGAATTCCTTCTGATCACGAATGTACAAAGCTAAGCCAGCCGCCAAACCGCCACCAGCGCTACTGCCCCCGACGGCAACTTTCTCAGTATCTATCCCTAACTCTTCCGCATGTTCAATACACCATTTTAGGCCCGAATAACAATCCTGTAATTGACTTGGCTGTACATGCTCTGGCGCTAGGCGATAGTACACAGATACACAACAGAAACCATGTTCTGCAGCAAGAGCTGCATTAGCAGGACGATCCACGACTGGACTTCCTAAGACCATCCCGCCTCCATGTATCGAATAATATAGAGGCATCTTATTATGCTTTGATTGTTTGGGCTTAATGATTTCTATTTGAATATCTGGACCGTTAAAATAACTTGGCACAACCCTTTTTTCCAATGTAACAGGAAACATCTGCGTTACATCTAATTGTTGCATCATTTGAGATTGGTTTTTACGTGATTCCATTAGTGTAGATTTGGTAAGGTCGGTTGTTGGTATTAAATCAACTGCACTGATAATTTCTGGATCAATCAGATGTCTGCTTCTACTTTTTTGCGCCCCCATAAATCTTCCCCACTTTCTTGTTTCAACGATAATGAATCAACACATGTTTCCCTTCATTTATTCAGAATCGGCACCGTTCCAAATCCGTTGTTGCTGTCGTTTATATTCATATTTTAAAGATTAAAATAAGCTCTATAAATGAAAACAACGAGTTAGAATCATTTTTGACATAAAAATAATAAATGTAAAAATGAAGTACAGCCTTTGAAATAGAAATTGAAATGCAAAAAAGTATTTGGGAATCTGGATGAGGCCAAAATTAAATTCATTGACGCGAGTATAGTACCACGCCACTTTGTAAATTAGGTATTATTTATGTTCACTTAATTGAATATCGATCGATATTCACCAGTGTATCCCCTACTTTTTATGTGAATACACAATTTTCTTAATGGTTTCGGTAGAAAGGAAAAACTCCTTAGCTAATTGCTCGATACTGCTGCGATTTTGAAAAGCATTTCTGATTTCGGTATTTCGCTGTTCAAGCAACCTTCTCCCGCCACTCAAACTGCCCCAATTCATATACTCCGTTTTTGGTTTAGGAATATACAGAGTCTCTCCTTGAACATATTTTTGAATTTCCGTAATTAGTTTTTGAGGTAAAACTTTTGTAGCATTCGTATATCTCAATTTTGCTCGCTCCTTATTTTGATTCTTTTTAAAATAAGGTGCAAAGCCAAAAATATTAAAAAAGCTTATTCAGCGTTAAAAAATTGTTTCGCCCCATACAAAGTAACGCTTTCCTAATAATTGGCTTTGCATGAGTGTAAGAAGTCACAGACAATCCCAATAGATTCTCCATCAGTAGGCACCCCCTTTTACTTCGCAAGTATAGCATAACTCTACTCACCTGATCTTCATCCGTTTACGAGGTGTTGCCGGGACGTTTGTTTGCTCACTCTTGTTATTCGCAAGCTAATGTTTTATATTGACATAATAGTAGGTCAAAAATAAAAGAGGTGAACGGACAAGATGTCTCCACGAACAAAGGAACAAAACGAAGAGATCCGGCTGCGGCGTCTGGCGCAAATCCGGAAAGCCGCTGCCGATGTGTTTTTGAATAAAGGGCCTTTACTGGAAATCCGCGATGTCGCCGTGCAGGCAGGACTCGGCTATGGCACGGTATACCATTATTACAGCAATAAGGGCAATTTGCTCCACGATCTGCTATGGGACGCATTGGAGCGGGCCGGGGGATGGCTGGAGACCCCGCTTGAGGCTCAACCGAAAGCCCCGCCCGCTTCGGCTTCGGAGAAGATGCCGGCAGGCGGGCATTTCGGCTTGGCTGCGGCGGCGGACACCGGGAACTCGGCTGTCGCGGATTCCCAAAGCGGAAGCCGCGAAACGGCCGCTGCCACAGAGCTTGGCCCCGTCGCCGCCGCTGGCGTCCGGCTGCTGCAGCTTTGGGCGGAGGACCACGCCCTGTACCTGCTGCATAAGTTGGCCGGTGAGGGCTTTGCCTCGCTGCCTGAAGGGCGCTCGGCCCCGCTCTCGGCCGCCTTTCGCCGGGAAGTGCTCACGCCGCTTGCCGCGCTGCTGGAAACCGATCGTGCGGCGGACGGGACTGCCGCTTCCGGCGGAAACGCGGCGGAGCCGCCGTATCGGCTACAGCGCACGGAAATGCTACTGGCCGCCTTGGTCGGCTGCGCCTCGCTTTCGCTTCGCCGAGGAAAGCTGCACGAGGAGGCCAGAGATATCGTCCGGTTTTTAAAATTATAGAATTAATAAGGAGCGAATAGACAAAGATGATCATTTTAAAATCACCCAGGGAAATCGAAGAGATGAAACCGGCGAGCCAAATCGTTGCGGACTGCTACCGCGAGGTGGTTAAACTGATCGAGCCTGGGATCACCACCCGGGAAATCAATGACTTTGTTGCCAGACATATCACCAAGCTGGGCGGCAAGCAGTTTACAAAAGGATACAACGGTTTCCCTGCCGAAACCTGCATTTCTGTCAACGATGTGGTGGCCCACGGCATTCCTTCGAACCAGGTGCTTATGGACGGCGACTTGCTGAAGCTCGATATCGTCGTGGAATACGGCGGATGGTTCGGCGATTCGTGCTGGTGCTATGCGGTGGGCAATATCCGACCGGAGGCGCAAAAATTAATGAGGGTGACAAAGGAATGCTTGGATCTGGGGATCGCCCGAGCACTCCCCGGAGGACGGCTCGGCGACATAACGTCGGCGATTCAACAGCATGCGGAAGCAAACGGTTTTTCGGTCGTACGCGATCTGCTCGCGCACGGGATCGGGCGGAGCCTGCACGAGGAACCGAGCTACGAGCATATCGGCGTAGCTGGCAAAGGCACTCGGTTAAAGGAAGGCATGGTGTTTACGATTGAACCGATGATCAACGAAGGTACGTTCCGTATCACGATCGACGACGATCAGTGGACGGCGAGAACGGCCGACGGCAAGTTGTCGGCGCAATATGAGCATACGATTGCAGTTACGCAGGACGGCCCACTGATTTTAACGGCCCAGTAAGAATAAAGACGAACGCCTATCTTGCATATATTTTTTTCATTGTAAATCTTGCTATTGGCTGAGCAACCAATAGCTCAATCCAAAATGCTACACCAAAATTTCTAAACCAACTGCTGGAAAGGTTCTAGGCTTATTTGTTTCGTACCAATCCAAGTTCCTATAATTGTGGTAGGCTACACGAGTCGTGCTAATAATAGTAAAGTATAATCAAGCATAAAACTCATAAAGGAGTATATGAACCAGATGAGCAATTTTCTGAGTGAATTTGAGGAAAGATTTAGAGCAGGATTTTTGGAAGATCTCAAAAGCATACTGGAAGAAGTGAAGGATGAAAAAGTTTACGCTTGCGCGTTTGGCACAGACAGCGATTTTGTCACCTTATTTCTAGCTGTTAATACGGAGGAATCACTTGTTAGACATATCACAAACATGAAAGCCCAAGACCTGTGTAACAGCAAGGAAGATGAAATTTATTACAGATGGGGATTAAGCGAATATCAATATGGCGATACAACACACCTCAATCATATTAGCAAATTTCTGTATGCAACCGACAATGTGTTGGACTATAAAGATGAAATGATAAAAATTATAGCCAAGGTAGTTAAAGAAACCGACGATGTACTTTTTACTCAATTCGGTCAGTCCAAAGAAGATATTATTTTTTTCGTGTCCATGACAGATGATGATATGGCCGAGGAACTGGAAGATCAGTCTGTAATTCAGATGACAAATGCCAAATTAGTTGATGGCTTCTTGCATCGTTATCAATAATACTAAATCATTCTCTTTCACATGGTTTAACTTTTTTCCAATCTCAAACACTCACTTACCAGCTACTTATTTGTAACCTTTTGAAGATAAATACGGCGCTGGAAGGTACGTTAAATGGGAAGCAGCGAGATCAACTCCTTGCTTCCCATATGCTTATTTTGCGGTTACATGTTCTTTCAACCACTGTCTATAAAACTGTAGTTGCTCTTTGGTGTGAAAATAATGCTTTCCACGTTCCATCACTTTTAGCTGGCAATGAAATCGGCTTGCAAACGTAGATATGACGTCATATTCACACAAGTCATCTTCAGAGCCATAAAGTATGGCAGTTGGCTTATTCCATGTATCAATTGGATGCGATTTAACATAGCAGTAATAATCCCAATAAAGTGTTTGCCCAATGGGTGTAGATATTTCTTTTTCAACTTTTAATCTATCCTCACTTACACTGAACCATGTCATCATATTTTTGATTATTCTCTCCATATCTAGCACTGGAGAAAGAAACAGACATTGTTTTAGTGGGAGATGATGATAAGCAAGTAAACTAAAATACGCACCCATGCTACAAGCGAAGATACTAATTTCATGCCATTGCTTTTGTGTGTAACGCATGATGATGTCAAGATCATGAACACAATTTTGAACTTTACAGACGTAGGTTTCTTCTTTGCGGTCACCATGTTCAGGCAAATCAAAACTAATGACTTGATACCCTTGTGCCGTTGCTTCTTCTGCAAATATAACGATCACATCATCTGCCTTGTTTGACATATTACCGTGGATAGCTATAAATACCTTATCTGATTCACCACCCCACAAAATTGCCGGGATGCCCTCGATTTTCAATTTTTGCTTTATCATTACTTTATCCTCGCTTAAAACAGCTTGTTGTTGTCTTCCTTATCAAAATATTCTTTGTGATTCTATCTTATGATACTACGATGGTAAGAAAAACTACGCCGCCATCATACTTATGGTATCGAAATTCGCTTGTTTTGCTGAGACGTGACTCCAGAGCAACTTATTATTGACGATACTGATCATAACTTCTGGTTCTATTACATCCTGGTAGGAAAGCATAACCAAAGTTGCAATATCTCCCATCTGATATGCAGCCGTTAATGCCCTTAGAAAAGTTTTCGATTTTTCACTTTCTGGTAAGGATAATTCGCCTTTTAAGAGTTCCTCCTGAACTGCTCCTAGCGATTTTCGTGCCCGATGAAGTGCAACTTTTACCGCTCCCTCCGTTGTTTCAAGCATGTCGGATGTCTCACGAATCGAATATCCAAACACATCTCGCAGCAAAAAAACAGTTCTCTGAAGCGCAGATAAATGATTCATTAAGGACTGCAACGCGATCTCGATTTCAAAAGATCCATGATCCGGTACAGTTACTTTCGCTTGTTCCCTATTCAATATTCGAGTGTAGACTGCTTTTCTCCGTATATCATCAATCCAGGTGTTTTTAGCAATCCGCATCAACAGTGCCTTGGGATTTGTATGCTCGAATTTATTTAACTTTCCTAATGCTTTTACCCAAGTGTCCTGCGCCAATTCTTCCGCATCCCAATTTGATTTCGTAAGCGACAGACAGTAACTTTTCAGGACCGCCTGTAATTCATCAAAGTTGTGGATGTTCACTGAATTGTCTGTCATCTGTACAGAATCTTCTATGTTCATAGGCCTTCTCCTCTACGGTCATATTCTGCCCTCTGCTAAAGCAAAGCCATTTGCTACCTTCATTGTAAACGAACAAGGGGTTATAGAAGTTACACCATATACGCAAATCATTTTTCCCATTAAAACTCCGTATCTTTTTACGGTCTCGGTTCGTTTACAAGAAGAAATCAACTGAACCAAGAAAATGGGGGTATGAAAAATGAGTGTTTATGTTCCTTATGTGGTGGAGCAAACTGCTCAAGGTGAAAGATCGTACGATATCTATTCCAGATTGTTAAAGGATCGTATTGTGTTTGTAGGGGCAGCCATCGACGATCAATTGGCTAACAGTATTATTGCTCAATTGTTGTTCCTGGCGGCAGAAGATCCGGAAAAAGATATTTACATGTATATCAACAGCCCAGGTGGCTCTACTTCCGCAGGATTTGCCATTTATGATACGATGCAGTACATCAAGCCCGAGGTGCATACGATATGTACGGGATTTGCTGCTTCGTTTGGCGCCATCCTCTTGCTGGCTGGTGCCAAAGGAAAACGTTCTGCACTGCCGAACAGTGAAATTATGATCCATCAGCCGCACGGCGGCGCACAAGGCCAGGCCAGCGATATTGCGATCAGCGCAAAACGAATTTTATGGACTCGTGAAAAGGCAACCCGTATCACAGCTGAACGGACCGGGCAATCTTTTGAAAAAGTCGAAAAAGATATGGACCGGGATTTTTACATGTCCGCACAGGAGGCACTCGAATATGGTGTTATTGATCAAGTGATAACTTCTTTGTAGAGTATGTTCAAGATTTCAATGATCCGGCAAGAAACTTCAAGAAAACAAACGAGGTGATATCATGTTAGCAAGCTTACAAGGTAAGGAAGTAACTATTCATTTTATAGATGGGACAAATGTATGCGACGGAATATTGGATCAGATTGACGACAAGTTCGTAAAATACCTTACGCAATATCAGACATTTGTTATTCCTATTACATCTATTCGCACCGTATCCATTGACATTAAGGAACGGCAACGCCACAGAGTTGGATTCGCCCCTTGAACCTATTTTCATGGGTGGTAATTTCGTTTTACGGAGGCCCGATATTATGGAAATTTCACAGGGAGTAGAAATGCTTCAGCTAGATTTTCGTGGGCATAGGATTCACCCCATTCTTTTATGGGATCAAGAATTGGCTGTTTTAATAGATACAGGATTCCCTGGACAAATGGAAGATTTACGCGTGGCTATGGAAAAGGTAGGCGTATCGTTCGACAAACTAAAAGCTGTGATTTTGACACATCAGGATGTGGATCATATAGGTTGTCTTCCTGAGATTTTGCAGGAGTGTGGCAACAATATTAAAGCATATGCACATGAGCTGGATAAGCCATATATTCAGGGGGAGATCCCTCTTTTCAAAGATAGTCACCTTGAGAATCCTCCAAAGGGCCAAGTGGATGCTACCTTAATAGACGGTCAGGAGCTGCCGTTTTGCGGAACAATTCGAGTCATCCATACTCCTGGACATACCCCTGGTCATATCAGCCTTTATTTAAAGCAAAGTAAGATTCTCATTGCCGGGGATTCGATGTACAGTGAAAACGGGATTCTCAGAGGAATTCATGCTCCGACCACACCGGATATGAATGCAGCTTGTCTCTCATTGAAAAAGTACTTAGATCTCGACATTGCATCGGTGGTTTGTTTTCACGGTGGATTAAGTAATGTAGATATACATGATCAGATATTAGGACTTACCCAAGAATTATAAAGTTAAAGTTTAGCAAGCTACCTTTTGGTGAAACGATGTTGCAAACAAGAAGGATTATTTTAAATAACACTTTGTTAATTCGTGATTGACTTTAACAGTATTTACTAAAGAAACGGAGGGTGAGCAACACTGCCAAGCAGGCCACAGGGAGTTAGCATTTAATGAAACGATGAAGTTCCTATAACAAAGATGGATAAACACTAAAAGTATTTCACATAAAAAAATTCAGAGTATTGTTAATGCTGATATTGCATAAATATTTAAATCAATTATGTATAATGTACGGTTTCCCCAAAAGGGGAAACCGCCTTTTTACGAAAGTATTGACCAAAACATGCATAGTGTTAATTTCTCTATTAATCTTCCAAACTATAAATACTTGCCGCCACTTGAAGTGTGTTTTGAAATTGAATCGATAATCAAATCCCAGTCGTCATAGTGAATCTCATGTCCGGCACCTTCCAATGCCAGTAAAAACGCACGCGGAATTTCGTTAGCAAGATGTATTCCATGTTCATAAGGGATAATCGGATCTTCAGTACTGTGTATAACCAGTGTAGGAACGTTTATTTCCCCTGTCCTGGCCAAATAGGATTCTCCACCTGACAGCATTGCGTGATTATTTATACTAGCCATATTGTCGCTTCTTTTCCATTCTTCTTTTGCCAGTTGATACACCTTATTCTCATCGAAGGAATGCTTTGAACCTACTAGAATTCTTGATCTACCTACCACAAAATCAACCACCGATTGTTCGTTCGTCCAATCTATTGCTTCCATATTCGAGAAGTAGTCCATAACCTTTTCCTCCATCGGTGGAAGATCGAGAGCAAAATTGGACGTGGCTAAAAGAGTCACCGTTAATACTCTGTCTGGATGTCGTAGAGCTATCATCTGAGTCAGCATTCCGCCCATAGACATCCCTACGATATGCGCTTGTTCAATCTTATAAGCATCCAAAACTCGAATCGCATCATCTGCCATGTCTTCAAAAGTATAGTCTGGTTGACCCGGTTCATAAGTTGTAGAACGTCCGACATCTCGGTTATCATAACGAACGACAAACCGACCTGTATCAGCTAAACGCCGGCAAAATTCTTCCTCCCACCAGATCAGTGAGGATTGAGCGCCCATAATCAATAATATTGCTGGGTGAACTCGCTCGCCGAAACTCTCACTACAGATTTCTATTCCATCGCTTTTTATAAGTAGTTCATTCATGTAGAATTCCTCCCTTCAATGATATATAACAAAAAAACACCGAATATTACCTTCATCACTTATCCTCATTAAGTACTTCCAGTGCCTCTGCCTTAGACAGACAGGAATTACCGATCTAATCGGTCGCTAGTTTAAGATATTTTGTTGCAAGAAATTTAGAAAATCTCTTTGCATAGAGCCAAGCGTAAGAATTTTTTTGATTATCCTGAACCTACTGTGCTGGCCTTTGATTTTAAATGACCATATTGCAGAAGACAGGTGTCCAGAATGATATTTTTGTTCTTGTAAATCAGCTATTTCATATTCAACTTTTTGTACTACTTTTGTGGAAAATAGATTGAGGAAAAGGATAATAATCCGATCATTATTTAAGAGTAATATGGCTCGACTTGTATAAGCCGAAAAGCTCTGTGGAGTTGAATAGCAGATGAGCATGTCAGATTCTCTATGAGGTTCTGCTAGCTTGTCGATCAATTTTTTTGTAATGAATAGCATGATCAAATACCTCTCTATTTGGATGTTTAAATGAATTGACAGTAAAGAATATCCGTCAAAAATATTATACTACACAAGTAAACTATTCCAAAAAAGGATAGTCATCTGTAGCCTGTTTGAATAATTAATCATGGATTATTGTGGTATTATTTCGGATTATTGTTAATACTACGAATCTGAGGAGGGGAACAATGAAGTTACATACCAAATTTTCAAGACCATTATACCGGAATATCGAGCTCATTTGTGACTTCATGGGAAACAGTTCGGATTTTGTTGTTCGTGAGATCACGACTGGTCATAAACACGCCGCTCTTTTTTATTTGGACGGCATGACTGACATGCAAAAGGTACAGGACAATGTGATCCGTCCGTTGCATGATCGTGTCTCCTCTGACGAGATCACTTTACCGTTATTGAAAAACGCAATTTTGGACATTGGTGAAGCAAGCTTTACTCAAAACTTTGAAGATGCCTTGGAACAGATCCTCTCAGGTGGTCTTCTCCTCCTCCTAGACGATATGGATGAAGGATTGGTCATTTCTTTGCCTGGATGGGAAGAACGCAGCATTTCGGACTCGAAGACGCAGCCAGTGGTCAGAGGTCCGCAAGAAGCGTTTACAGAAACTTTACGTACGAATACGACTATGGTTCGCCGAAGGGTGAAGGATACAAGAGTACGTCTAACTACCATGAAAGTTGGCGAAAAAACTAAGACCGATATATCCGTCATGTATTTACATGGGGTCGCTGACCCCAAAAAGGTGCAGGACATGACATCCAAGTTAAAGAACATGCATGTAGAAGGCGTGCTTGAAAGCGAATATTTGGAAGAATGTCTCCATGATAAACAACTCACGATATTTCCGCTCTTTTACAATTCAGATCGCCCAGACTCCATTGCAGCAGGAATTATGGAGGGGAAAATAGCGATATTTGTGGATGGATCTCCCTTCGCCATCCTTGCACCTGCGGTGTTTGCAGATTTCCTTCAATCCGCAGAAGATTATTATCAATCCTTTGTTTACAGTAGTATCATTCGAATATTAAGGTACATCTGCCTGGCAATCTGTATGTTGGCTCCGGCCATTTATGTCGCATTAACGACATTCCATCAGGATATGATTCCAACCGTTTTATTATTAAGCTTATCCGCGCAACGTGAAGGAGTACCGTTTCCCGCATTTGTTGAGGCGATGATCATGGAAGTGGTTTTTGAAATTCTGAGGGAGGCAGGCCTTCGTATGCCACGGACGGTTGGTCAAGCCGTTTCTATTGTCGGGTCCATCGTGATCGGCCAGGCAGCTGTAGAAGCAAACATCGTTTCGGCTGTTATGGTCATTGTTGTTGCAATAACGGCCATTTCCAGCTTTGTCATTCCCTCGTACACCTTTGCCATTCCAATCCGGATATTACGTTTCGCCTTCATAGGCATAGCCGCTATGTTTGGTGTGTACGGGTTGACTGTTGGTATTCTTATGCTCTTTGTACATCTGAATGGGCTTCATTCATTCGGTGTACCGTATTTGAGCCCCTTTGCCAATTACAAATCGTCGGAGCAGAGGGACGCAATATTGCGTTTTCCATATAGGACAAAAAAACATCGCAAAAACTAAAGGAGTAGACCATCATGAATTCGTATCGATCCACCATTTTATTACTGTTTATGTGCATCTGGCTAATGGTGTTTCTTACGGGTTGTTGGAATAGTAAGGAATTGAGCGCAATTTCCGTCGTGATGGCTCTGGGCATTGATGCTGTTGATGACCAATATGAAGTCAGTTTACAGGTGGTTGACCCATCGAAAATGTCTCAGAATTCCCCCACGGAACGGACGCCAACGATCGTTTTTTCCAAACGCGCCGATACCATATTTGAGGCTATTCGAAAATTAACAACCGAATCGTCCCGCAAAATGTATATGTCTCACTTAAAGTTTGTCATTTTTGATGAGAAAACCGCAAAAAAAGGAATCAAGGAGCCGCTGGACTTTCTATTCCGTGATCATGAAGTTCGGCCTGATTTCTATTTGGCCGTTGTCAGAGAAAACTCGGCAAAGGAGGCCGTTACTTTTGTAGCTCCAACCGAGGTTTTGCCTGCAATGGATATGTATAAAGCATTAAAGATTTCTGAAAAAGCATGGGCTCCAACTTCCGCGGTCAATGTAAAAGATCTTTTGCAGAAATTTACGGAGGATGGCATTGAACCAGTTCTCACCGGTATTCGACTGACAAACGTAGAAAAAGGTCTGACTATTGATAATGTGACAAAGTCGCCTCAACATGTTAAATATTTTTTCACTGGAATTGGTGTTTTCAAGGGCGATCGACTTATCGATTGGATGGATGATTCACAAAGTAAAGCATTTACCTATATATCCAACCGTGTTTCCAGTACCGTAGCTTCCATCGATTGTCCGAATTCCAAAGGAAAATTTGTTGTTGAAGTAATCCGTTCCAAAGTAAAAATACATCCAGAAATAATAGACCATGAGCCGCGTATTTCTCTTATTGTGGATACAGAATCCAATATCGGAACAATCTCGTGCAATGCCAACCCTAAGAATGAAGAGACATTTAGAGATCTTCAAGAATCAGCTAAAGAGCATCTGCAACAGTCTTTGAAGAAAGGCATTTCGCACGCACAACAAATCGGTTCCGATATATTCGGGTTTGGAGAAGCTTTTCACCGCAAATTCCCGCGTGAATGGCATAGATGGAAAGAGGATTGGCCACAAAAATTCCAAACACTTAAAGTGGATATTCAGCTCAATTATCGTTTAGTTCGGTTCGGAGACATCACTAGTCCAATTGATATGGGAATACACAATCAGGAGTGAATGCATATGCTTTATGTGATTCTCGTAACTTCCATTTTAACATCGTTGTATGAGTTTAAAAAATTTAAAGAGAAACAATATGTACGTGAAATTGTATTCAGCTCAATATTGTTGATTATAGGCGTTATATTGATTATCCTACGGATCGTCAGCATTAAACTGCCGACTCCACTAACAGGCATTCAAATCCTATTTCAACCGATAAGCCGTTTACTTACAGAAATGTTATCTTAAGGAGGTATTAAGGTGAATTCCAACTTGACCGTTCGGCAAGCTATTATGTGGTTTGCATTATATCAAATAGGAAGCGCATATCTGGTACTCCCAGCGGCAATTACCGCTGCCGCTAAACAAGATGCCTGGCTCTCCATCCCAATCTCCTTAGGGTTTTATCTGTTATTGATACCTTTATATACCTCCATCGCTAGGCAAATACAGGGGAAATCTTTCGTAGAGTATCTCCGTTGCCTCTTCGGTCCCTTGGGCGGAACGATCAGTATCGTTTTCATTTTTTTCTTTCCCTTTCTTGTGTTCATCATGACGCTTCGAAATCTAGGCGACTTTATCACGATAGCTATTATGCCTGAAACTCCCCCCGACGCCATATATTTCATCATGCTTATAGTCATTTATTTCGCCGTTCGATCAGGCCCCGCTGTAATTGGCCGTTGTGCGGAAATCCTGTTTTTTTTCCTTCTTGTTCTGTATCTTTTAGTCAGGATTACCCTTCTTCCTGAGAGCAAAATAGATAATGTGCTCCCTATTTTTGAGTATGGTTTGAACCCTATCGTTCTCGCTTCGTTCAATTTGTTTGCCTTTCCCTATCTTGAGGCATTTCTGTATCTTTTTTTTGCACAGTACATCCCTGATCCAAAAAAGTGGAGAAAGACAGTGATAACATCTGCTTTGATTAGCGGCGGCATGTATTTTCTCATGGTTCTACAAATAATCGCCGTGATGAGTGAAGGTGTTGTATCTAATTTGACATTTCCTACTTTTTTTATTAACCGAACAATCAGTAGCGGAGAGTTTCTTCAACGGTTTGAAATTTTCGTTGCAGTGTTCTGGTTTGTCACTATTTTTTTCCGACTCGCACTGCTTTTATATGTTTCAGCACAAGGGCTTGCAGATGCTTTTCGCCTTCGAAACGCTAACTCTCTCTTAGTTCCTTTGATCCTAATCGCAATAGCAATGGTTCATTCTATTTGGCCAAACATGCAATTTATAAACAAGTTTTTTTCAGTATGGCCTTTTTACGCCATGATTTTCGGTATTGTGTTTCCTATTGTGCTATGGCTGGTGGGTAAGTTAGGCGGCTCGTTGAAATTACGTAAAAAGTATCACTAAGTTGCGTTGGCCGTATGAACATATTGCCTTCAAATAAACTTTTGTTGTACTCATTATTGCAATTTAGCGAGAAGTAGCTCCAGTTCCTCCTTCTCAAGATGTCTCCATTGCCCACGCTCCAGATGATCCAATGTAATATTCATAATTCGAACACGCTCCAGCTTGAGCACCCTGTAGCCCAAAGCCTTGCACATTCTACGAATTTGCAGGTTTAGACCCTGTGTCAAAATAATACGGAACTCGTATTCGCTTATACGATCAACCTTGCACGGTTTGGTAATGACGTTCAATATTTCAACGCCACGAGACATGGTCTGTGTAAATTCATCTGTAACAGGTTTGTCTACAGTCACCACATATTCCTTCTCATGACCATGCTCGGAACGCATCATTTGATTGACAATGCTTCCATCGTTCGTTAATAAAATGAGCCCTTCTGACGCCTTATCCAGCCTGCCAATGGCAAAAATACGTGAAGGATAATTGACATAACGAATAATATTGCCCTCCACTTGCTCCGCTGCCGTACATACAATGCCGATAGGCTTATTTAATGCCAAATATACGGGTTCACTATGATTAATCGGAATAGGCTTCCCATCGATCAACACGATATCCAGTGGTTCTACTTCCGCTCCCGCTTCACATACGCTGCCATTAATTGTAATTCGCCCTGCTGCAATCAGCCTGTTCGTTTCCCGACGTGAGCAGAATCCTGTCTCACTAATGTACTTGTTAATTCGCATGATTCACCTATTTTACGTTATAGTATGAGAAATATGGATCAATACAGGCGGTAGTCTTTAATCCACTAAAAAAACATCTGATTATGCGTACGTAATCAGATGTTAGCCTTTTAAAAACAACCCTATACATGCTCGGCCTACTTACTTCTGCCGCCTCTGTTATCAATTGGCTTGGCAGCGCCGCCTTTTGCAGCTCCTGCCGCTGTATTTCCTGGTGCACCGGTAGCAGCGCTTTTTCTCCTTACAGGCTTCGCCGTTTTGTTCCAGCGTGTCCAGCCTTTACTTCCCGTACCTCTGCCGGTTCCGCCACCCTTACTTTTTCCACCCATATAATCACTCCATGACTAGTCGTTCAGATTTAACTAAGCTATCATACCATTACTTTGATCATAATGCCCATTTGTTTTAAAAATTGAACATGTTAAGCCGTAAATACTTTTGTAAAATGGATCTTATTGTATTTTTGTTTGTTTGCAGGTAAATAATGAAATGAAGATCGTATAGTATGGAAAAATAATGATCCTTAAAGGAGTGAAACACATGTCAGTTGATGTTTATCTTAACTTTAATGGAAACTGTCGCGAGGCAGCAGAATTTTACGCAGAGGCATTTGGGACTGAGAAACCAAAGATCATGACGTTCGGTGAAGCACCGCCCAACCCCGATTATCCTCTACCAGAAGAAGCCAAAAATTTGGTCATGCATACGCGGCTTCAAATTGATGGTAGTAATGTGATGTTTTCAGACGTTTTTCCTGGTATGCCTTTTGTTGCGGGAAACAACATCAGCCTCGCCATCGTCAATAAGGACGAAGAGAAAATTCGATCGTACTTTCATAAGTTAAAAGAAGGCGGGACCGTAAACATGGAACTTCAAGAAACATTCTGGAGCAAATGTTACGGCAGCCTCAAGGATAGGTTCGGAATTGAATGGCAATTAAGTTATGACAACGGAATGACCGACAGTTAGCCTTTTATATTGTCTTACGGACAGTTAAGCCCTCACAAGCTA
This sequence comes from Paenibacillus sp. T2-29, assembly GCF_052921365.1. NCBI lineage: Bacteria > Bacillati > Bacillota > Bacilli > Caryophanales > Paenibacillaceae > Paenibacillus > Paenibacillus sp. T2-29. Next base: position 66,692 of record NZ_JBREVE010000013.1, on the reverse strand, counting down.
TCTGATTGAATGCTTTATGAGGGCTTAATATCAGTCGCAGCCTTGGAATTCTTCTAAAACCTTGAATTTGTCTCCATGGATCTTATCCAGGTGATCCTCTCCCCAATAGCATAAATGATCTAGCGCGGGTTTTAATCCCCAGCCGTAGTGCGTTAACTCATACTCCACTTTAGGTGGGATTTCATTAAAAACCTTTCGTGTAACAATCCCATCCTTTTCCAGACTTCTGAGCTGAGTGGTCAGCATTTTTTGAGTAATACCGGGCATTAACCTACGAAACTCAGACGATCGTTTCCGTCCTGTCATCAGATGGTAGATAATTAAAGGCTTCCATTTTCCTCCCATTACCTCTAAAGCTGCTTCCACTCCAACTTGATACTTCTTTTGAACCCTATTTTTGGTCGGTTCATTCATTCCTTAATCCTCCTTTAGAAGGCTACGTTTGCTCAGAACAACCCATCACTTCAATTCGTGACCCAGGTCAGTTTAGGTAATCTACCTAGGGCACTTCCATGTTCCTATGGCACCTGTATCATCCTATAGAACGTAAAAGTGCGTACTTCCAGATTATTTTCCTACTGTTTATAATAGCAGCAAGCATTGAGCATGCCTAGAAGTTAGCCTATTAAGAAAGGTAGTGAAAACATGAAAGTACTCGTCGTTGTTTCACATCCAAGAAAAGATTCCTTGACCTTTAAGGTTGCCGGTCGTTTCGTACAAGGTCTTGCCGATGTGGGCCACGATTATGAGATATTGGATTTGCATGGGATCGGTTTTGATCCTGTTTTAAAAGGAGTAGATGAACCAGACTGGTCCGTTGAGGAACAGTCCTTTTCCCCTGAAGTAGAAATGGAAATAAAGCGGATGAAGGAGCATGACGCGTTGGCATTTATTTTTCCACTTTGGTGGTGGCATTTGCCAGCTATGCTGAAGGGTTATATTGATCGTGTATGGAACAATGGGTTTGCGTACGGTTCGAATAACCTTCATCATCAGCATATCTTATGGATTGGCTTGGCCGGCGTTTCGAAAGAACAGCTGAAAAAGCGCAACTATGATGAAATGATTACTCATTTGCTGAATGTGGGTATTGCAGATTATTGCGGTGTTTCCAATTCCAAGGTTGAATTCTTAGATGAGACACTGGGTTCAAATTCCGATCATTATGAAATACTGCTGGACCAAGCTTATCGCTTGGGTTTAAATTATGCCAAAGATTAGGTTTAATTACAAGACGCTAACCCAGCCATATTTTCCATGGACATGGGTTAGGGTCTTTCATTGATCTACATTTAATTGGCCTTTGACAACAAATAGAGGAAATAAGGGGTAACCAGGATAGTAATTATGATTCCGGTTGGAATATCAGCACCAAAACTGATTGTCCGTGTAAGTGTGTCAGCAATTAATATGACCAGTGCACCAACCAATGCAGTGGTAGGTAATAGTAGCTTATGATTGGGACCTACCAGCCTGCGAGCCAGATGGGGACTAACCATCCCCACAAAAAAGAAATTCCCACCAAGTGCCACGCTACCAGAAGCCAGAGCCACTGCTGCGATCGTCAAGCCGATAAATTCCCTTTTAATGGCTACGCCGAGCCCCGATGCTGTCTGATTTCCCAAATTCAGCGTATTGAGTGTGTTAGACCTGTAAAAAACGTAAAGGCAGATAATCAGCACCCAGGGGAGCAACACCATTATATAGCTCCAGTCGTCCCCCCACAGGTCTCCAGCCTGCCAACGCAGAGCAAAATCATACTGTTGCTTGTCTAATCGGAGCGTCAGTATCAGCGACAATGCGCTGTATCCACTCCCCATAGCAACACCCGTTAAAATTAGGCCTGTAGGCGAAATGTCTCTTCCCCGCCTGAAAGCAAACATAAAAATCAAGAAAGCTGCCGTTAGTCCGCCTGCAAAAGCCAGCCCTGGAAGAATAATAGGCGATAGTAATCCCTCACTAGCGAACAGCGTAATATACAAAAGCACAAATAACCCTGAGCCTGAACTGATGCCTAGTGTCCCCGGACTGGCCATGTCGTTTTTGAGCAGGCTTTGCATAATACAACCCGATATCCCCATGCCAATACCCACTAATACGGAAAGCACAATACGTGGCAGTCGAAATTCAAATACGATCAGGTTCTGCTTATTCGTTCCTTCGCCGATGATGACCTTGAAAACTTCGAGTGGGGACAGATTCATTTTCCCGACATTCATGCTAAGTACAGCAACCAGTAGTGTCAACATGGTTAACAGTAAAATAATGCTTATACCCCTGCTATTGCGGGACAGTTTCAACTAAACTCCCTCCTTTGCTTGCGCACAAGGTAGAGAAAATAGGGTACTCCGACCAAAGCAAAAATAATGCCCAGCGGCGTTTCGTGAGGGCGATTAATCATTCGACCCAGCAAATCTGCTGCCAGTAGAAAGACTGCGCCATACAGCGCTGAGGCGGGAATAATATATCGATAATCTGTACCGACCAGATATCGCATAATATGTGGCACGATCAAACCTACAAAGCCAACAGGACCGACAACAATAACCGATAGCCCCGTTAGAATTAATACGATTAGGGTTGAAAATAGCTTAATTCTATTCGCACGAATTCCCAAGCCTGACGCCACCTCCTCTCCAAAGCTCAAGATCGTAATGGAGGGAGAAAGGGCGATAGCACAGACCAAGCCCACTACAAATAGTGGTGAAATGAAAGCCAGTTCACTCCACTTGGCACTAGCAGTACCACCAGCAGACCAATAATCAAGCGCTTGACCAATCTCATACTTAATAGCAAGAAAAGTGCTAAACGCACCAAAGAGCATGGAAATGGACATTCCTGCTAGCACTAAGCGCTGAGGCGTCATTCCCCGCTTGCCTATAGATGCGATGTAGTACGTAATTCCTGTCGTGATGGCTGCACCTAAACCAGAATACAGCATGGTCTCTCCGTAGGTGCGACCTGGTAAAAAGGCCATACATAGCGCAATAGCAAATGTCGAGCCTGAGCTTATACCGATGAGTCCCGAGTCGGCCAATGGATTGCGAGTGGTTCCCTGCATAATAGCCCCGCACACAGCCAAGCTGCACCCTACAATAATGTCTGCCACAGTGCGTGGAAAACGCAAAGTATGAATGATTTGGTGTTCCGTAATATTGGGATCAAATTGAAATACAGCCCCCCACGCCAGCTTCAAGCTCATCTCCGCAGCACCAAAGGTGATGGATGCTGCGGAAACTACCAAGAGCAGGAACAAGCCCGCGATCATGTAGCTTACAAAATGAAATATTCCTTTTTTATTTCGCTCTTTGTGAGTAGACATCGATTACACCCTTAGTTGGTCAATTATGCATCGTTACTTCGTCTGTTCCAGTAATTTTCCAATAATATAATCTAGCTGTCCTGTCATACTAGCAACGTCTGAATAATAGAAAAGTCCTGCATATTTCGCTGGAATTTCGATAATGTGCCCATTTTTGACGGCTGGAATACTGCTCCAGATTTTGGTCTTCGCATATTCGGATTCTTTGCCTTCCTGCTTAAACCACAGGACATAATCCCCAAAGTATTCAGCAGCTACCTCATAGGATAAAGAACCTCGTCTCTCTCCGGAATTTTTAATCAATGTATTGAGCTTTTCCGGTTTGTGAAGTCCTAGAAAATCGTAAAGCAACGTTCCTCCCCGTGAGCCTGTTTCATAATATATTCCGTAGGATCCACTGCCCCAGTCCTCGAAAATGCTAAATGTTTTGTCCTTGAATATATCGGAATTAAGTTTTTCTTTGGCCTCACTCAGCTTGCTTTCAAACTGTGAAATCACTTTATCCGCTTCTGCTTCATGTCCTGTGGCCTGACCAAGGAATTTCAACCGTTCCACAGATGTCATTTTACCCTCAGGTATTACAAGAACAGGCGCAATTTTGGACAACTTATCATAATCCTTTGTGTCATATGTAATGATGAGATCAGGATCGTATTTCATAATTTCCTCGGTCTCCCACTTTTCAATAACAGGAATCCCATTAAACTTATCGTAAAAAGGCATAGTTTCTTGTTTCCAACCAAATACCGCTGCCGGCTTGATTCCCAGCGTGAATACATCGCCAATATACCAGTTGACCACTACTCGTTGGGGATTAGCGGGCACCTTTACATCTCCTTTTATCGTAGAGACTGTACGTGTAGCAGACTCACCGCCTGCCTCTTCTTTCGTGGAAGAGGCAGGTTGAGCAGATGAATCTGAGGAACTGCCAGCATTTCCACATCCTGAAATAACGAAGATCATTACGAATAATGCACATAAAATCATGTAAGATTTCTTGCTCATCATATGATGCATGTTATAAATTCTCCTTTGAAATATAGTAATTGCAGAGCATACTTAAAATTAGTGATATTGATAATCATTATCACTAATATAAAATTGTAAATTTCTGCTTCATGATTGTCAACTGTTTCTTTAAGTTTTATTTACTTTAATGGGTTTTCCAACGTTGCCCTTCTATTCGCTTCATGCCATTCCTGATAGATTCCTCCAATTTCATAAAATGCGTTATTCATTGCTGTTGTCAGCTCCTTCATGATCTCCTTGGTATATTTTAGATGAGTATTTTGGTTATCTACTTTATATTTGCGAAGCAGATTTAGATGAGCAATGATATGAATTGTATCTTCGATGATCCAATACATCACATCCTCTACATCTTGAGTAAGCTTATTCAGCATCTGTAGGCCTCTTTCATACATCTGTAGCGTATACCCCTGTTTGCCAACTTTCACATACGGACTCAGATCATCATAAAAATCCGTACGAAAAGGTCGTCTTACATATTGCTCATATTGTTCTTCGTACATCGAAGTTTGTTCGAGCAGCTTAATGGTCATATCTATGATTTCTTGTTCTCTGTATATTTTTTTCATCAGATTTCCCCATCCTTTTCTCTAATAAAATTCAGGTCATAATCATATTAGGTCATAAGTGATGCAATAAAATACTAAACTATTTTTTTACCAACCATTAACAATTCTTTTGGCTGCAATCGATAAATAGAATAGAGGAGATTCTCCTCAATATTTCAAACTGGCCGTTTGGGAATTCACCTATAAGATTAAGAAACAATCATAAAACACTATAAATAGACCGTCACTCTCAGGAGCGGCGGTCTTCACATTTTACTACTCAGGTGAACGAGGTAGATACCATTTTGGTATAACCGTTTGAAAGTAATCATACCCCTCCAAAACCTCTTCAGCTCGTTGCACCATATCGTCTACCTCTTCTTTTCCAAATGGAATGGCCCAGTGAATCGATGAAATCTGATTGCTTGCAATATACAGTGCCATTAACCTAAAAAATAAATCCGGCACATCGTTATTGAAATAACCGTGAATACGACCAGAAGCAAATAATGGGCTTAATCCCGCACACCAGGTGATACGATTGAATTCCTCCCAGGGATCGCCATAATCCAGTCTATTAAAATCAATGATACCCAGTTCACCAGATGAGGTAATCACCATATTGCCCACATGATAATCCCCGTGCTGAAATGTCTGGGGGCGATTTTCTAATAGATGACGGTTTTGCTCAATAAAACTTATCGTTTGATCTGCTCCTTTTAAAGCAATACCGCATGACTTATAGTTTCTGATATATCTGTTGATTTTGGCATTATAATGTTCAGCCCATGGGACGCGATCTTGCTCCGCGTAAATCTTATGCCACTTAGCTAATACCTTTCCAGCTTGAACTCCAAGCTGATACTGCTGTTCTGCATTTAATGAGGGGATAATTCCTTCAGCATCCTCCCCGTTGACCCAGGTAAATAAAGAGTATACCGACTGTCCGTTGTTGCACAATCCAAAACCAAGCGGACGGGACATTAGAACATTATCTATATGATCCAGCTTTTTTACGGATTCAAATTCTCGCTGTTTCTTGTCATATTGGGTGATATTCGAAATTCTCAGCAGCAAATCTCTACCGTCAGTGGTTTGAATAAAATATTTGCTGTCACTGGACCATCCTTTATGAATTTCTTGCACGTTCCTCCATGCGCTGGCACCTGGAATTTCACTCAAAAATTGACTCACGCTCGCATCCCCCCACGCTAATAGCCTTGTTATACCTTCCATAGTTTACCTTTAAAATGACAAAGGAATCAATCTTCTTGCCAGCATAAATGCAAATAAAAAAGGCTGAAAAGACAAACTGTCTCTTCAACCTGAATATAAAGTGAGTTGTTGGTCATAAATACCTATCACCTATACCCTCAATTTAGTAAGAATAGGAGAACTCATTTTTAAATTCGTCTACCCGTTGAATGGTTTTCAAAATATTCCGACCTTCACGGGTGCCATCAATAATACGACGCGCTTGTTTGCTGTCTCCGATATTTACAACTTCTACCTGATGCTCTTTTCCATATTGAAGCAAGCTATCCATCAGTGGAGTGTATGAACGCATACCCAAACATACGAACCCTAGATCAAAAGGAATCTCAAACTCCTGTTCTCCATGCTTTACTTTGAAGCGGTCGCTGCACACTTCTGTCAAAGCCGTCTCTGTATGGACATTTACTCCCCTTTCCTCCACCATTTTCATCATTGAAATGCGGGTAATCATATCCAGATCCTTGCCCAATAAAGGCATCATCTCAATGATAAAAACTTTTTGAGCCCCGCGTTCCGCATAATATTCTACAACATCCAGTCCCACGGCTCCACCACCCACTACAGCAATACGTTTGCCTTCAAACTCTTGAAAGTTCTCCATGTTGTTCAACAGGTCAAAGATGGAAAATACTTTTGTATCCGGTTTGCCTAGTTGATCGTGCAAACCTGCAATGGGTGGAAGCAGTGGCTTGGCCCCAGTTGCATTGACAATAATATCAGGATTCAGAGCACTAATCATCGACATATCTGCTCTTGTACCCGTGACAATGTTCAGATTGGTTAACTGCTTGGTGCGCTGAATCAGATAATCTGGGAAATCATTGATGCGCGTTTTGTCTGGTAAGCGAGCAATATCACGCGCGAGGCCACCCAGTTCTGGCTTTTCTTCGAAGAGAGTTACTTTGCAGCCTACCTCAGCCGCTGTACAGGCCGCTTCCATCCCCGCCGTGCCCCCACCGATCACAACGACTTGAACACTGTTTCTAACTCGTTGTTTCCTGTATTCAGCTTCCTTGAACAGATCCGGATTAACCGTACAGCAAATTGGTTTACTTTTGGAGATACGGTGATCGGCACAACCAATGTTGCAGGAGATGCATTTTCTAAGCAAATGCTCGTAGCCGTTTTGCACTTTAAGCACCCAGTTCGGTTCTGCGATCAAGCCTCTGCCCATTGCCAGAAGATCAGCGTCACCTCTTGCCAAAATATCCTGAGCAGCTTGTGGGCTCCGTATATTACCCGAGGTCATCGTGACCTTTCCGAATTTTTCTTTTACCGCTTTGGCCATATATGAGCGCCAACCATCAGGCAGGTTCATCCCGTCAATCTGGAACTGGATGGAATCATTTAGAGCTGCGGAAACGTTCAAAATATCTATCTCATCATTGAGATACTCCAGTAACTCCAGTGTATCTTCCAAGGTGTTCCCACCTTCTGTGAACTCCTCCGCACTAAAACGTAAGCAAATGGGGAAAAATGGGCCCACCACTGAACGAATTTCATCAATGACTAATCTGGCAAAACGAGTACGGTTTTCTGCGCTGCCTCCAAATTTATCCGTACGTTTATTATACACTGGCGAAAGAAACTGGCTCAGCAAGTAGGAATGTCCTGCGTGAATTTCAACACAGTCAAACCCAGCTCGTTGCGCTCTTCCCGCTGCTTCGCCGTATTTACGCACAATGGCATAAATTTCTTCTTTTTGCAGAGGTCTTGGGATCGCTCCACCCTTTTTAGAAGGAATATTCGAAGCGGATACGGGCTGAACTCCGTTCAGTCGTCCCGCATAAGCCGAAGCACCGGCATGGTTAATTTGTACAGAAACACATGCCCCATAAGAGTGCAGGGCTTCTGTTAATCTAAACAGTCCAGGAATAAACTGATCATTATCCATCCGTAGCTGAGTTGTCCCGTTCGTACCCATGGGGAAATCCAGACAAACATTTTCTACTGTGATCAGGCCAGTACCCCCTTTAGCCCGTTGCACGTAATAGTCAATATGATCCTGAACAAAGCTTCCATCCATGGCAGCAAAGTTGGTTCCCATTGGGGGCATTACAATCCGATTCTTCAAGGTCATGCGCCGTATGGTCAGAGGTTCAAATATCGCAGGATAGTGGTTCATAGTTCTTCCTCCTTGCAGGTTTGCAAATTTCATTTTCAAGTTTCATTAAATAATTTTATATGTGATTTTTTTCACTTTAAAGGATATCGAAGTTTTATTGAGTGCGATCATTCCTTATGAATTGATTTTATATCATTCAATCTATAAATTCTAATGCTATTTTATGTACTGAATCATAGTTTCAGTCTATAGATGAAATATAGTCCTACATAAAAAAAGGAACAATCCTTTGAGAAATGTTCCTTTTGACTCAAACCAAAATCATACTTTTATTCATTATTCACCTACGCATTCGTTCTTTTGAAGCCGAAGGGTCTACGCTCCAATTTCCCTTCCCTGACATATCTGTCCAGTAGTTCACACATTGTAGCATATCCATTGTTTCTGAATGAAGTTGCGTAGGCAGTGGCTTTAGGAGAAGTGTTCAAATATTGAAGGAAAAATCCTTCGTCTATCACCTGCGTATCATAAATATAAGCTTCAATCGATGTATGCCATTCTGGGTGATGCTCCCCAATATTCACAAACAGACAATGATCACCATGTAAATCAGCTGACCATATTCCATCAATAATCAAGTCTGTTTCTTTTTGTTCCAGCCATTCAAACTGAGTTGGGAACGTCTCGTACTCCGAAGGTCTGATTTGACGGGTTACGGTAGCCATTCGTTCACATAAACGCTGCGCAGATAGCGTGTACTCGTCCCACAAGCCCAAAATAGCCATATCTCTTGCACGCGAGTCTCCCCACTCTTGATCTTCTTCGGCCGAAGTTTGTAAGTGTGTGAACGTTTGGTCTATCCGCTTATGCCTCATTGCTATTCTCCTTCCTCCTATTTATCACAAGATGTATTCCATTTAGAAACCAAAAATCCCTTGCTCGAAAAGCCGTGTGAGTTCAGAAAAGAAACATCACGGCTTGACGGCAAGGGAAATATACCTATCTGTATACAGATTATACTTTTAGATCACCATCATAGGTAGCAATCATTTTGTATAGTTCGGGACGCCGGTCACGGAAAATGCCCCATTCGATCCGCCCTACTTCGAGCTCGTCCAGATCAAATTCAGCAGTAAGCACTTCTTCATCAGTACGACTCGCTTCTGTGATTTTGTTCCCCTGAGGTCCGGCGATAAATGATGAGCCGTAGAAATTGATACTGGATTCTTCATCTGTTTCCATTCCGATGCGGTTGGAAGCAATGACTGGAATCAGATTGGATGCTGCATGACCTAGCATGCAGGTCTGCCAGTGGTCCTTGGAGTCAATGGAAGAATCCTGTGGCTCAGAACCAATCGCTGTCGGATAGAACAAAATCTCTGCGCCCATAAGCGCCATACAGCGGGCCGCCTCGGGATACCATTGATCCCAGCATACGCCTACCCCAATTTTGGCATAACGTGTATTCCACACTTTAAACCCAGTATCGCCCGGATTAAAATAAAACTTTTCCTCATACCCAGGACCGTCCGGAATGTGGCTTTTACGGTATTTACCCAACACTTCACCGTCTGCATCAATGACAGCAAGACTGTTGTAACGAGCATAGTTTTTCTTTTCGTAAAAGCTGATTGGCAGCACAACCTGCAATTCTTTGGCAATCTTCTTGAAATGATTAACCGCTTTGTTGTGCTCCAGCTCAGTTGCATATACATAATAGTCAGACTTTTCCTTCTGGCAGAAGTACGGAGTTTCGAACAATTCCTGCAGCAAAATAATTTGCGCGCCTTGGGCTGCCGCTTCACGTACCAGTTTCTCTGCTTTGCTGATATTTTCTTCAATATTGGTAGAACAGCTCATTTGAGTTGCTGCCACTTTTACTTTTCTCACCTTAGTCCTCCTTATGAATGTTGTATCGTTTAACGCTTTACAGCAGGCATCTGCTGGGTTGTACAGTGTACGTTACCGCCTTCACGGATAACTGCCATACCATCTACAGTGCGGATCTTGCGATTCGGAAATACTTTTGCTAGTACTTGCTGGGCTGCAAGATCGCTCTCAGCGGCAGTTCCGCCAAACACTGGCAAAATAATGCCGCCATTCACAAAGTAGAAGTTAATATAGCTCAGTGTCAGTCGGCTGTCTTCATAATCCACACGCGGAGGTTGGCCGATCTGAATCACTTCCAGCTTACGACCTTTGGCATCCGTTGCTTGCTCTAAGATGCGTAGATTTTCCTGCGTGATTTCGTAATTTTCATCCTCAGGATCATCACATACTTGCATAATGACCTTGCCCGGAGCAGCAAAGCAAGCAATATTGTCCACATGACCATCCGTTTCGTCGCCACTGAGTCCACGTTTTAGCCATATAATTTTCTCGGCACCTGTATATTCGCATACGTACCGTTCTATTTCTTCTCTGCTTAGTTCCGGATTGCGATTGGGATTAAGCAAGCACTCTTCGGTTGTAATCAGGGTGCCTTCGCCGTCTACGTGCAGTGAACCGCCTTCCATTACTAGTGGTGCATCTAACCGTGGAACTCCAAGTTGGTCCAGAATTTGCGGCGCAACCTGGTCATCCAGATCCCATGGAGCATATTTGCCGCCCCAGGCATTAAACTTCCAGTTTACACCTGCCAACTGACCATGTTCGTCTGTCAGAAAAGTTGGACCGTTGTCACGCAACCACGCATCGCTATGCTCTATCGGCAGCAGTTCTACCCGTTCCCCAAGTTCAAGCGCTTTAACGCTCTCCAGATCATCTGGATTTACGACTACGGTAACTGGTTCAAATTCCGCCATGGCACTTATAATTTCGGCATAACCCTTACATACCTCGGCATGCATCTCCGGGTAAACCATTGAAGATTGTACAGGCCAGGAAATATACGTACGTTCATGTGGCGCCCATTCAGGCGGCATCTTATAATGTGAATCCTTAATTTGCATGTATTGAAGCTCTCTTTCTTTTCAAAATGTAGACTCCGCTCCTATCATACAATAATATGATCTTTGTCTCAATCGAAGCGGAAAAGTTTTAATAATTCACATTGTAATTTAAAGAAAATTACTTTGAAAAGGTGATTGTTTTTACTGTACTGCCATCAAAATCCTTCACAGTAAATTGTGCTCCCTCCAGCACACCATAAGAGGATGGGTAGTTTTCTTTTGGCAATGCGATCGAACCAGGGTTCAGTACAAAGACCCCATTTTCCACATCTGCTACCGGAATATGAGTGTGTCCCTGGATGAACACATCCCCTGCTTCCAGTGGCGGCAAATTTCCGATACTAAAACCATGTCCGTGCGTGACAAAGATTCGCCGTCCTTCATGATACAGCAAAGCATAGTCACCCATCATTGGAAACTCTAGCAACATCTGATCCACTTCTGCATCGCAATTCCCGCGCACCGCCACTGCAATGTGGGATTTGTATTGGTTCAGCATAGCAGCCACTTCCGCCGGGTTATATCCTTCCGGTAACGGATTACGCGGTCCATGGTACATATAATCTCCAAGCAAGACAATACGGTCAGCTTTCTCCTCCTTGAATTTTTCCAGTGCTAATTGCAACCAGTACAGCGAACCGTGAATATCTGATATAAACATTAATTTCATATTTTTTCCTTCCTTTCTGAATAGACCATTGTAATTTAGAAATGTTCCTCTTACGTTCATTATTACACTATTCCCTGAACAAATCTGTGCTAAAATGTTTCTTTACCCATAGTCACACACAAAAGGTTGCTCAATCAAGAATCTGTCGGTTGTCTTTCCTAATAAAGTTTTGATGAGTGCTTCTCGTTCTTCAATATTTCTAGGATGGAGCTGATTGTACTCGTAGCAGAGACCTTTGGCGTATAAACGTTCCTCAATCAATTCTTCATCATAATTAGCATTGTATAGGAGCCCTAATTGTGATTTTTCTTTTTCTGTCATAGCTTGTCCGCACTCCGTTTATGTAGCTAGATACTTGTCGTAAATGACGCTCATGAAAAAAATTAGCGACCGCTTCCCCCGTAATAAAGCAGAAGCGGTCGCCACGTAAAACCATCATTATATTTTACAACTTAATTTAATTATATTATAAATTAACGCTTCAAGCTTTCACCGTTCGTAGCAATAACTTCTTTGTACCAGTGGAACGATTTCTTCGGATATCTTTCAAGTGTACCGCTGCCATCATCATGACGATCTACGTAAATGTAGCCATAACGTTTTTTGAGCTGAGCAGTCGACGCGCTGACAAGATCAATACAGCCCCAAGATGTATAGCCCAGAACCTCTACTCCATCTTCAATCGCTTCCCCAACTTGAACCAAATGATCATTCAGATAGTTGATCCGGTAGTCATCTTCAACCGTTTTTTCACCTTTTTCATTGGTGATAAGCTCGTCCACAGCGCCCAGACCATTTTCAACGATGAACAGTGGTTTTTGGAAGCGATCATAAAATGTATTCAGCACATAGCGCAGACCTTGCGGATCAATTTGCCAGCCCCACTCACTTGCCTCGAGATGCGGATTGCTAACCCCACCGAGGATGTTACCTTCACCTTTGACTTTTTTAGCTTCGTCAGCCGTCTCACAAGTACTCATATAATAGCTGAACGAGATAAAATCAACCGTATGCTTCAGATCTTCAGCATCACCTGGCTCAAAATGAATAGAGATTCCGTTTTCTTTGAAGAAACGTTTCATGTAACCTGGATACTGACCTCTTGCATGAATATCGGCAAATGCCATGTTTCTGTGATCAAATTCCATTGCTGCAATCACATCGTCTGGATTAGGTGTCAGCGGATAAGTAGGCATACTCAGTACCATACAACCAATTTTGAAATCAGGGTTAATCTGATGACCGATTTTTACTGCTCTTGCACTCGCTACCAGCTCATGGTGAATAGCTTGATAAAGGTCTTGTTCACTAAGTTGATCCTTTGGTGTGCTAATCCCGCCACTCATGAATGGTGCTTCAAGAATGGAGTTGATTTCATTGAACGTCAACCAGTATTTAACTTTATCTTTGTAGCGATTAAATACAGTTGTTGCATAGCGCTCATAGAAATCAACAAGCTTACGGTTCACCCAACCATCGTATTCTCTGGACAAATGTAAAGGTGTTTCATAGTGAGATAATGTAACGAGTGGCTCAATACCATATTTATGAAGTTCATCAAACAAATCATCATAAAATTGCAAGCCTTTTTCATTAGGCTCAAGTTCGTCACCTTTAGGGAAAATACGTGACCAAGCAATGGAAGTACGGAACACTTTAAAGCCCATTTCCGCAAAAAGTTTGATATCTTCTTTATAATGATGGTAAAAATCAATACCGATCAACTTCATATTATCTTCAGTTGGTACATCCGTAACCGGCCCCCAACCACCCCGAGGAGTTACATCCTGGATGGACCAGCCTTTTCCGTCTTCTTGATAAGCACCTTCGAGCTGATTAGCAGCAACTGCTCCACCCCACAGGAAATCTTTTGGAAACTGTGTACTCATATTTTCTCCGCCTTTGCTGATGTTTTTTCATTAACTAGGACATAAACACGTTACCTCTACGCTAATGTTTATAAAGTACTTCTAATTGAATCTTAAGGTTTGTAACGCGTTTCATGTCAAGTATTATTTTAAAAACTTGCAGAGTCTATAATCGTATTATCTCCAATACATACTTCCCTATTTATAACAACGTCCCCACCCATCCATCCGTTAATTACCAATTGTAACTTGGGTGAGCCCTTCTTCTATAAAATGGTCTCTATTTTCTTTTTTCCACCAATTGCAAATTGTAGGTCAGGCTTTCAAGGGTAACTGAAATCAACCCATACATGTATTCATCGTGCGTATCGTTTTTCACAAAAATCTCAGGCATATGTTCTTTGGGTACATCCTTTAGACAGCCGTTATAAATATCATCCAGCAGTGCTGGCTTAGATAACTCTCCTGTCAAAGCGATCGATACAGGGTCTATAATCGCAATAATGGATGTTATCGTTTTGATCGCCAAAAAAACAAATTCCTGTGTGCTATTTAACTGTTTAAGCTGTTCCTCTCTCGTTATGCCAAAGGGTAAAAAGGAAACTTCCCCGGCAAATTTGGTATTTCCTTTTAACAAATGTCCATCGACAATAAAACCCGCTCCCGGAAAATTATCCTTGGGAAACGTAACAATAGCGAAGGTTTTGTCCTCATCATAATTTTGCATGTTATAAAATCCATAGACGGTCAGATGCATATCATTTTCAATGGTGACTTCTACCCCGTATTTATCTTGAAGGCGTGGTCCTACAGGGACTCCTATCAGCAGATCAAGATCGCAGACATCAATAACCCCTTGATGAACAACCCCCGGGATGCCAATACCAATCGCTTTAACGTTTTCGTAGTTGTTAATCAGCTCTTCAATTTGGTGATCTATTACTTCATAATCAATATGAGGCACAACGGATGTGTTCTCTGCAATAATATCGCCAAGCATATTGGCAACAGCATAAGTAAGAGAATCTACTCCGCCTTCCGTTTTCACAGTTAAACAAATAATATAGGAATAATCAGCGTTATATTTGTAACGTCTAGCCGGACGCCCACCGTTCGATTCTTCCAATTCCATCTCTAATACTTCTCCGGTTTGAAGAAGCTCATTTAGAATATTTCCGCAGGTTGCCACACTAAGTCCTGTAATACTGGCTATAGACGACTTGGTTGCATATTCCTTGGATTTCAGTGTGTTTTTAACTAGCTCTACATTAATGTGTTTGACCCGAATGGTATTATTGGAAACTGGTTGTATTTGAATACACTCCTTTTGAAGTGATTATAAAAAGCTTAATAATAAGCTGTAATATAACGCTCGGTCTGCAATAAGTCAATTTGCACTACCCGTACGCAAAGAATATGATTCTCAATTCGATTAGTCAATCATCATGATATACTATGTTTAAGGGACAAAAATTTAGTGATAAAACTAACAAGAAAAGGGAGATTCTATTGGCAACTAGTGAATATGTAGCAATCATTGCATTGATCCTCTCCGTCATACTTTTGTTCAAGGTTTACCGCCTTCAATCTCGGCTTAATGACTTGAAATCCGATGTGGAGCGTCTTGAGAATCGTTCGGGACTAACGGGAACCTCGATGTCAAATACAATCGCTCCTCCTGCTCCACATATCCAACACGCAGAAGCTTCCGAAGAAATCAATGAAAGGCTGCTTCTACTAATCAGGGAAGGAAATAAGATTAAAGCCATAAAAGAGTTAAGAACCGCTAAGAATCTTTCACTTAAGGATGCAAAAGATTATGTAGATCACTTGGAAAAACGCTAGAAAGGAAGAATTAAAATGAGTATCAGTAAAACAAACGCTATGCGTATATTGGACGGGCAACACATCCACTACAATATTTTGAGTTATGACCATCAAGATGGAAAAATAGACGGTATGAACGTAGCCGAAAAGATCCAAAGAGCACCGGAATCAGTTTTCAAAACCTTGGTTGCACATAGCAAACAAAATCTGTTTGTTTTTGTCATTCCTGTACATAAAGAGCTCGATCTCAAAAAGGCTGCTAAATCTGCGGGAGAGAAGAAAATTGAAATGCTTCCAGTTAAGGATCTGCAAAAGCATACGGGATATATTCGCGGCGGCTGCTCTCCCATAGGGATGAAAAAGATCTATCCCACTTATATCGACCAGCCTGCAGTTGAGCTGGAAACGATCGTCGTAAGCGCTGGGAAAATTGGAACCCAAGTGGAGCTGAGTCCGCATGATTTAGCCCAAATCATTCAAGCACAGTTTACAGATCTAACGCACACGGCATAAAACTCATCACGTCCTCATAAAATCTTTATGCGTATTTTCTCTTAATCCTATGCTTCATCATGCTTCAACTTGGAGAGGAAGATCAAATAATGCATAATGATTGCTCGAAAAAAGTCGGAATCCCCCAGCCCATAAGAAGTGATGGCGCAGGGGGGATTGACAAGGGTCCACGTGATGTGATGAGGGATTTACAAAATCCAGATATGCTGGTTCCTCCCGTAACGGACAATGGTCTCATACCGAATATGAGGTTTTCTTTTTCAGACGCCCATATGCAGCTTAATCATGGTGGATGGTCAAGAGAAGTTACAGTAAGGGAATTACCCATTGCCACAACTCTTGCCGGCGTGAATATGAGTTTGACACCGGGCGGTGTCCGCGAACTTCACTGGCATCAGCAGGCAGAATGGTCTTATATGCTGTTAGGTAGTGCTCGCATTACGGCAGTTGACCAAGATGGACGTAATTTTATTGCTGATGTAGGCCCTGGCGATCTCTGGTACTTTCCACCTGGCATCCCGCATTCTATACAGGGCCTTGAAGAAGGCTGTGAATTTTTGCTGGTTTTCGACGATGGCAGTTTCTCCGATCTGAACACCTTATCCATCTCGGATTGGTTCGCACACACACCTAAAGAGGTGCTCTCTGCAAATTTCGGGATTCCAGAAGCCGATTTTGCAGAGATTCCTCAAGACCAAGTGTACATCTATCAGGACTCCGTTCCCGGTTCAATTCAAAGTCAAGCGGTTCCTTCTCCCTACGGGACGTTGCCCCAATCCTTTAAGCATGAGTTACTAGCTCAGCCCCCGATCAAAACACCAGGCGGAAGCGTACGGATCGTTGACTCCTCCAATTTTCCGATTTCCAAAACCATTGCAGCTGCCCTTGTTGAGATTGAGCCTGGAGCCATGCGAGAAATGCATTGGCACCCCAATAATGACGAATGGCAATACTATCTTGCCGGGCAAGGACGGATGACTGTCTTTGGCGGTAATGGTGCAGCTCGTACATTTGATTTCAGAGCCGGGGATGTTGGATATGTGCCCTTTGCTTACGGTCATTACATTCAAAATACAGGTTCTAGCACACTATGGTTTCTTGAGATGTTTAAAAGTGACCGTTTTGCAGATGTGTCCTTAAATCAATGGATGGCTCTTACGCCTAAAGAACTGATTCAAAGTAATTTACACGTTGGCGCTGATGTGATCTCTAATTTACGAAAGGTCAAATGGCCCGTCGTCAAGTATCCTGGTTACTCTTATGACCCTAAAAAGAAATAAAGGAAACACTTTGTCATGATGTCTTCCAGCTGTTTCCGTGGCTCAGAACAAACTGCTCAAATGAGACCGGACAGCGCCCAGTGACAAGCTTAACGGTATCGGTCACTTGGTCTTCACTTCCATTTTCACGTATCCTTCTATCTAATCCTGCCAGCATATCTGCATATTCCTCAGGCATTCCAGCGTGAACCATGCCCGCTTTCAACTCTTCATCAGACAACGAGATATGCTGGATCGGTTGGACTGTTGATTTCCCGATCAGTTCAGCCACTTCGTCATATGTTAGTGATTGAGGTCCAGTGATGACATGAGCCGTGTTGTGTGGTTTATCGTCAATAAGAGCCCTCACTCCCACTTCTGCAATGTCATCTGCACTTACGAAGCCTATTCTCCCGTTTCGGGTTGCACTATAAATGGCCTTGTTGTTTTTGATCGTGCCCACATGCTGGCCTTCTGTGAAATTCTCCATAAAGTAGGATGGCTGCAGTACAGCCCACTCTGGAGCTAATCTACGAAGTGCTTGATGCACAGGTCCAAATACTGGTCCGTCCTCAGGCACAGATGCGCTCCCTAACAGCACAAATCTTTGCACTCCGGCACTCAAGGCTTTTTCAATAAAAGGAATCATCACTTTGGCGGGATTGACGTCCAGCACAGGTACTACCAAATAAATTTTACCTACATTCATCAGCGCCTGTGCATGTGTTGATTCATCATACCAATCAAAAAATACATAATCAGCCCCTTCCGAATTGCCAGGTTTAGTACGCCCTGCCAAACGTACCGGATACTGAAGTTGCATAAGTCTGGCAGCTACACGGCTGCCTGTTTTGCCGTTTGCTCCTGTAATCAACGCTATATTTCTGTCTTTCATGAAATTCAACTCCTATTTTAATTTTTATTTTCGCCTAGATCTCTATATCCCTATGAGAATTGACTTTTTCATTCACGATTCTAGAGCTTCTAGAGCTACCAAAGGGTTCCAATAATCTTTGTAGTGACTAATTTTTCCGTTCTTCAGCTTAATAACAGAAATGTAGGTTTGATTATACGGTTTACCTGTGCTCACAGCCTGCGCCTCAGAGGCGAATTCGGCCACGAATAAACTCGGGTCCGTTGTCGTATGGATAGTTGGTGAAGAGAAATGCTGAATCCGAAGTATACTAGGAAACTCCTTAATATACTCGTAAATTGCTGCTTTACCCTGAAGCACTTGTACAAAATGTTTAGGTGCATAAGGGAACTCGAAAACAGCGTTATCATCAAATAATGAAATCCATTGCTCCATATTTTCTTCTAACAGGTTGCTCGTAAATTTATGCATGACTGCTTGTGCTTGCTGTTTTGCATCGTCAGTATTCGGATTGATATTCATGGTAGACACCTCGCATATTTATTTTAATTTCTGTTTAAAAAGTGAATTTAAGACGCGAAAATAAACATAATAATTCTAGACTGAATAGTCTATAATACTCAAAAAAATTTGACTAATCGGTCTGGAATGTTCAAAAAATAAACGCTATTAAGCGTTCATAAAGATCAATCCAAAACCGACAGCGTCGTACGTACAATATCTCTAAGCACCTCAGTGCTGGCGCCTGTCTTGGCGGTAAATGTCAACGATAGTCGGGCATGATTTAGAAATCTGGCGATTGACAATAGCTCAGATTCCGTAGCATGAATCTCCCCCTCTTTTTGGGCGCGGACTAGGGCGTTGTAAAAGGCAAGTTCAAGCTTTTCAGTATTTTCAGAAATAAAAGCTTTGATCTCATGATGATGCGGAGCCTGTTCAATAGCACTGTTCATAATAAAGCATTCCTTGGACAGTCTCTTATCCGTCAACACTCTAACAGATTCATTAAAAATCGTCGCTATTGCATCCTTAATGCTCCCAGGTTGACTGAGCAGATGAACTACGGCTTCAGTTTTGTCACGTATATAAAGCTGAATAGCCGAAAAAAATAAATCATATTTCGTTCCGTAGGTATCATAAAGACTCTGCCGCGCTATACCCAGCTGATCCAGTAAAATAGTCAGAGAAGTTCCCTCATAGCCATGCTCTCCAAATACAGCCATAGCTTTTCGCAGAACACTTTCAGTATCAAATTCTTTAGCTCTTCCCAAACCTCATGTTCACCTCCTTGACTATGATTATAATTTTTTCAGACTGATCAGTCAAGAAAATGAAATTGATTTTATATCATTTTATTCACAAAAAAACCATCGTACCGAAATACGATGGTTTAGGGATGTTTATTTTATCCAAACGCTCAGATGTAAATGATGCAATCCGATTATTCCTCAGAGTCTACGTTGTGGTACACCTGCTGAACATCTTCCAAGTCCTCTAATGCATCAATCAATTTATCAAATTGAACCTGTGCATCTTCCGGAAGAGTAATATCATTTTGGGCAAGCATGGTGAGCTCAGCCACAGTAAACTCAGTTACTCCTGCCTGCTTGAAAGCTTCCTGAACAGCATGGAATTGATCAGGCTCTGCATATACGATGACGGCTTCATCTTCTTCAATGATGTCACGAACCTCGACATCTGCCTCCATCAGCAGCTCCAGCACTTCATCTGCGGTTTTACCCACCAGACCAATAACTGCCGTGGAATCAAACATGTAGGCTACAGATCCGCTCACGCCCAAGCTACCGCCATTTTTAGTAAATGCAGAACGCACATCCGATGCTGTACGGTTTACGTTATTAGTCAGTGCATCTACAATGACCATGGAGCCGTTCGGTCCGAAACCTTCATAACGAAGCTCTACGTAGTTTTCATCGCCAGCACCTTTTGCTTTTTCAATAGCACGGTCAATGATCGCTTTCGGTACATTGTACGTTTTTGCACGTTCTAACACGACTCTTAGTACCCGATTGGATTCAGGATCAGGCTCGCCCTGTTTGGCTGCCACATAAATTTCCACGCCAAATTTAGCATATATACGACTCGTATTAGCATCCTTGGATGCCTTCTTTTCTTTAATGTTATTCCACTTACGTCCCATAATATCCCGCTCTCTTCCTGTATGAATATACACAACGAACTTCATTATATCCTTGTATATTATATCTCCTAAAGGACATACGAACAAGTTCAAACAACTCCGTTATGGAAAAATAAACAATTCTACCTAATTAGGGATGCTTCAAGAATGTGAACTTTCAATCCCCTCATCTATGGACAATAATCCTATGAATGTCTAAGATGAGGAGGAAGTCTGACTTGAAGGAGATTATTCACTTGGATGTCTTACATAAAAAGTTGAGCAATAACCATGAAATCACGGTATATGAAACCACGGAGCTATATGGTGAAAAGGGATTATTTCGCGTGATGCAATTCTCCAATGCAGCCATCCAAGGTGCGATGGATTTGAATCATCCGCAACGTATTCTGTTCGAATATCCCAGAGCAATCATCCATCTCATGGAGCTGAACGACCCGTCATTTGAAGACGTGTTTGTTATCGGACATGGTGTAGGCACGATTGCGGGTCATTTTGCAGACAAACGCTTTAAGATTGCCGAGCTGGACGCACAAGTGGTAGAATTCAGCCGAATATTCTTTGGATACGACCAGGACAATGTAGTTATTGGTGATGGACGCCGCATTCTGGAGAAGGAGAGCCCGGATGCTTATGACTATATTATTTTGGACGCCTTCACGGAGCAGGGCACGCCTTTGCATTTAATATCTTGGGAATTTTTCAAAATGGCCAAAGAAAAGCTGGATGCAGAAGGCTCGCTAATTATGAATTTGATAGGCAAAAGCGAACACGATCATCTGATCCATGCCATTCACACAACGCTGCGTGAAGAATTCGCCTATGTTACCACGTTCTCCCTACCCTCGGAAGGCATTGCTGACATCCAAAATATCATTATGATAGGTCGAGACAAGCCCATTCGTTTTCAGGCACGTCAGATGGCCGACTTTCATGAGATTACCCTTGGAGAAGGTCATGTTCTGCGGGATACAGATGCTTAGTGTTGAATGAGGTTCAGTATCCGTCTCTCTACATCATGGATATGAATTGACTCTTTGTGGCTGCTTCTTCGCTCTACGAACTCTACTTTTCCGTGTTCAGCATCTTTACCAACGACAATACGCACGGGAATACCTACTAAATCCGAATCTTTAAATTTAACCCCTGGGCGTTCCTCACGATCATCTAGCAACACCTCCACACCGCGATCCTGCAGTTGGCTGTATAAGTCCTCAGCTATTTGCATCTGAAGCCTGTCTTTCACAGAAATCGGAATGATATGAACCTGAAACGGGGCCAGCGCATGCGGCCATATCATTCCGTTCTGGTCATGATTTTGCTCTACAATGGCGGACAGGATTCGGGAAACACCAATACCATAACAGCCCATAATCATCGCTTGATCAGTTCCGGACGCATCTAGAAAAGTTGCACCCAGCTTTTCACTGTACTTGGTGCCCAGTTTAAATACGTGTCCAATCTCAATTCCTCGATGAAGTTCCAATTTCCCTTCGTCACACCGAGGACATCTATCCCCTTCTATAACATTGCGCAAGTCTGCCACATAGCGAAGATCTAGATCGCGTCCTGGATTCACATGCCGATAATGGTAATCCTGCTCGTTCGCGCCTGCAAAACCGCTAGACATTTGGACAACGGCGTAATCCACCCACACAGGGATTGTCAAGCCGCATGGACCTATGAACCCGGGTGGGGTTCCAGTCGCCTTTGTGACGGCATCTGCATTTGCTATTTCGAATTTTTCACTACCTAAAATTTGTTTAACTTTTACTTCGTTGACCTCATGAGCTCCTCTGACAACTATCGCAATCGGCTGATCGTCAGCCATATAAATCAGTGTTTTGATGATTTCCTTCGACTCTATGTGAAGCGTTTCAACAAGTTGATTTATGGTTCGCAAACCTGGAGTGTACAGTTTTTCCATTTTATCTGTATCAATTGAAGGATGGCTGTCATGTTCATCTTCATTGGAGACAGAAGATATTCCTATGCTCCCCGTCGTCCGTGGCTCCGCCTTTTCAAGATTGGCAGCATAATCACAGCAGGTACATGCCACAATGGTATCCTCTCCAATCTCAGCCAGTGCCATAAATTCATGAGTTTCACCCTCACCACCAATAGCGCCTGCATCTGCTTCGACTGCGCGAAAATTCAGACTGCAGCGGGTGAAAATACGTTGGTAGGCCTGGAACATCGTCCAATAAGTGTGATCTAGTCCTGCCCAATTGGCATCAAACGAATAGGCATCCTTCATCAAAAATTCTCTGCTGCGAAGCAGACCAAACCGAGGACGTCGTTCATCCCGAAACTTGGTTTGAATTTGGTACAGTGTTACCGGCAATTTCCGATAGGAATTTACTTCATTTCGTATTAAAGACGTAATGACCTCTTCATGTGTAGGACCTAATGCGAACTCCCGATCATGCCGATCTTGCAGACGCATCAGCTCAGGACCGTACACATCGTATCTCCCCGATTCTTGCCACAGCTCCGTTGGCTGTAATACAGGCATTAGCAGCTCTCCAGCCCCTGCACGATCCATCTCATCTCGTACAATTTGTTCCACTTTTCTGAGCACCCGTCTGCCCAGTGGCATATAGGTATACATTCCAGCCGCCAATTGACGGATAAATCCTGCCCGCAGCATCAGCTGATGGCTGATCACTTCGGCCTCTGCAGGTGCTTCACGTAAGGTTGTCAGTAATAATTGGCTTTGGCGCATGTGTGGCTTCCTCCTTGTAAGAACGTAAAATGTACGCAAAAAAGACACATCCGTCAGGGACGAATGTGTCGTGGTACCACCCTTCATTTGACCGTAACCATATACGGGACGGTCCTTCTTCAGATAACGGCATCTGGCCGGTAACGGTTTATCTTACGCACCGTTACAGCTCGCAAGGCAGGGAAACGTTCATTCGCGGCGAGAAACCTTTCAGCCCATGGGTTTCTTCTCTGTACAGCGGGTAATTGAACCTTTGATCCTTGGTCTACACTATTCCTATGTATTACAATTTTCACCACTTTACACGAAACGCAGATTCGAGTCAAGGAGATAATTGTCTATCTGGGCTCATCCAGGGACATGAACGATATTTAGATTTTAGGATAATCAAATTCCGTTCATTACCATATTGCAAAATGAGCGGCCAGATTTTAGGACGGATACGCCTGCGAAAACCCAGAACAAAGCGGACAAACCGAGGTGAAATATCCCAAATACGAACGGCTTCCCGCTCTATTCCTGTGGGTAACTCCTTGGAAAATAAAAAACGGTTAAGCGAACGTGTGATAACACCTGATATTGCCTCAATCGTGCTGACATCCATCACGATGATTGTGTCGGAACGCTGGAGTCGCTCGGTAAAATAACGCTCATGATAATTCCCTTCGATAATCCATTTTTCCCTTTGCAGGACTTCTCCCAGCTGTTTGTGAAATTGCTTGTCCGTACTCCGCTTCCACTCTGGCCCCCAATACAAATCATCCAACGAGGTATACGGCAAATGAGTCCACATCGATAGACGTTTGGCCAAAAAAGTCTTGCCGCTCCCCGGTGAGCCGATTACGATAATACGCTTAGCATGCTGCACAGCTAGAAGATCGTCACTTTGTCCTGCACGTAAGGTCGAAATGAAATAGATCAGTCGATATAGTAAACCTACTGCCAATGCCCCTCCCTTTAAAAGCAAATAAAGTAGGAACAGCGGCAGAAAAACAATAGCGTATTTCACACTGTCCATCAGACATCCTGCTCCTTTTATAAATTCAATAATTGAGACCATTACGTCCGTGAAGCTCCAAATACACGCTGCTGTAGGTTAGTATTCTCTTCTTTACTTATGTATTTTTCTTTTTAAAATACACACCCTTAAAAAAAACAAAATTTTGCGAATGTGTGCCATACAGCTCCTGGAATCTAGAATGAAGTTTATTCATAGAAATGGTGTCTGAGACTGTCCGATCCGTTTGTATGGTTAAATCGACACAACTGATTCCAAACTGGCACACTTGCTCCATAGGATAACCTTGGGTAATTCCATAAATCATCCCGGCAATAAAAGCGTCGTCTGCGCCTGTGACATCAATGACCTGTTGAACTGGGTGTATAGGGATTTGTCCATAAGTTCCATCTTGAGAAGCAAACAACACACGCTCAGCACCGCAGATAATAATGACATTTTGAACCCCAAGTTTGTGAAAAACTCGAGCTGCGTCCAATATCTGCTGATCATCTTTAAGTTCAAGTCCCAAATAAGCTTCAGCCTCTTCCGGTTGGCATACCAGCCATTCCACCCCATGCAAATTTCGTGGAAGCTTTCTCATCTTGGAAGCTGACACCGAAGAAACGACAAGCGGAACCTGATGTTCCAGACAGACATGTATGGTGGCCGCTATTACGTTCATAGAAAAATTAGTGTCCAGCAGAACGAGTCGAGACGAGGAAATTAAAGGAATATTTTCAAAAATTACGGAAGGGCGAATCTGATCATAAATCTCCATTTCTGCTGTCGCTACAATCATTTCACCATCCTCGTTCAGCAAGGCAGTATAGACACCGGTTGACGATTCACCTTTGACTTGGAGAGGAATCACGTGCATGTAACGGCTGGACTGTTCGATGATAAATTCACCTTCAGCATCGTCCCCAACTGCGGTCAGCAGGCTGACCCGTCGACTCAACCTCCCTAAATTTTCAGCCACATTCCGTGCTACCCCACCGCAAGATTGCAGACTAGTGCTGCTCGGGTTGGAGGTGTGAAGCTGAAATGTACCTTTAATCATGATTTTACGATCCAGATTGGCCCCTCCGATACACAGAATTTGTTCACTAGAGGGCCAAGGCTCGTCCTGCTCATTTTTGTGAATTTTTTTTAATTTCATCATTTGACTCCTTTCTCGACTCTATTCGCTAGAATGATTTAAATTTGTGCAGAAATAGGCACTCTATAAACCTAACATGTTCCAAATGTCAAATTCCCAAGAATCATGTCGAGTCCGTTAAAAATATCATAAAGTTACACATACAAAAAAATCACCTTATCGTAAAAACATCCTCCACTTTACAATAAGGTGACTAGAGCTGAACGTACAGCTTAGATCCTTCCTAACATCCTGTTATTTTATAATGAATAGTGCAGCTCCATGAGGGGGTAAATCTGCAGACAGTTCCTGCACTATATCACCTAAATCCACATGGTTCCATAAATCTCTGGCACTTGCCTGCCCTTCAATTCCAAGCTCCTGTAAGGACACACGGACTGTGGAAGCTTCATCTCCAGCATTAAATAAAGCCGCATATACGTGACCTTCCTCGTTGTGAGAAGTCCAAACGATATGTTCATCCTTTCTGTAGACCTGTCGCGCATTCACACCGTTGTGATGAACATCGAGCACTTCTTTGTTCGTCAGCAATGAAAGTGTCCATTCGTCATTATCACGCAGTTCTCCCCCAAACATCAGTGGAGACCGGAAAATGCTCCATAAAGTCATCATTGTCAGCTGCTCATCCTTCGTAAAGCGTGTCCATCGATCATGACTGCCGGAATCTACTGAATCTACCGAACGAATACCCAGATGGCCCAGTGGCAACATGTCGCAATCCGGCCAGTGACCTGGACCTACATGTTCCGCCCATTTCTCGCAGCGCTCAAACATACCATACAGTAAAGGCCATACATCCCAGAAGTCATCAGTCATACGCCACATATTCGCGTTTGCGATTAAATCAGATGCATGCTCCAGCGGTGCGGGACCAGGCGATAGACTCAACACCATCGGACGTCCGCACTGGGCGATAGCCCGCTTAATCAATTCAATTTCCGCCAAATGAATACCATAGAGACGTGATGCAGCAATGTCATCTACTTTGACAAAATCCACACCCCATTCCGCATACAGGTCAAATAACGAATTATAATACTCCTGTGCGCCTTCCTTGGAAGCATCTACCCCATACATATCTGTGTTCCAAGGACAAATAGAGTTAGGATGTGCAATTTGTCTGGCTGTAGCTGTAGTTCCTAAAATCGGAGTATCCTGATGAACCGCCTGGCGGGAGATGCCTCTCATAATATGTATCCCAAATTTTAATCCCAGACCGTGTACATATTCCGCAAGAGCTTGGAAGCCGCGTCCATCTGCTGCCGAAGGAAAACGATTCACCGCTGGAATCAGACGTGAATATGAATCCATTTCCAATGGGACAAACGGGCGATACTGTGAAGATACTGCTCCTGACTCATACCACTGAATATCCACCACAACATATTCCCAACCATATTCCTTCAGGTGCTCCGCCATATATTGAGCATTTCCTCGCACTTCCTCTTCCCGTACTGCTGCACCGTAGCAATCCCAGCTATTCCACCCCATAGGTGGTGTATGCGCTGTCAAATGATGTTTCATTGAATTCATCCTTTCATCTGCTAGACCTCAACCTGTTACTGTAAATCTCATCAACCCCACAATACCATTATAATGTAACCCCTTACTTTTGTCGCTCGTCATCTTTTCCGTTTCCACTTTTTATACATTTATGTTGACTAACTTAAAGAATGTGGTACATTTAAACTTGCTTGTTAAAAAACTTTGACTTGAATCAGAGGGTGATTTTACATGTGTGAACATGCTTATCGAATTTTGTTGTTTTACAAATATGTCAATATTGAAGATCCTGCCACCTTTACGGCAGAGCATCTGGCTTACTGCAAAGAGCTGGGCGTCAAGGGAAGAATCTTGATTGCTGAGGAAGGAATCAACGGAACACTGTCCGGTACAGTAGAGCAAACGGAGCAGTATATCCGTGATTTGCGCGCTAATCCGAAATTTCACGATATCGTTATTAAAATAGATGAGTCTGACGGTCATGCGTTCAAGAAAATATTTGTACGCCATCGTCAGGAGCTGGTTACGCTACGTCATGAGGACGAGCTGGACCCTAATGTAATTAGCGGCAAGCGTCTATCACCAAAGGAGTTTTATGAACAGCTCCAAAATGAAGATGTCGTGGTTCTGGACGGACGTAACGACTACGAATATGACATCGGTCATTTCCGCGGAGCTATTCGCCCCGAAGTTGAATCGTTCCGTGAATTTCCACAATGGATTCGCGATAATATGACTGGGTTCAAGGATAAAAAAATCCTGACATACTGTACCGGGGGTATTCGTTGCGAAAAGCTGTCTGGTCTGCTGATTAAAGAAGGCTTTAACGATGTAGCTCAGTTGGATGGCGGCATTGTGACTTACAGCAAGGACCCAGAAGTACAAGGACGTTTGTTTGACGGTAAGTGCTATGTATTTGACGAACGAATTTCGGTTCGAATCAACCATACAGATGAAGACGTTGTTGTTGGTAATTGCTACCACTGTGAAACAACAAACGATCATTATATTAACTGCCCCGTGTGCAATCTCCAACATATCGTGTGTCCAGATTGCGAAGAACAGCATCAACACTATTGCTCTGACGATTGCCGAACTAAAGCGGAAACTATGGCTTCTGCATAAACCTTCAGAATACTCGGTTTCATATAAAAGGGATGTTCTTATTAGCCGTTTAACATGGCTGTGGACATCCCTTTTGTTATTTTCAGAATAAGTGATCTAAGCTTCATAGCATATACCTATAACCTTAATTGTTTATCCATCTTGGACGGGTTCGAAAGTAGCGCCTTATAATGGAAAATGTCATTACAGAAAGGATGAGTGGAATTCATGGTTCAAATCGTACTTTCAACTCTTTTATCCGTTATCGTTCCGCTGTCCATTCCGGTGATTGCCGGATTTTTACTCGGCAAATTCATGAAGCTGGAAACAAAACCACTCTCGACTCTGTACTTATATTTTTTAAGTCCCGCCATGATTCTGGACACACTGCTCAAGGCACAGCTTTCCTGGCATGATGTGGCACTGACAGCCGCTTTTTCATTACTGAACCTGCTGCTTTTGTGGGGAATTGCACAATTAGCGGGGAAAATCTTCAGGCTGAGCCCCCCGGAAACGGCGGGACTCACCTTAATCTCCACACTGACTAATAGTGCAAATTATGGGTTGCCGCTTATTTTACTTGCTTTTGGACAGCTTGGCCTGGATAAAGCCTCCGTATATGTCGTCATCCAGATGATTATGGTCAATACCATTGGTGTATACTTTGCAGCCCGCTCTGAATTTTCTGTTCAAAGTGCCGTGAAGTCAGTATTTTCTCTCCCTGCGATCTATGCGGCTCTTCTCGCACTGGGACTTCGAGCATTGGATTGGCATCTACCCTCTGGCATTCAATCAGGTGTCTCGATGATTGCAGCCGCCTATTCTCCGGTCGTGCTGGCGATTCTCGGTACCCAGATGGCTTATGTAAAAATATTCAGGCTGGAGCCATCTATTAAAAAAGCCAGCTACGCAGGACTGATAATTCGACTTCTGCTCTCCCCGCTTGCGGCTTGTCTTGCCATGCTGATACTGGGAATTTCAGGACTTTTGTTCTCCGTTCTCTTCATTCTGGCCTCGATGCCAGTGGCTGTGAATGCAGTCATTTTAGCCGAAAAATTTAATGCATCGCCAAAACTGGTTTCTACCTGCATCTTGTGGAGCACGCTTGCCTCATTCCTGATTTTGCCCATTCTGATTATGCTGGTAGCAGGTTAGACAGACAAAAGGCTCTCTATACCATAGAGAGCCATGCACGATCCTGTCTCCAGTCTACTTGCACAGGTGTTTCAAAAAAAGCACTGAGCGTTTCACTACTCAGGATATCTGTCGTTTTACCTTTGGCAAACACCGTACCCCGGCGAATCAGAATCGTATGTGTGTACATGGGTAGAATTTCTTCGATATGGTGTGTAACATACAATAAATTTGGAGCACCCGGCGTCTCGGACAGCTGACGAACGCTATCCAGTAATGCTTCTCTAGAAAAAAAATCCAACCCATTACACGCCTCGTCCAAAATCAGCAGCTTGGGCGAGGCCATTAACGCGCGAGCAATAAGCACTTTTTGCTTTTCTCCCTGTGAGCATCCCTGATACAACCGATCCACGAGATGAGCACAGCCCAGTTGGGTCATAAGCTGAACAGCCTGTTTATCATCTGTATCCGTCGTCTGATCATACAGTCCAATGGAAGCAAATTTGCCGCTGATGACAACATCCTGCGTGCGCTGGCTTCCATTAATTCTTTCCTGTAAAGAGGAACTGACCCAACCAATAGATTTGCGTAATTCCCTCAAATCTACATCCCCAAAAGTATGGCCCAATACACCGACACTACCTGTGGTTGGCCATATGTAACCATTAATCATATTGAGCATCGTTGTTTTGCCTGATCCATTCAAGCCGAGTACAGCCCAGTGCTCTCCCTCAGCTACCTGCCAATTGATTTGATCCAGTATGGTACGGTTATCTCTCTTCCAGCTTACATTGTTAAGTTCAATGACAGAATTCATGGCTGCACATCCCTTCTATTCATCGTATCATCAGATGTTTATAAGCATAATAAAATATAACTTTTACTACATTAATCTTCACTTTCGTATAAGAATAGCACAGGGTTGCAGGTTGTTCAATTTTAAATTCACTCTTCTACAAAAGTAATATAAACAGAATCAAGTTCAATAGCCCGCTTAGGCTAACTGGAATAAGGTAGCCTAAGCGGGCATTTTAGTTGCTTTATGATTTAAGATTTAAGAATTAAGATTTAAGATTTAAGATTTAAGATTTAAGATTTTGGGGCGATGAAGACTGATTTATGAGGCAGTTATGCGCTATTTCCCGAGGCAGGCTCAGATTTATTGCCAATACATCAACAGGGTTGCCAGCCATCCACTCACTCAAATCAATGGCCTCGTAATGACCACTCCGTCCAAATAATATTGCCATTCATCCGCATTGGGATGCCTGTGCATTTCTCGCAATCCGCCTGGCTCTAATTCAATCACAGATCCTGCCATCGTCGAAGAAATAGGGAAATCTTCTACTGTAACAGTCCGCTGAGTCCCTCCACCCGGTGCCAATCTGGGCTGTTTGGCCATTAAAGGATAGCGGTGTTTAGTAATTAGATCGGAAGAAGCGCGCGGATATGCATCATAAGATGCGATAGATGGGACAGGTCTTTTTGCAAAATAAGCTTCCTTCTTTGGCAAAAGAGCCAGCTCGTCGGCTGCAAGTCCGAGATTTTGCATGACAACATCCGCGGGAGTCTGAGCGATAAAATCAGTAATGCTGAGCGTATGGTCCTCCGAAAAATCACCATTATCGAAAATCAGGATAAAATGACACTCTCCAGGACCAAGACCTTGAATGGAGTGACCATAACCACGGGGGAAATACCATACATCACCGGGGTTAAAAATATCGACATAGGAAATACCGTGAATGTCCGAGTCACCACCTCGCGGTTAGGATTAGGATAAACAGGCAAGAAAAAAAAGGATGAATCATAAACAATTCATTCTTTTTTTGATTTAGGTTCTTTATTTGTATGATCAACTTTATTTGTAACTTTATTCGCATTTTTATCTTTATTCTTGTTGTTATTCTTCTTATCCTTGCTTGGGACTGTAACCTTCTTTTTTTCATTAGCCAGTCGCCAATAGCTTATTACTTTTCGGTACATAGACTTATCTGTCAATTGGTTAAATATATATGGGTCTGGCTTCGTGTTCACCTCAATGATCCACGGGATAAAGCGATGATCCAATCCAATGTCCACACCAATTTGCCGGAATTTCGGATATGTTTTTTGTAGTTGTGTGGCGATGGTAATCCCTAGTTCATTGAGCTTCTTGACCAGCTCAGCCTGCTTACTTTGCGATAAATGGGATTTCAATAGTTGTTCTAAGGCCATCGGCTTACCACCACTATGATAATTGGTCACGATTTTACGGGGATGACCCAAGCGTCCAATAATTCCGGTAGATTCCCATGACCCTTTTGCATTACGCTGCACCATGATCCGGATATCAAAATAACGATTTTGATGGCGCAGTAAATGGATTCCCTTTTGAATGAGATAACTTTTTTTCCCCGTGTGTTTCGATAAGCTGGTGATTAGTGCATCCAAATGTTTAAATTCCAGACGCTTTTCCTCATATTGGTAGGCAAAACGCTGACCTGCCTCTTGTTCGACTTTCATCACACCTTTGCCAAAGGTACCTCGCTCAGGCTTTACATAGACCATACCATATTTTTCGAGCATTGATTTTACATTTGCTTTGCTGTATTTACGAGTTTCAGGTACAAAAGGCTTGATGCTGCCATGCTGGAGCAGCAATTGGGTTTTATGCCATTTGCTGCGCAACGCCTGCGCTTGTGAAGAATTCACTTGCCCCTCTCCTCTCTACTCTCAGGGTAGAACGCTCCTGTTAAAAAAGATCAATCTATCGTATGCGCCAAATCCCCATTCGAAGCTCCATTCGCCCTCTTCTACATAGAATTAGACAGTTGGCCTTGCCCGGTCGAAAGCGCCTGTCCAGGCATACAATAATATAAGGTACCGGTAGCGTATATTTACACGTATAGGGAGTGAATAACATGTCTGCGCAATCCGATGAGCCACAAAAGGGTTCCCTCTCAATCGATGTTCTGATCCCCGCAATTGAAAAAGATCTGGCGACACTACCACTAGTAATTGACAGTCTGCGCCGTCACGTGCAGCACCGAATTGCAACCATTTATATCGTTTCACCGCAAAGCACCAAACTTCGCCGTCTATGTGCCAACAAGAAGTGTACATTTATAGACGAAAAAACGGTGTTGCCCATCACTAAAAAGCATATTCGTTACGGAACAACGCGCTGGGATCGATCAGGCTGGCTGTATCAGCAATTGCTCAAAATGAATGGCGACAAAATCAGTAAATCGTCTTTTTTTCTCGTCATAGACGCGGACACCATTTTGATTCGTCCACATACGTTCCGTAAAGACGGGAAAACAATTTTTTACTATCGCAGCTGGAGTCAACCTGAGTACTTTCGCACTTACCGTAAGCTGATGGGTGCTAAAGCTCCCTCACCAAAGTCCTTTGTCACTCACTATATGCTTTTTGAAAAAACACGGCTCGCCCAGCTCAAGCAAGTTATTGAGACCAGACATGGGGAACCTTGGTACAACGCCATTATTCAAAGTATAGATCGGAGAAAACAGTTTGGATTTTCCGAATATGAAACGTATGCCAACTATCTATACAGCAATCAGCCCTCTCGGATGATTTTGCGCAAGTCATTGAATAAAGCGCTTCATAGTCGTGCTTCTTCGCTGTCACCAAAACAATTGGATCTCTACGCTCAAAGCTACCGCTCCTTATCTTTTCATCAACGCAAAGTATACCAGCTAGCTCCAAAAACAAAGATTCCATCTGTATTGAAATAAGTTCCTAAAATAGAAAATCCCGCAATTGTTGATGCAATCCAAATGGATCTGCATTGAAGGAGGAAACGTCCGTGCGCATCGTATTGTTATGCGGTGGTGCCGGAAAACGGCTGTGGCCATTGTCCAACGATATTCGGTCAAAGCTGTTTCTCCGGTTGTTACCCGCTCCTGATGGGCAGCAGGAATCTATGCTTGGCCGGGTGTATCGTCAGCTTACCTTAGCCGGGCTAGATTCCTCTGCCCTGCTTCTGGCTCATCGGAGTCAGGTAAATCTAGCATTTCGCCATACTGAAGGTCGTCTGCCCGTTCTTGGCGAGCCTGCCAAACGGGGAACCTTCACAGCTGCCGCACTCGCTGCTGCTTATTTTCACACAAGAGGCATGGGGCTGGATGAAGTTCTCTGTATTGCTCCAGCAGATATGTTCGCAGGCGACGACTTCTTCCACAGCATAGCAGCGCTCTCCGGTCTATTGCTCGAGAGCGGAGCCGATCTGGCTATGCTTGGGACAAGGCCTACCCATGCCTCCGACCAATATGGATATATTGTTCCAGATCTGCAAATGAGGCAGGAAGGGAAATCGGCTTATGCACAAGTTGCTCGCTTCACTGAAAAGCCGGCTCTCTCTAGGGCGCAGCAGCTTATTAACCAAGGCGCGCTGTGGAACTGCGGTATTTACGCTTTTACGTTACGGTATATGCTGTCCTGCATGGAGCAAATTCAATTGCCGCTGAACGATGAAGAACTGTACACAATATATGATAGCCTCCCGGTTCGCAGTTTCGATGAGGAGATTGCGGAGCGTACTGAACGGGCCGTTGTCCTGCCTTACGAGGGCGAATGGCACGACATCGGCAACTGGCAGGCCTTAACAGAGCAGCTAGGAAGCCGAGTGATCGGACGTGGACAAATCAGTGGTCAGACTCACGGTACACACATCGTGAATGAGCTGCCCTATCCACTTCATGTCATTGGCGTGGAGGATATTATTGCTGCTGCAAGCCCTGACGGTATTCTCATTGCGTCCAAAAGCCATGCTCACGCGATCAAGGAGCAGCTAGGCAACCTCCAACTTCACCCCATGCATGGTGAAACCTCTTGGGGCAGTTACCGGGTGCTGGACGAGTTTGATCACCGAAGTCCGAACGACATCTTAGCCATACGACTGACGGTGTTGCCAGATCATCGCTTGAATGGACGTATTCACGGCAGCGGACTTAAAGTATGGACGATCGTGTCCGGCCGGGGAGAGATTATGCTGAACGGAGAACGCTTTGCTGCGGCAAGCGGCTCTGTATTTAGCATCCCAGTGGATACGTATCACACGATTCGAGCAGATCTGGATACCGCACTGGAACTGATCGAGGTGCGCCTGGGTCACAGTTTGGTGAGCGCCTTCTATAAATCCGATTCCTGACAACACAGAATTATAGCATCTAAACAGATAGGATTTCTGCATGAAGATCACACATCAAAAAAATCGCTTCTTGAGCAAGGTGAGTAAAATCCTTTGCTCATGAAGCGATTTTTTTTAATATTACATCTCATAAGGAAACCGTTCTAACCTTGCCAGATAAATAAACCTTGTTGGCCTTAATCATCCCGGCTTCTCTTAAAAAGTGCTGCATAATCTTCATCTGATAGTGTATGCGTTCCTTCTCGGGCAGGCTCCACCCCGTTTCCACGGTTACTGCACGTGCCCCTAAAATACGGGCGGCAGCGGTACGAGAGGAACCTGGGAGCTCATGCAACCGCATGTTGAAATGGCGGCCTTTCACCTTGATCGAGCGATTCATTCGCTTAATAATCCGGCGCGTCGTGGGAATTACCGGGTTGCCCTTATTGGAGATCAGCGTTTGACCAAGCACTCTGGCATCCTTTTGTGATAATCCATTCGCCTCATGCAAGTCGAGATACCATTCAGGGTGATGCTTTTGTGTTAGTTTAAATAGAGCAGCGGAAAGTGGTTGTGTTGCCGCCTGCTTTTTCTGGCGCGGAAAGGTTCGATTCAGATCAGGTTTTCCTCTGATCCGCTTGCGGTAAGCCTCTTGATTCACAATTGGCACAATAATAAGTTTGCCATGGCTGAATCTCAGTTTTTGCTCATTCAAAAGCTTTACCAGTTTCTCAGCCGCACGTATACTTGCTATTTCATTACCATGTATGCCTGCAACCACCATCGCACACGGGCCTTTCTGTCCCTCTATGGCTACATAATAAGGAGTCGCCCAAGAAGAGCCCTTTCCAAGCATATATCGTTTGACCTGCATCCTCTTCACCTCCGTATAGGCTTTCGGTGTCCTCTCTTCTGTTCTCGCCGACGGATGATTTCACGGTATAGTCTCAAATAGTTGCTGGTCATCTGTTTGTTGGTAAATCTTTGGTTAACATACAATCGAAGCTGCGCGGGTGACGGGTAATTTTTTTGCTGTGCCTTACGTGCCATTTGGCCAACTGATTTGCAAATCAACTGTGGAAAGCCTGATAGCACC
The DNA here is from genome assembly GCF_052921365.1 of Paenibacillus sp. T2-29. NCBI lineage: Bacteria > Bacillati > Bacillota > Bacilli > Caryophanales > Paenibacillaceae > Paenibacillus > Paenibacillus sp. T2-29. Next base: position 31,475 of record NZ_JBREVE010000013.1, on the reverse strand, counting down.
TCGGGAACGGAGCCATTTTTTAGTGCCAGCACCGGTGTTCCACAAGCCATGGCTTCTACCATTACGAGTCCGAACGGCTCTTCCCACAGTGATGGAAACAACAGACACTCTGCATGTTTCAGCAGCTTCTGTTTCCGATCACCCCCAACTGGTCCCACATAACGTATATTCGGATTGCGCTGAATTCGCTTTTGAATCTCTCGGCGAAAAAATACAGGGGCTTTGATAGGACCCGCAATAAGCAGTCTTTTTCCTGTTCGCTCTGCAACCTGAATGGCCTGCAGTACACCTTTATCCGGTATGATTCTGCCCATAAACAGCAAGTAGCCGCGCTTCTCACTGCTGAACTCGTATTCATGGGTGTTGATGCCGTTATAGATATAAAATCCTTTGCCCCCGCCCATCAGTTGGCGTGCTCTTTTACTGACATATACGGGGTTTTTACCGTGCCTCTTCACTGGTAGATGAACGGTACACAATGATGAGCAAGGCAGCTTCCTACGCGCCACCGCAGAACGAAAGGTATGGTCATGAATGATATGTGTACCGGAAGGCATATGCCGAAGTACATATTGGGGGATCTGACTATGTTTCAAACCCTTGGGATAAGTAATCAATCGCGCGCTGCTCCTGCTCCCACGGGCGGCAAAAAGAGATACATGATGCCCTCGTCTCACTAATTCCTCTGTTAATTCATGCACAACCTTTTCCGTTCCGCCCTTGATGGAGGGTACAGGCTGTGCATCGGGATAGTTGGATATGACCTGCACAATGGTTAAAGGTCGGTTTTTGAGTGCTTTACTCTGCCTTGAAGCCATATGAATTCCCCTTCCTGACCGGAGATACGGTGTAATCTTTACGATGTCAACGGGAATCTGAGCATACTCCCGTACAGGTTATAAATTGTAGTATATAGGTATGTATATTTTGCATGATTGCTTGTGCCAATCGTCTGCAAGTCGCTTTTTGTCATACGAGCCTAGCCATAAGGGGGGCTTATTTAATTTGTCAAGTCAAAGTTAAGGAGAAAATTCTCATCGTTTTCTAATAAAGCAGGGCAAAACGTTGGGGTAACAGGATTGTAACCACGAGTGGTAAATTCCGGATATTTTATTTGTGTTATTGTCATTTCAGGACATCAACACAATACGAATAACGGAGGAAATTATATATGAAACGTACTTCTAAAAAATTGTGGATGGGTATTTGCTTTACGATGACTTTGGCACTGAGCGCTGGGAGCTTCGTCGTTGGACCAGACACCACTCATGCCGCTTCGACAAGTAAAGCTGATCGGATTATTTCAAAAGGATCCCAGTATATGGGCGTCCGTTATGAACATGGAGCTCCAGCAGGCAGTACAAGCTCTTTTGATTGCTCTTCGTTCACTCAGTATGTTTTTGCACAAAATGGAATCAAGCTTCCACGTTCGTCCAAACAGCAGTCAACTGTAGGCACTTATGTACCGCGTAGTCAGCTTAAAAAAGGCGATTTGGTCTTTTTCTATGCCCCAATTCATCATGTAGCCATTTACATGGGAGACGGGAAAATACTGCACACGTATGGTAAAGGTGGCGTAACGGTTACAAAACTGAATTCGGGATGGTGGAACTCCCATTACACAACAGCACGTCGTGTCCTTTAGGATCATTTTGGATGATTCCCATCCACCGAATGCTTAACTTACAATTAACATTAAAAAGGCTGTTCCTCTGAGTAGAGATGTCTACTGGAGGGACAGCCTTTTCTGTTGTTTTTGAGGCAGCGTAACGATGACCTCCGTCCCTTCTCCTTCTACGCTTTCCATGCGTATCGTACCCTGGTGAGCATCTGTTATTGTCTTAGCAATCGGCAACCCCAGTCCGGTTCCTCCGGTTTTACGATGTCTGGAGCTGTCTACCCGATAAAATCGTTCAAAGACACGCTTGATCTCGCCCTCAGGAATGCCAATTCCGTAATCCTTAACCCGAAGGTGGACATCTTTTTCATCTGTAGATATCCATATTTCGATTTCATCCGAGCTATACTTTAAGGCATTATCCAGCAGGATGACTAGTAACTGCTTGATTTTTGCAAGATTAGCATCCAGCCAAATTTCCTTTTCTTCTGTAAAAATAGAAATTTGACGTTCATGTACAGGCTTGAGATGTGCTACTACCTGTTGACAACAACCAACCAGCTCTACCGGCTCATACGGTTCGGGGGCTTGCTGCTGCGAGGAGGCCAATGTCAGTAATTGCTGCGTCATCGTACGCATTCGCTGAGTTTCTTCATAGATCGATTCAATCGATTCCTTACGTATGTCCTCGTCACGCGTACCCCACCGCCGCAACATGTTGGCATAGCCCTCAATAATCATCAATGTCGTATTCAGCTCATGTGAGGCATCGGAAACAAACTGCTGCTGTCTCTGAAAGCTTTCTTCCAATCTCTCCACCATTCGGTTAAAAGTTGCGGTCATTTGGGACAATTCATCTTGATTTTGGCTGCCGACAGGAATTTTTTTGAATTTCAAGCTTCTTTCGATTTCCTGCATTGTTTGAATACTACTGGCAATTGGCAGCAATATCGCATTCGCCAAAATCGTGCTACCCACCAGACTGAGCAACATAGCTCCTACAGTCGACGTGATAAGAATTGTATTTAAGATATCGAGATTGTTTTCGAGCGCATCCCATTTTTCTACAATCTCCAGTGTCCCCTTTTGACTACCTTCTGGGGAAAGCACCGGAAGGTGAATGATCAGAATTTTATGATTCTGTAGATCCGTCAGTTGAGAGCTCTGAGAAAGGTTAAAACGTATATCGTCTAGCTTAAAGCGCGACTGACGGCTTACTTCATACAGAAGGCGAGATTGCTGATCAAATACCCTCAGAATGGTATCCCCCGAAAGTTCATCTTTCAGCTTGGGCCCCCATGCATTTTTCAGAATCATCGTAGGTCCTGTTTCGGAAATAATTTCAGTCCACTTATTTTGTAACACTTCTCTTTCATTACGAGTAGCGATTTTGACAAATAATAGATGAACCGTGACATCCACAAACAGGAGAATCGTCATCACTAAAATAGAACTAAGCAGGGTAATTTGGGTCCGCAGCTTCAATGGTTTTCCTCCCGGATACAGTACCCAACGCCGCGCACGGTTTTAATCAGTTTCTTTTTGTATCCATGATCAATTTTTTTGCGAACATATCGGATATAAACATCTACCACATTCGTATCACCAACAAAATCAAATCCCCACACGTCCTGAATCATTTGGTCCCGATGCAATACCTGATTTTTGTGCTCCATCAGATAAAGAAGCAGATCAAATTCTTTGGGCGTAAGTTCGATACGTTTTCCTTCCCTCACCACAGATCGCGTCTTGGGTTCCAACACCAGGCTATCGACCTGAAGTTTGGATTGCTGCTTGTCCTCTTTTGGTGGAGCGGTAGCTGCCGGCTCCAATTGATTCCTCATACTAGCCCGCATCCGCGCTAATAACTCCTCAATTTCAAAAGGCTTTGTAATGTAATCATTAGCTCCTTCATCCAGACCTGAGACCTTGTCAGGAGTCGTGTTACGTGCAGTGACCATAATTATCGGGGTATGATGGTCCACTTTTCGAATCTGCTTCAGCACCTCAACTCCGTTTATCTCCGGCAGCATCACATCCAGGATAATAATATCCCATGTATGGGCTAATGCTTTTTCCAACCCTTCCCTTCCCGTTTGTGCGATTTCAACCACATATCCTTCATGGGATAACTCCAACTGAAGCAATCTGGATATCTTCTCTTCATCATCAATAACCAGCACCGACTTATCCATCGCAAAACCACCTATTTTCTATAGAAAAAACTAATAAGCAATGCACATAACATTCATTTTTTATTTGATTTTAAGCTTTTATCCGTATAGTCGCTCTATAATATAATTTTGTAATTCAATTTTTTGAGGTTAAGGAGTAATTTATTCATGTTAATTAATGTAGACTTTGCTTTGTTTCACTGGATCAATGAACTGGCTGATCACCTCGCCTTTTTGAATGGAACCATGCGCTTCTTGACGCAATATGCACCGTATTTATTCGGAGTGGCCTTACTGATGTACTGGTTCACCTTTAAAATGCCGCATCGGATGATGGTTTTAGAAGCCGTTATAACGGTTTGTATCGGTTTTATAATCAGTTGGGGGCTTGGACATTTGTTTTACAGAGACCGGCCTTTTGTTGGACATTCTGTCATTCAGCTTATTCACCATGATCCAAATGCTTCATTTCCGAGTAATCATGCACTTGGAGCTTTTGCTCTGGCTGCAATTCTATGGCTTCATCATCAAAAATATCGTGTTCTGTGGGTTATCTTGGCTGTGCTTATTGCAATATCCCGCGTATGGACCGGGGTGCATTATCCTTCAGATATTTTGGCAGGCGCACTTATTGGGGCAGGTTGCGCAGTTGGTGTTCATAAATTCATTCGCAGTCGGAAGTTTCCAGGCATCTTTATGCAGGCGGCTATTATTTTGTATGAAAAATGGGAGCAGAAGCTGGGACTTAAGCCTAGATCACAAACGAGAACTAAGATGACCGAATCCACTTCCTCTGTCCAAATCAAAAGCAGACGCTAATGCGTCTGCTTTTTTAACCTCTTCATCTATGCCACTCATTATGCAGTCGATTTGGTACGAAGGGATAGTATTCGTTCTTCATAACGTTGGTAGAACCAAATGCAAGCTGCCATCCAGCACCCACTCATGAAATAGCCACCCACAACATCACTTGGATAATGTACGCCCAAATAAATACGGCTTGCCCCGATCGTTAGGATTAGCAGGCTACTGAGCACAACAAGAAGGATACGCCCTCTTCTGGAAGGAACATGCTTCCACAATAAAAACGTCAGCGCCGCATACATGCTAAAAGCAGTCATAGAATGTCCGCTGGGAAAGCTGTATCCATTCGCTTCAATAATACGGTTAATTTCAGGTCTCGCACGCTGAAATAGCATTTTTAACACCATATTCAGCAGCACCGATCCCAGCACAGCAACCGCTAAAAAAAACAATTCTCGGCGGTGTCCTAATACGCTATATAGCACGAACATGGCAATTAAAATGATAATCACTACTGGAATCCCGCTGCCGATCATAGTGAAACATTTCATAAGACGTGTCATGGCAGGCGACTCCAGTTGCCCAATAGCTGTAATGATCTTGTGGTCAAAATGCCGTACTTGATGGTCGCTGACCCATAGTGCAATTAAGCCAAAACCGAGGGCACATACTATACATGTGAGCAGAGCCACGGAAATTGGCAGCTTTGTAGGTAGTTGCTTCATTTTTTAAAGGTCCTCCATAATCTTCATCCCCTGATCAAGCAAAATGTAGCATTCGTATCGTCTATGTATTTACTTTACCCACTTTTCTTGTATCATTTCATAAAAAGATTAGCTTTTAGAATAAAGCATGGTTAGCTTTTTGGCAAAAGAACGAGGAGTCATCCTGTGATATGAAATCAATTCTCCATTACAGATCACATGAAATACGCCATACGGTGTCGGGGACAGTTCCATCAATTGTGAACGATCTCGTATATCAATGATTTCAGGTTGTATCCCCACAGTCTCAGCTGCTTCAATCACATTGTGCGTGGCTATTTCCAGATAAGGGCATTGATGAGTTCGTAAAATGGTTAAGCCCTCACTAAAACGATCCAGGCGTAAAACCCAATTATCAGGAAAATAAGGGTCTGAATGCTCTTGATTAAGCTTGTAAATATACAACTGAAAAGAATATGGAGCATCCTCCACATGCCGAAATCCGTTTTTCAGAAAAATCTCGGGACCTGGTGCCCAGGAGGTATCTATGTTGGTAACAACTGCCACTCCCTTCTTCCCCAACGTAATAGCATCTTGAATGCAGCGTTGAATAAGCTGTGAACCTAGCCCCAAACCAGTTACAGCGATCCAGATGCAATGAATTACTAGATATCCATCCGCATGAACAGCTCTCCATGCTTGTTCACCCAATGCATACTCAATGAATCCTACTGGTTTATTGTCTTTTCTTAATTGTATGTAAGTCAAACCTTGAGTGAATTCTTTTTCTGTCCAATTCAGCTTTTGTACATATCCCGGTGCTTTTTGCATGCTTCTCATGCAAAAACAGCCGTCTTCTCTTATTTGATTTTCATACCATTCAGTGGTTGTTGTTGAATTTTCCATATAGTCTCTCCTAACTTTTAAGAATATTTATGATATAAGGATTTCATAATGATTACAAAACCGCAAGCAAAATAATAGTGAAAAAAGCTACAAAAAAAGGACACTATTTAAGCCTTATAGGCTCGAATAGTACCCTGTCATTACACATGAAACACTGCAAACGCAATTCTATGTCAAACAAATAGCATCTTCTTATTAAGTTGGCGTGACTTCACCAAGTTTAATCTTGTTCTCTGCTTCCTCGATTGGATAGCGTTTGCGGAACCACAACGATTGAAGCAGCAAAAAGGTGCCGCTTACGGTCCAATATAAAGGCATGGCCGCAGGAGCATTGAAGGAAAAGACCGCCATCATAATCGGTGAAAGATAACCCATGATAGCAAATTGCTTGCGCTGGTCAGCCGTCATCTGTAGCTGAGAAAGCTTGGCCTGTGCCAAGTATACAACTGCGACGACAATTGCCAGAATCCAGTCCGGCTGTCCAAGCCGGAACCATAAGAAGGAGTGAGACGCCAGCTCCGGCGTGAGTCGGATGGCAGTATACATCCCGCTTAAAATCGGTAGCTGAATGAGAATAGGCAGACAACCGATATTGAGTGGATTGAATTGATGCTCTTTGTATAGTGACATCATTTCCTGCTGCATACTTTGCTGACTGTTGGCGTCTTTCTTATTCTCATACTTCTTCTTAATTCGGTCCAAGTCGGGCTGCATAGCGCTCATCTTGCGCTTCATCCCCTGCTGGGCACGCGTTTGACGCATCATTAGCGGCAGTAAGGCCAGACGGACAATGAATGTCAAAGTCATGATCGCCAGCCCAAAGCTTCCACCAAACCATTGCGCCAAATGCTGAATCAGCCAAGAAAGTGGGAACACCACGTAATGATTAAAAAAACCAGGTGTCTGTGCATTAATCTCCGCAGCATTCGCACCACAACCAGACAACAGCATGACCACCGCCAACGCTACGATTAAACCCAATATCCGTTCTTGTTTACCCCAAAAAGTGAATCCCTTGAATCGTTTCATATGTTCCTCCTCGTTGATTGACTGTGCCATCATTCAACAAGGGGGAACAATCGGATGCATCTTCATCTGGCGCTTCTTTCCGCCGAATGTGACGTGCTAGCCGTACAGGCATGTCCTGTCCGCGGGCAGATATCGGCATCAGCGGAGAAGCATGCGAGCGAACGGGCCCGCCTTCGACCCAGCATTCAGCTACACTGCCATGCAAATGAGCAAGATACGTATAAGTCACTGTGCACAGCAAGCCGATCGTAAGCAAATAGGGGAGTAGGTCCTGAAGCTCAAACAAGGGATTCACCTCCTTCGGTATGTTGCTACAATTATAGCACGAAACCGAACAATCGACTAATCTTTAATTAGAGATAGAAGTCGGATCACAAACAAGAAAGTACGCTCTACGTAACGGTAAAAACTTAACGTATAGCAAGCATACGATTCAGTGCCTGTTCAGCGTCCTGTCTGATCTGAGCATCCACACGAATGACCCCCACAGGCTCTCCCCGATCAATCTGTTCCATTGCCCACAGCAAATGCGGAAGATCGATCCGGTTCATGGTCAGACAAGGACACATATCGGGATTGAGCGATTCAATCTGCTGTTCAGGGTACTGCTGTCTAATCCGTTGCACGAGATTCATCTCTGTGCCAACGGCCCATTGGGTCCCCGGCTCTGCCGCACGGATCGTATCGATGATGAATTTGGTGGAGCCAGCACAATCTGCGAGCTGTACAACCTCGTGAGAGCATTCGGGATGAACGATGACCCGGATATTCTTATCACGTTCACGGACGTTGCGAATGTGATCTACCGTAAATTTTTCATGAACTGAACAGTGCCCTTTCCATAAAATGATTTTCACAGTTTCCGGGTTTCGTTCAGTCTCCAACTGATCGGTCATAGGATTCCATACAGCCATTTCATCCAGCGGAATTCCAAGATCATGGGCTGTATTGCGTCCCAAATGTTGATCCGGCAAAAATAAAATACGTTCCTTTTGTTTCAGCGCCCAAGCCAGCACCTGCTTCGCATTCGAAGAAGTCACAGTAGCCCCGCCATGCCGTCCTACAAAGGCTTTGATCTCTGCGGTGGAATTTACATACGTTAACGGAATGATCGTATCGCCTACCAACTCCTGCAAATGCTTCCACGCTCGTTCCGTCTGCTCCATGTTAGCCATATCTGCCATCGAGCAGCCTGCGCGCATATCCGGCAGAACAACGGTTTGCTGGTCGGTAGTCAGCATATCCGCTGTCTCCGCCATAAAATGAACCCCACAAAACACAATAAACTCCGCTTCCTGATTTTGTGCCGCCATTTGAGCGAGCTGTAGCGAATCTCCTGTGATATCAGCAAATTGGATAACCTCGTCTTTCTGATAGTGATGGCCCGGAATGAGCAGCTTTGAGCCCCATTTTTGTTTCAGCTCAGCTACACGTTGCTCCATGTCAGCAACCGTCTGTGTTTTATAATGCTCTGGCATAAGTCCACGATTTCCTTGTAAAACGTCTAGCATAGACATTAGATTCCCTCCATATCGTTGCGGCTGACTGTCCCTCGCTCACGAATAGATAACCGCTATGTGTACAAACATATTTACATGTGTCTTGACACTTATATTTACACATGCCTACAATAATCTCAAGGGTTTTTGGAATGGAATTATTTTTAAGTGGGGAGGATTTGCTGTGATTTACTTGGACTATGCCGCTTCCACACCCATGTGTGACGAAGCTTTGCATATATATAGCGTAATGAATAAGGAAATGTTCGGAAATGCCAGCAGTCTCCATGATGCAGGCGGTCAAGCAGCCTACACACTAGATTACAGCAGGCAACGAATGGCAAATATGATTGGCGGGCATAAGGAAGGCATCTATTTTACAACAGGGGGCACAGAATCCAATATGTTGGTCGTGCAATCGATCCTGAACGGGTTGCCGCCGCACAAAAAGCATTGGATTATGAGCGCTTTGGAACATCACTCGATGTATAATCTTGCTACTTTTCTAGAACATCAGGGCTATGAGCTGACCATTGTACAACCGGATCGGGAAGGAAGAATAACCCGTGAAGTTCTTATCCCCCACCTTAGAGACAATACCGGGCTTGTATCGGTACAACACGCCAATTCGGAAACAGGGCTGATTCAGGATCTTGCTGCCTTGTCTCCCCTGCTCCACGAACGCGGTATTATGCTGCATAGTGATGCGGTACAAACATTTGGGAATGTTCACATAGATGTAGAAGCCATGGGAGTGGATGCACTCTCTATATCAAGCCATAAAGTGTATGGCCCCAAAGGTGTCGGTGCTGCATATCTCAAACCCGGAACCCCATGGCGTCCGGTATATCCTGATACACTGCATGAAAAGGGATTTCGTCCCGGAACGATTAATGTTCCAGGGATTGCAGCCTTTGTCGCAGCGGCAGAAATGATGACCGAACAGATGGAGATGCATCAGGAGCGGTATGCTACCCTGCGAAGATACTTTATTACGAAAATTCAGGAAAGATCGATTCCATTACGTTGGGTCGTAGAGGAAAGCGAAAAAAAAGCGGTGCTGCATCATATTGTAGGATGTTTTTTTCACGGTTACGAGGGACAATATGTTATGCTGGAATGTAATCGCAGCGGTGTCTGTATATCTACCGGAAGCGCATGTGCCGCCGGACATCACGATCCTTCCCCTGCCATACAAGCCCTTGGAGCATCCGGCCGTGAAGCCTTACAATTTATCCGTATTTCTTTCGGCAGGACAACCACCATCGAGGAATTGAATGTACTGGTAGATATTTTGACAGACCTGACGCATCAACAAGAAAGGAGCTTATCCCGTTGACTGAATCTTCAAAACGGTCAGGTACGGATCGCCGCGAACAGCTGCTATTGTGGCTCAAAAGCGAATCACCGCTGACCGGGAGCGAACTGGCACGCAGGTCCTCCGTTTCCAGACAAGTAATTGTACAGGATATTTCCCTGTTAAAAGCAAGCCAAGAGCCTATCCTTGCAACGAGTCAAGGATACATTTATATGGAGCCTACGGCTCAAGTCGCTCCCTTAGCCTCTCGTATTATTGTGTGTAATCACCGACCTGAACAAACAGAAGAAGAATTAAAACTGATTGTGGACTACGGTGTCAGTGTGCAGGATGTTATAGTTGAACATCCAGTATATGGAGACCTGACTGCTCCAATACGGGTCGGAACTCGCAAAGAAGTGGACGATTTTATACGTAAGATCAGTTCCACCCAAGCCACTTATTTGTCCCAGCTGACCGGAGGCATTCACCTGCATACCTTGCATGCCTCGGATGAAAATAAAATTAATGATGCCTGTGCTGCACTGGAACAAGCCGGCTTCCTGATGACAGATTAATCTTAATACGATACAAAGTAATGAAAATCCTGTCCAGTTTGTGGAGTGCAAATGCACTCCGCAGGGATGGTATGTAAATAGCAAGAATGAAAAATCCCGGCCCCCTTATAAAGGGAATCGGGAATGGACTAAGTGAGCTTAATTTCTAGCAGCTCATATTTGATTACAGCCATGGGTGCATCGACATGAATGATACTGCCCACTTCTTTCCCCAAAAGTGCCTTACCTAAAGGACTCTCATAGGAAATTTTGTTGTCCAGAACATCTGCCTCCGCAGGACTTACAACTTTGTATTCCACCTTCTCCGAAAATTCGATGTCATTCAGAATAACAGTAGATCCGATACTGACCGTTTTAAGGTCCAGATTACTTTCATCCACTATCCGAGCTTTGGTTAACATTTTTTCCAAGACCATGATCCGTGTTTCCATAAACGCCTGATCGTCCTTGGCTGAGTGATATTCACTATTTTCCTTCAGATCTCCATAGCTGATGGCCAACTTGAGGCGTTCGGCTAGCTCCTTGCGTTTTACCGTCTTCAGTTCCTTAAGCTCTTCCTCCAGCTTGGCTAATCCCTCTTTAGTTAACAATACTTCTTCGTTCGACATGGACTTATTTCAACTCCTATTTCAGCACTTTGCATAATTCAAGTTCAATACTCGAAGGTACAATATATACGAGCTAAACCGTTAGGGTCCATCTATTGCTGATTGGATAAAGCTCCTGGAATTGATGCAAAATGCTCATTTAGCTTTCTTTATTGTAGTTTACTCTAAATTGGACCAACATGCGAAAAGAAATTCAGGAATTTAGCAGTCAGCTACCTTCGGCCACAGTGATTCATATGGTAACCAAAGCTTTCTTGCTCGCATATCGTATGATCATAACGTATTTTAATGAGCACGTGCAGTGCCACTGCCCTTGTCCCAAATTTCATGAAAACCAGGCAGGAGCAGTGTATGGCGGGAGGAAGATTCAATGGCTTCCTTAGGAAAGAATGGCAACGGGAACGGGAATCGCAAATCCAAATCCCCCCCTAACGGTCAAAAGAAAAATGGATTAAACAGTAATTCGGCTATCTTTTCAGCACTTCAAGGAAAAAATGTGGAGGTCCTAGTCGCAGCCCTCCTACTAACAGGAAAACTAAACGTCGATTCCGTGACTTTATACAGACAAGCAACTTTATTTTTAGGACTCACAGGAAAATACAAAACATTAGCATCTGCCCCTACTAATGTCGATAATATGGTGAAATTTTTAAATGATAACGGCAATATGACGTTGGATCAGGTAATACAAGCCTTTTCACAGAAAATAAATAAATAAATAAATAAATAAATACTTAAGAGGTGGCGAAAGGAGATATTTGTAGTGAGTGAGTTTGATGGAGAATATTTTGCAGAGGTTATCATCATTGTGATTCTAGTTGCCATGATCTTCTATGGCTCCTCAGATATAGAGGGACTTTCCGCTTCGCCAACCCAATCCTAAAATGATAATTCCCGCAAAAAAAAACATCTACAGACTCTCGCGAGGTCAATAGATGCTCTTCTTTTTAACAGCCCATCATTTCGATTTAACGTTCCTTTACTTCTACACTTATGGTTTGACTGGAAACCTCTCCGGCAGCATTGACTAACTCGGCCCGATACTCATATGTACCCGGCTTTTGATTTTGGATATTGGTCGCAGCACTTTGAGCCTGCGGGCTTTGGCTCGACAGATCCTGCGTGTCGATCAGCTTTCCATTTTCATACAGGTTGTATTGGGTAGCATTCGTGCCCCACCACATGTTCATTGTCAGGGTATAGTCGCCGTCACCATCCCAATTATTATGAGACAACACCGGAATGCCAGGAGAAGCATCGGTCACTTCGACAGTTAACGGGTCGCTAACCGTTTTACCGGAAGCGTTGATCAGTTCGGCAGTATACGTGTAGGTTCCATTGCTCTTGCCTGTAACGGAAATGACTGCATGCTGTGCCCCAGGGGAAGCTGCATGCAATGATTGGGTTTCGATCAGCTTATCATTTTCATACAACTTGAGTTCATCACCATTCGTGCCCCACCACAGATTCATGGTGATGTTGTAATCTCCATCCTTCAGTCCGGTGTCCTGACCGTTATCATGAGACAGCACCGGTTTACCCGGCACCTCACCTGCAACGGTTTTCTCGACTCTAACGGTTACAGGATTGGATACGACCGTTTTACCGTCCAAGGTGACGCTGGCTGTAATCTCGGCGCTCCCCTCTTTTAGGGCCCGAAGTTCTCCATACGTATCCAGTGCAACGGATTCATGACTGCTGCTATACTGAACAGAGGCATTACTTAAATCAGCTTGGCTGCCATCTGTCAGCGTACCCTTGAGATGTGTGACTGTTGTATCGCCAACGTTAAATGTTGTTTGATCCAGTGAAAGCTCTACTCCCTGCAAAGTTGCGTCTGTCTGAGCTGAAAAGTCATCTAGCCCGCGCGGCTTTAACTGATAATTCCCTTTAAAAACCGCCGAAATTCCCTTCAGCTTCACTTGCTGTCCTTCTTGATACGGAAAAGATGTCCGTGTTAAGCCTGTACGTGCATCAATTCGCACATGATGGCTAACCTCACCCGCGACTGCATCAAATTCAAACGAACCTACAGGAGTTGCATCTATCACATTACGAATAATGGCAGTAGGAAGCTCAACCAGCTGTCCTTGGTTTGCATCGTTGAGTTCGGTGACCTGCACAGCTTGCGGAAGTTGTCCTTCTCCCGTTTTTTCAATAGCCACTGGATCGGTCAACTCCACTTCACTATTGTACAGTGCCAAACTTGCTGTAATCTTTACTCGATCACCTGGGTGAAATCCGCTTTGGTTTTGATATACATAAATGCCGCCACTTTCATCCTGCATGTAAAAGGCTTGAACGCCAAAAGCCCCTGGTTCTGTCGTCACAACACCCTCCAAGGTCACAACTTTGCCAGCCGAAAGAGTCCGTGCTTCTGCGACACTAATACGAGCTGGAATCGTGTTGCCATCCTCAGGCAAAGGCTGAGCCGGGACATCAGCCAACACGACGGATTGGGTCAGCAGGTTGCTGCCGTTTTGTCTCATCCTAAGATTAGCCGAACCACTGGTTCCCGGCTTGATCCGCACCGTCAGGTCTCTATAGGCATGCCCCTTGCTGTCAGATTCCAGACTAAATGTTCCGCTATAACCGTAAGAGGTCGGCCAGCTTCCATCCGGATTCTGAATCTGGGCTACTTGGTTGCCGCCCGCTACATAAATACCTGCGCTGAATCCGCTAATCGTGCTATTGGGAGCCAGTTGGTCGGCAACAATGCGAATTTGAAAAGGCTGTGCATTCGGCAGCTGCTCCTGACGAACGATGCTGTACACAGGCTGCGCGCTGGCTGTAGATCCGCCATAGGAGCCGGCCTTGAACGTTCGTTGATCCCACCATTTGTAGCCGGCTGCAGGAGCGGACCAAGGCTCTGCTTGCGGTTCCGTGGAAGCCTGAGGATCTTCAAAAGACAGCAATGCCGTCGGCTGATCAAGATGTAAGTTCTTTACATCCGACAGGCTGGTATAGTCCTCCTTCTTGGACAACCAGTCTACCATATTGACCAGTAACACGGCGTCATCCTGCTCCTTAAATCCGTCATACGTTGTCTTCTTGGTTCCTGTCTCTTCACGCAAATATTTTGGCGTTGCATCTTCAACAGGAGATGAATCCCCAATGAAGGCAGCTTTGCCTAGACCTACTTTTGCTACAGCAGCATAAGGTCCTTCCGCTATACCGCCACCGTTATAAACGCCCTGATCTACTGCATTCCCCCAAGCCTGATTGGTTTTAGGGAGATATACGATCCCCTTGGCTTTGGTCGGGTCAATAATCGCCAATGTAGATCCTGCGTGCATCGCCACATTACTCACTCCTGCTGTAATGCCGAACGCCTGCGCAGGCTCAACAATCTGATTAGCCGTGATATCGCCTAATGCATTATAGCGAAAGCGTATACCAAACTGGCTGCCTAGCCAATCTAAGCTAACCACGCCCTGCATCGCTGTCGAGCTTTTTTCTTCCTCACTCATTCCCTTCGCAGGGTCTTCCCATGCACCTCGACGGTACCCATTGATACTTTCCGACCCGTCCCAGCGATTCTTGTTGCGGTCGGCGTTATAATGATCTCCAATGAAAAAAATGCTATTGCCTGCTTTAACATACTGTTCCATTGCGGCCTGTTCGCTTTGTTTAAAAGGGATATTGGGCTCTGCTGTCACAAATACATCATAATTCTTTAAATCATTATAAGTAATAGGTGTAGATTGGCGAAGTTCATGAACATCGTAGCCATTGTTTGCAAGGGCTTGTCCGAAATCTGAGAATCCACCATCAATCACCCAATCTGCTGCGCCGGCTGTCTGTCCATGTGTATTATCGAACAATACTTTTTTACCAGCGTTTTCATTGACCACTTTGGCTGCAATGAAAGGGGCAGGGTCTGCCGGACCTTCTGCACGTGCCGGTTGTATGCCGCCTACAACACCAGCGTACAACGATAAAGTGAAAACCATTGCTGTTGCGTATTTGAAGCTACGGGATGTAAAACGACGAAAGATTCCCATTCTATTCCTCCTGTTAATTGGTTTAAGGCCCCTCTCAGAGGGGCACTAAATATAAATGTTAGCATTCATTTATGTGCGGACATGCGTTATTTTGTAAATCTTTAGGAATAATGAAAGGGAAGGAAGTTCCAATAATAAAGATAGGCTGTATGCAGCAATGTGAGTACCGCAAATACAATTTTCCCGGCAGCCCGAGTTCTTTTTTCCCCTGTAATCAGATTTGCGCCATTCACGATCAATACCCACACGGCAAGAAGTGCTGAAAGAAGCGGCAGCGTGCAAATTCCCCAGATAAACCAGGCGGAATAGCCATAGACCATCTGATTGTTAGCATAGACGACCTGTACCCCGAGAAAAATCGTATTTAGTAACGCGATGTATGCCAGATTGGATGAAATGTGATTATTCGTTTTACGGATAGCTCTGAGCACATACCTTATCATCCATATCAGCAGGGTTGTGATGAAAAATAATGAGGATGCGGCGTAGCTGACAAGCAGCGTCCAGGTACGATGCCAAAATGTCGTCTGCTTCATGGTCTCACTATCCGGGGCAATCATCATCCATGTACTGTTTTCCTGATACAGCAATATTTTAAGCTGTCCTCCCTTCTCCACAAACAGTCCATCACCTGCTGCTTGAAAAACTTTGTCTGATGCTTCATTTTGATCCGGAAATTTCCCTTTAACAATTAACGTATGATCATCTTGAATTCGAACGGTGTATTTAACACTTCCCAGCATCCGAAGCCATTTTCCCCACCCATGAATAGGATTCAAATTCAGCTGATATACACCCTCGATTTCTGGTAAAAGCTTTATTTCCTTGACAGAACGAACCGGTGACTGAGAAGCGGCCTGCGGCTCGGCGGGCAGTATTTGGGCGATCGCATTGATGACTTTTCCATGAAGCAGGGTGTCCGTATCCGCTGAGTTGCTGATTACAAAAATACCGATCTTTTGGGAGGGAACCAGTACCATTTTGGAAATAAAACCATCAATTTTCCCGGTAGCCCACAACATGTGCACTCCCGTCTCCAGTTGACCGCGGAAAAATCCGTAACCTATGCCATCAAGACGAGCGTCAGCTGCAAATTGCTGTGCATGCATCGTTTTTACCGTTTGTGGCTGGAGCACCGCTTTGCCCTTATACTTGCCTTGATTCAAATGAGTGATCAGATAATGGGAAAATTCGTTGGGTGTGACGTTCAACGCTCCTGATCCCGGCAGATTGATATACGAAAAAGGCTGTTTTAGATACGCTTCACGCTTCCACTGATAGGATTGGGCCAGTGCCGGATTATTTAGTGGCAATTCCAATGTCGCACTCGGCATATTCGTCGGCCGGAACAGATGTGTGCTAAGGTAATCATTCAGTCCCTGACCGCTTACTTGCTCCACAATGTTACCGATCAGACCAAAGGCAACATTACTGTATTCATACCGAATTCCAGGTTTGCGGATAGGAGGTTGCTTTTGAAAATACGTGCTGAGATACTGCTCTGTAGGTAAAACACCTGCCCGAGTCGAGCTGTTGATGTCGTATATCGCTTCATCTAATCCTGCAGTATGTGTCAGAAGCTGATGTAGATTAAAAGGATGATTTTGGTATTGCGAAGCTTTATAGCTGTGGAGATAGCGGTTTACGTCTTGATTCAAATCAAGTTTGTTTTGCTCGACCAGTTGCATTGCGGCGCTTGCGCTAAATGATTTGGTTAGAGAGCCGACACGAACAATAGTCTTCGCTGGGTCGAATGCCACTTTCTGCTCCAGGTCTGCATATCCATAGCCTTTACTAAAAAGAATGTGGTCTTCCTGGGTCACAACGACCGCAGCACCCGGAGTATGCAATTTTTCCAATTCTGTACTCATGATGTCGTCCACTGCTTTTTCCACTGAATTAGGTGTTATACTATCTGCTGCCCATACCGAAGCAATGAGTAGATTCCAGAGATACAACGCTGCTAAAAATGCGGATAGGTAGTAAAAGCCTCTATTCTTCATATTCAAGTACTCTCCTTACGTATGAGTTTGATTTAATAATTTGAACCGTGCGGTGATTGCATAGCGAGCAGATCTTTATACTCCGCATGGAAGCCATCAGCATGGCGCTATGAAATCATCGCACTTCCCATCGTGGGAGTGCACATGATAAAGCGAATCCTGATCGAATCGCGTAAGTGGAAGGCTTCTTACTTGTTCGATCAGGATTCATGGGTTACAGATTAAAATTGGTGATAACTTCTAATCATTCGTCAAGACTAGATTTTCAAGAATTATGATGTGTTAAACCTTGTGCCATGCCTTTGTCCATGTTCCGGGTAATCTTTTGTATCGCGGCACGGATCCCTTTTACATTTTCTTCGATAAATCCGGGTTCCAGCAGTTCATAATGATTCCCAATCAAGCTATGTTCTTCATAGCTTCCTTGTGTAGCGTCTTTCCATAAAAGTCGATTATCTCCTGTGCCCTTCACCGTTTCCGATCCAACGGCGTCAAAACCATGAATATTCGCCTGAACCTTTTCAGTGTTCACAAGCTGATTGCCATACACCGCATAAGCGATCATTTTACGCTGGTACGTTTCATTCAGCAGCTCGCGGTAAGATTCAGGAACCTGTTCCAGCATCGCATGAATTTCCTGCTCTGTTTCTTCGTCTGTGAAAGGCAGGGCTTCCGTTCTTTTGACTGAATCAAGCATAAAAATGTCGGATACAGCATGACCTTGACGCTCCAGTGTAGAGGCAACCTTATGCGCTAGATTCCCACCTATGGAATAACCAAGTAGTACATACGGACCTTGCGCTTGCGTGCTGACGATAAGATCAACATAACGTGCCAACATTGCCTGCTCATCCGCAGCATCATCTACGAACTCTAACCCGTACACGACTGCGTCTTGATCCAGTTGTTTCGCAAGCTCTGCAAACGACAGCCCGTATCCAAGCATCGGCGGAAAGCAGAAGATGGAGACCGGACCGTGTTCATTCAACCGAATGATTGGACTATCAGCCTTGTATTCCAGATCAGCTTTCAATAATGTGAGCGCCTGCTCTTCTATGGTCGGGAACTCCAGCACACTACGTATAGGAAGCTCAATGCCTGTGGCAAGGTGAACTTTGCGTATAAGCTCCAGTACTTTCAAGGAATGTCCACCCAACGTGAAAAAGTCATCGTGGATACCCACTTGTGGAATATCAAGCACTTCCTGCCAAATGGCTGCCAGTAACTGCTCCACGTCGGTTCGCGGTGCAACATATTCTATACCCGTGCGCAGCGCTGTGTCCGGCGTAGGTAACGCTTTTCGGTCGATTTTGCCGTTGGCCGTCAGCGGAATACGCTCCATCTGTACGAATACGGATGGAATCATATAGCTTGGTAGACTGCCCAATAGTACAGCTCGAATCTCACGGACAGTCAGCTGCTCATCAGCCGTGAAGTAAGCACATAATTGCTGCTGACCTATTCCATCCTGCAAAGCAATAACAACGCTGTCCCGCACGAGCGGCACACTTGCCAACCGTGCCTCCACTTCGCCCAGTTCAATTCGATAACCGCGAATTTTCACCTGATGGTCAATCCGGCCCAGATATTCAATGTTGCCGTCCGGCATCCATCTTGCCAAATCGCCTGTACGGTACATCCGCTCATAGCCTGCTTTGCCTCCAGCAAACGGATCTTTCACAAATTTCTCGGCCGTCAGCTCTGGACGGTTCAGATAACCTCGGGCTACACCTACACCGCCGATGCACAGCTCACCCGCGACCCCGATCGGCTGCAATTGCTCTGTGCCTTCCTTCACGATGTACAGACGAATGTTCTGAATCGGTTTCCCGATCGGAATAACCGCATATTCCTCATCCGGCTCGCAATCGAAGTACGATACGTCCACCGTCGCTTCGGTTGGACCATACAGGTTGATCAGCTTCGCTCCGGCCAAGCTCGACACGAGCCGCTGGAACCGGGCCACATGCTGTGGCGGTAAGGCTTCACCACTGGCAAAAACATGGCGCAGCGTGCCTAGCTTCGCTTGCATCGCTTCTCGTGGTTGCTGCTCCACATACTCCAGGAACGCATGCAGCATGGCCGGTACAAAGTGCATCGTGCTCACGCCATCACGAGCAATCGTGTCCACAATCTCTTCCGGGTTCTTTTCCCCGCCGACCGACAGCAGACTCACCTTCGAGCCGACCATCGACCACCAGAACAGCTCCCACACCGACACGTCAAAGGTGAAGGCGGTCTTTTGCAGGATCGTATCTTCCGCACTTAAGCCGTAACGATCATGCATCCACAAAATCCGGTTCAGCACGGAATGGTGCTCCACCATTACGCCCTTCGGTTTTCCGGTGGAACCGGAGGTATAGATCACATAGGCGACATGGTGCGGTCCGGGCAGTGGCTCCAGATTCGAGCCATCTTCGTGATAGATGTCCTCGTGATCCAGCACAAGCACCTGGCCATCGAAGCTCAGCGATACTTGCTCCGCTAAATGCGATTGCGTCAACACCAGCTTCGCTCCGGAGTCCTCCAGCATAAAGCAGATGCGGTCGGCCGGAAATTCCGGATCAATTGGCACATAGGCTCCGCCGGCCTTGAGGATCGCATAGATGCCTACGATCATGTCTAGCGAGCGATATACCATAATACCTACCGACTGATCTGGTTTAACCCCCTTCGCGCGTAAAGTCCGTGCAAGGCGGTTGGCTCGCTCGTTCAGTTCACGGTAAGTTAAAGATTGTTGACCCCAGACGACGGCGATATGATCCGGCGTGCGTTCCACCTGCTCCTCAAACCGTTTTTGGATCGTCTGATTGTAGGAATATGCTAAGGCCGTGTCATTAAATTCTCCTATAATCTGTTGTTTTTCTGAGGCTGTAACCAATTCCAGCTCTTCAACGCAAACATTCGGGTTAAGCAAAATTTGCTCTAGCAGATGCACAAAATGTCCGTGCAGACGTTCAATATCTGCTTGATCAAAGCAGAGTGCGTTATACATAAAACGAATTTTTATGCCTTCTCCCGGCATAACGACGATGCTCAAATCATAGTTAGTCTGTTCTGTAGCCGTCACGTTGGAAACCGATAATAACTCCTGCCCGTCACTACCCATTTCTTCAATCTGCTCATCCACCGGATAATTTTCAAACACCATAATATGGTTAATTAAATTCTGTTTCTGGTCGGTCAGTGCCTGAATTTCAAACAACGGATACGTATCATACGCATGAGAAGCCAGCGCTTGCTCCTGCATTTTCTTCATAACTTCCGCAAAAGTTTCCCCTGCTTCACTACGGATGCGAACAGGAATGGTATTAATGAACAAGCCAATAATATCCTCGACCCCGATAATATCCGATGGACGACCTGAGACGACACTGCCAAATACAACATCACTATGGTTGTTGTACTTTTGCAGCAGAATCCCCCATGTGGTTTGCAATAATGTATTCATGGTCACCTGATACCGCTTGGCCGTCTCCTCCACCCGGAGAGCCAGCTCATGCTCCCAATCCGTCATCCAGTCACTGGCCATATAGCCTTCACTCTTGCGACCGGATTTTACAGCTGGCAGTGCTGTTTGCTGCTCATACCCGGACAAATAGCTTCTCCAGTAGTCGGTTGCTGCGTTGCGATCCTGTGCTTCCAGCCATTCAATAAAGCGGCTGTAGGGCACCGCCGGTGCCAACTCCGGTACTCTGCGCTCCCGAAGTGCTGCATAGCTCTCAAACACTTCTTTGTTTACAAGGGACAGACACCAACCGTCCATCACAATATGATGGAAGCTCCACACAAAATGATAACGATCTTCCCCAGTGCGCAAAATCGCTACACGCAGTAGGACATCCCGACGCAGATCAAAGCCTCGTGCTTTATCTTGCAACTTGAAATTGGTCAGCTGTGTATCCCTTGTATCGCTATCCAGCTCTCGTAAATCTTCGTAATAGAAGCCACAATCTTGGTTTCGATACACTACCTGCAAAGGCTCCGTATCCCGTCCAAAATAAAAGTGTGTACGCAGCGCCTCATGTCGCCGAACTAGAGTATTCAGGCTTTCTGCAAAAGCATGAATGTCCAGCTGACCTTGCATATCATAAGAAACCTGCTCAAAATACGCGTCATTGGCAGCTGCTTGACTATCGAGTTGGCTGTGAAACAGCATCCCTTTTTGCATTGGGGTCAGGGTATAGACATTGTCGATCTCACCCGTAGCACCCATCTCAGACAACAAGCTGTCCAACTCCTCAACACGCATTCCTTTATAGGAAATATCGCTTGGGGTTAGCTCTGGATGTTGTTTATGAATGCAATGCTTCAAAATTTCACGCAGGCTCGATTCCAATAAACTGGCCAATCGCTCGATCGTCTCTGGTCGATAGCTGGTACGACTATAGCTAATTGTCAGCCCCAGTTGGCCTCCTGAAATGATGCCGCCAAAATCCAGCGTATACGTCCGAGCCATAGTCGGGCTAAGTGGCATACCTCCACTATAAGGAGACGACTGCAGGTCATTTCCCTTCATATCCTGATCAAATTGTCCTAAATAGTTAAAGCTGATCTCAGGATCTACCTCACATAGGGCTGGAGATACTTCGGCTAAATATTTCAGTATCCCGTAACCTATTCCTTTTTGCGGAATACTGCGCAATCCTTCTTTCGCATGCTTGATTCGCTGCGAAAGAGCCGTTTCTTTTGGCATATCGAGTAAAACAGGATATTGGCTTGTAAACCACCCAATCGTCCGGGTAATGTCCACCTCTGGTAAAATGGCTTCACGACCATGTCCCTCTAGATTAATTAGGAAACGATCATGACCACTCCATGCTTGCAATGCCATTCCTACTGCCGTCAGCAACAGGTCATTAATTTCTGTACGGTAGGCACGATTGGCCTGCTTGAGCAATTGCTCTGTCTCTTCGTGTGTCCACAAAGCAGTAACCGACTCACTATCGCCAATCAATGGCTTGTCGTGCTCGTTATGTCCATAATCTTGCGGCAGAGGTGCCGGTTTCGCTTGTGCAATCCCCTCCCAATACGCCCGCTCACGTTCCATCGCTGGGCTGTTGGCATAGGCGTGCAGCTTCTCGGCCCATGTTTGAAACGAATCCGTCTTGTGCGGTAACTGAATCACCTGTTCGCCCTTGGCGGCTTGCTCATATGCTGTCGCCAAATCCTCGAATAGGATGCGCCAGGATACCCCATCCACTGTCAA
Source organism: Paenibacillus sp. T2-29 (assembly GCF_052921365.1). Taxonomy (NCBI): domain Bacteria; kingdom Bacillati; phylum Bacillota; class Bacilli; order Caryophanales; family Paenibacillaceae; genus Paenibacillus; species Paenibacillus sp. T2-29. The sequence continues at coordinate 9,042 of NZ_JBREVE010000013.1, read as the reverse complement.
ATGGTGAATCACGACCAACAGATGATCTCCATCCGGGCAACGGAATAGGCCGAGCCTCATCAATGGCCCTTCGCTCAAGGAAATACTGGATTGAATTTCATTGCATTTAGCCTCAATCATTTTCTCCAAATTCTCTTCAATTACTTCGCTATCCCTATAGTCAAAGCACTCCAAATGGTACGGTTCGCCTTCCCCTACACCTCGGTTCCATGCCGTATATCCGTTCTCCGACGAACGAAAAGTCATTCGCAAGGCGTCATGGTGCGCTGTAATCTGATGGAGTGCCAGCCGAAGTGCCCGTTCGTTATAGCCTTCCTGCCGATAGAGCATGACAGATTGGTTGAAATAATGTGGTTCATCCGTTGACTGTTCAAAGAACCAGCGCTGAATCGGTGTAAGCACAACATGTCCCGTAACCTCACCCTGCTCGGCTACTCGTTTAACTGGCTGAATATATGTGCTCAATCCTGCAATCGTTGGATATTTGAACAAATCCTTCATTTCCAGCTTGTATCCAGCCTGAAACAAGCGGGACGATACTTGGATAGCCTTGATGGAGTCACCACCCAAATGGAAAAAGTTATCTTGTGTGCCTACCTTCTGTATACCCAGAATGGCTCCCCAAGCCGCAGCCAAGGCCAGTTGGACATCTGTCTCAGGTGCCACATAATCCATACCTGTATCGACATTAGGCTCAGGTGCAGACAGTGCCCTACGGTCTACTTTGCCATTCAGTGTCAAAGGCAGTTTCGACAGCTGCACAAAGTAGGAAGGCACCATATAGCTCGGCAGATCCTGTGATAACACACTACGTAAGTCGCTAGCGCTCAATTCGCTGTCTGTTACAAAATATGCACACAGCTGTTTTTGCCCGCTATCGTCCTGCCGCACAGTAACAACAGATTCCTTCACACCTGCAATCGTGGACAAACGGGTTTCAACTTCACCCAGTTCGATGCGGTAGCCGCGAATTTTGACCTGCTCATCCATTCTTCCCTTGTACTCCAGTACGCCATCAGCACGCCAACGCACCAAATCCCCTGTACGATAGCAATATTCTTCAGGCCGGAATGGACTTTCAATAAACTTTTCTGCCGTAAGCTCAGGCCGGTTCAGATACCCGAGTGCCACGCCATCGCCACCGAGAAGGAGCTCGCCCCACGCCCCGACAGGCTGCAATTTTAACGAACGATTGACCACATAAATGGTGGAATGATCAATCGGACGTCCAATGGGAACACCTTGAGTTTGCGGTTCTGTAATTTCATAGGTGGTGGAAAAGGTCGTGTTCTCTGTCGGCCCATAAACATTACTCAACCGAAGCTGCGGGTACTCCTTCAGCACGCGGTTAACATGTGGTACGGACATCACATCCCCACCCACGAGCAATTCCTTTAGGGATGCAAACACTTCAATGTCTTGCTGTGAATGCTGATTGAATAAAGCCGTGGTCATGAACATGGTGTTAATACGATACTTGTTCATCACTTGTTTGAACTTGGCAGCATCCAAAATAGTGTCATGATTTACTACATATAATTGACCACCGTTCAGCAGCGTTCCCCAGATTTCAAACGTGGAGGCATCGAATACAACTGCGCCCATTTGCAGCATACGCGTATTTTCGTCAAGCGTGGCGTAGCTATTGCCTTTCACCAACCGTGCGACATTACGGTGATTGACCATAACGCCTTTCGGCTTGCCTGTCGTACCAGAGGTGTATATGACATGCGAAAGATCTAAGGCAGACCCCCCATTTGTAATGGAAGCTGATTCATGAGTATGAGTGTATCCTTCAAATTCGCTGCTCCATAGTTGCGCATCACTCAAATCGATAACCGGAATACCTGGTTCAAAAGAAATCTGTTCCCGTCGCTGTGACAGTAACAGCTCGGCACCGGAATCCTCCAGTAAATAACGGATACGCTCTTCCGGATACTCGGGATCAATAGGAACGTAAGCCCCGCCTGCCTTCATAATAGCCAGCATGCCCACGACCATTTCAATGGAACGCTCAGCTACTATCCCTACTCGCTGTATCTGAGCCCCGGACCCACGCCGTATCCCATGGGAAGTAAGGACACATGCCAGACGATCGGAACGCTCATTCAGCTCGCGATAAGTGAGCTGTGTGTCCGCAAAGGTGATCGCTAGTCGATCTGGCGATTGTGCAACCTGTTCCTCGAACAGCACATGCAGTAATTGATCCCGTGGATACGGAGAGTCTGCTGCTGTAGTGCTGAATTGCTCCACCAGCTGCTCTTTTTCTTGGGCCGAAACCATTTCTATAGCCGCAAGAGCGATCTCCGGCTGTTCTATAACCACATTGATTAGCTGCTGTAAATGTACAGCCAGTCGTTCGATGGTTTCGCGTTTGTACAGCCGGGTTCCGTATTGAAAACCGCAGGCAATTTGTTCCCCATCCTCCTGCGCGAACAGACTTAGATCAAATTTGGCCGTTGTTTGTTCACTCGGATAGGGCGCTAATTGCAGCTCTGCCAGCTGCTGCTCTGTTTGCTCCAGGTTTTGTAAAGCAAACATGGTATCAAATAATGGATTGCGGCTTAAATCCCGATCCACGCCCAGCTTTTCTACCAGCTCTTCGAAAGGATAATCCTGATGTTCAAAAGCCTTTAACGCGTTATCCTTGACCTCCAGCACATAATCGCGGAATGTTTTCCCGCCTTCCGGATAATTGCGGATCGCCAGTGTATTGACGAACATCCCAATCAGACTGCTAAGATCAGCATGTGGCCGCCCCGCAATCGGCGAGCCGACAATAATATCCTCCTGCCCGCTGTATTGGCTAAGCAAAGTCGTATAGGCAGCCAACAGCACCATATATAAGGTCGATTCGGTCTGCATCGCAATGCCTTTTAATCCTTCGCTTTGCCGTTGATCGAGCGTAAATTCCAGTACATCTCCTTCAAAGCTTCTCACCGCCGGACGTGGATAATCCGTCGGGATATCCAGCACTGGCAGCTCTCCTGCGAAGGTATTGAGCCAGTAATTTTCCTGTTCCTGATAGCGTTCACTTTGCTGCTGTTCCTGCTGCCATGCAGCATAGTCCTTATACTGAATGCGCAGCGACGGCAGCGTGTCCCCCGCATATAAGTGGATGAAGTCCTGAATCAATACATTTATAGAGGTGCCGTCCGAAATGATGTGATGCATATCCAGCAGCAAAATATGATGCTCTGGCCCAGTTTCAATCAGACCCGCCCGGAACAGCGGAGCATGCGCAAGATCAAACGGCTGAACAAAGCCATGCACCAGCTCATCCGTTTCCTTTTGGTCAGCTCCGTGGGCATGAATCAACTCCACGCGAAAAGGAACCTCGTCATGTACTCGCTGGACAGGTTCACCGTTCATGCTCTCAAAGCTTGTGCGCAATGTTTCATGGCGATTAATAAGCTGACGGAACGCGTTATCCAGTGCCTTGTAATCAAGTGAACCGGTCAATGTCAAGGCGCCTGGTATGTTATAGCTAGTTCCCGCTCCATCAAGCTGATTGAGAATATACATCCGTTTTTGAGCCGAGGATACCGCATAAAATGGCTTATTTCCCGAAACAGGAATGGATTCATAGGTGGTTTGCTCCAGTGCTTCAATAACCTGCGCAAGCTGTTCGATGGTTGGGTGCTGGAACAGGTCCTTTAGCTGCACATTTTTATGCAATTCCTTATGGATGAGCGAGATGACATTTGTCGCCCGTAAGGAATGACCTCCTGCTTCAAAAAAGTTATCCTTAATCCCAATGCACTCAAGTTCCAGCACATCTTTCCAAATGCTGACCAGTTGTGCTTGTAACTGATTTTGAGGAGCTACATATTCTGCACCTGAGCTTATGCTTCCCTGCGGCTGAGGCAAAGCTCGACGATCCACCTTGCCATTAGGCGTCAATGGCAACTGCTCCAACTGCACAAAATACGACGGCACCATATAGCCCGGCAGTTCCCGGCTCAAAGCGCTGCGGAGCTCACTTAACTGTGCATTCGCATGAGTTACTACATAAGCGCAGAGCTGCTTTTGCCCCTGCTCATCCTCATGTGCAGTCACAACAGCTTCTCGCACCACCTCCAGCTTCAACAGCTGCGCTTCCACCTCGCCCAGCTCGATCCGGTAACCCCGGATTTTCACTTGCGCATCGATCCGTCCCTTGTATTCCAGCGCCCCATCTGCATTCCAACGTACCAGGTCCCCGGTGCGATAGCAGCGTTCGCCGTTACGGAACGGACTATCGATGAACTTTTCAGCCGTTAAGTCCGGACGGTTGCGGTATCCACGTGCCACCCCATCACCGCCCACTAGCAACTCACCCCATACCCCGACGGGCTGAAGCTGCATCGAACGGTCCACGACATATGCTGTCGAATTATGGATCGGTCTGCCAATTGGCACAGATTCCGATTGCACACCGTTGATCGCATGCACTGTGGAAAAGGTCGTATTTTCAGTTGGGCCATAGATATTACTGATTCGCAGGGACGGATGAGCCTTCAGCACCCGAGTCATATGTGGTACGGACATCACATCACCGCCGACCAGCAGTTCCCGTATCCCCTCGAACAGCGCCAGATCCTGCTGAGACAGCTGGTTAAAGAGCGGTGTGGTCAGAAACATCGTGGTAATGCCGTGGCTGCGTACAGCTTCCTTAAGCTTAAGCACGTCCAAAATGACATCCTGACTCACTAGCACAAGCTGTCCACCATTTAGCAACGCCCCCCAAATTTCAAAGGTGGACGCATCAAAGACAACAGACCCAGTCTGCAAAATGCGCGTGTCCGCATCCAAACGTGCATAGTTTGCATGTTTCACCAAACGAACGACATTGCGATGTTCCACCATTACCCCTTTGGGCTGGCCTGTTGTCCCTGAGGTGTACATAATATAGGCCAATCGATCAGCTGCGGTCGCCTTCGGTTGTTCTTCAGCTGCATAAACCTGCTGTATTGGTTTAGCTTGTTCTGATTGCGTAGCTTCTGTTGGGATAGTTGTAGTAGAAGCAAGTTCGGGACTAGCAGAAATAGAATAGAGTGGGTTTAGGCAGTCCACATATCCCATATTACCCGTATCTGTACTCATCCCGTTATCATACGACAAAACGGAATTGCAGCGATCAGCATCATCTGTTTCATAGATCGCATCATCACTCAGGTCAAGTACTATTCCCTTAAAATCTGTGGGCCGATGCTCCATTTTTTGTACAAGTAGTATCTTGGTCTCGGAATCCTCCAGCAAATAACGCACGCGCTCGTCCGGGTAATCAGAGTCAATCGGAACATACACCCCGCCTGCTTTAAGAATCGCGAGCATGCCTACAATCATCTCAATCGAGCGCTCAGCTACAATGCCGACTGTCTGTTCAGTACGGATTCCCTGCTTACGTAAAAAATGAGCCAGTCGGTTGGCCTTTTCATTTAATTTTTCATAGGTTAGGCTATTGGGTCCAGACACTACTGCCACCTGCTGTGGTACCTGCTTCGCCTGTATCTCGAACAATTCATGAATGGAAGCATCACGTGGATAATCTACAGCTGTATCGTTGAAAGTATGAACCAGCTGCTCTACTTCTTGTTCTGACAGCACTTGTGCTGTGCAAATCTCCAACTCTGGCTGATGTAAAACAACGGTATACAGCCGTAATAGCTGCTCAACAAAGCGTTCAATCGTCACCTGGTCGTAACGGTCGCTACTGTATTTCACGTTTAGAGAAACTGCAGCATTTTCCCATTGAAATTGAAAATCCAGCTCAGATTGCACGTGATGTAGAAAGTCAGAAATGTGAATATTTTGCAAGGAGGCCGTGGTGTGGATAAGAGGCTTGTCGTCCTTGTTACGTAGGATTTCAAGCCCCTCGGTATAGTTCCAAAAAGGAATATTTTGGTGTCCAATAGCTTCACTGACAGAGGTTTTGATCTGAGACAGCAAGGTTTTGAAGGTCGTTGAAGAATCCAGCGTATTTTTCAATAAAAGCAGATGGTTGATTGGCTTGGTAGCACCGTTGCCAGACTTGGCTACAGGAATGCCCAGCAGCACACTTTCTTCACCTGTGTATTTATGCAATAAACTTTCTACTCCAGCAAGCAGAACCATAAATACAGCCCATGGAGCCCCACCTGTTATAGATGATATTCTTTGGGAAATTTCTGATGGAAATGTCAGCGTGTACGTATGACAATTAGAATCTGTTGCAGCTGTATCCCTGGACACATGGTTGGTATATGGCAAGCAGATGATACGATCCTCGGATTCCAGCTTATGACTCCAGTAATTTTTCTCTTTCTCAAATAAGGCTTTCAATGACATCCCTCCTGCTTTATGGGGTCTGTACCCCGGTTGGAATGGTGCGTTGTTACGTAGATGAGCGTTGTATCGGAAAAAGAATACTTTGCAGGCAAGGGCAGTCGGACGAAGCCGCTGCCCTTTGCACATGCAAAGTGAAATCATTGCCTTTTAGAAACCTGAAAACTGATCTAGAAAACAAAGTCGATGGAATCCGGTGAGAAGCCTTCTGCTTGTTCACCCAAGTTCACCTGAATATCGCTTAATTGCAAATCTGGATTGGCCGCAACCTGTGACAGGATCGCTATCAAATCTCCGGTTAATCGTTCAATAACATCTGCGCTAAACAGCTTCGTGCAATATTCAAAGGAACCCTTGATCTGCCCGTCTTCATCACTCATGGACAAGGTAAAATCAAATTTGGAAATACGATGCTCCTGCACATAAGGACTGAAGGACAACGTTTCAAGCTTCGCTTCCTGCGACTCCGTATTTTGCAGTACAAACATAGTATCAAACAACGGATTACGGCTTGCATCCCGTACTATATCCAGCTTTTCCACCAGCTCTTCCAGCGGATAATCCTGATGCTCGAAGGCTTGCAGCGTACGATCTCGGGCTTCCAGTAGGTAGTTATGGAACGTTGAGTTGCCCTGCGGCTGGTGCCGGATGGCTAGTGTATTGACGAACATGCCGATCAGCGGCTCCAGTTCAGGTAACAAACGACCTGCTACCGGCGTACCGATGATCAAATCATCCTGACCGCTATATTTGGACAACAGAACGGTGTAGGCGCTCATCAGCACCATGTACAGCGTACTTCCGGTCTGTGCTGCCACTTGGTGCAATTGCTCAGATACATTCGGGTCCACGGTAAACTCATACGTTGCTCCCTCGAAGCTGCGAACAGCAGGTCTAGGATAAGCAATCGGCAAATCCAGCACCGGTAATTCCCCGGCTAAATGCTCCAGCCAGAACTGTTCCCGGCGCTGGTAGGACTCACGCTGCATTTCCTGCTGCTGCCACACCGCATAGTCCTTGTACTGAATTGGCAGCGGCTTCAAGGCCTGTCCCTCGTACAGTTGTCCTAGCTCCTGCACGATATTGTTAGACGATACACCGTCTGAAATAATATGGTGCATGTCGTACATCAGGAGATGGCGCTCGGGTCCGGTTTGAATAAGACGGACACGCAGCAGCGGTGCCTGCCGAAGATCGAAGCTGCGTACAAAGGACTCGATATACACTTCCGCTTCGGACTCACTGGCCTGCAGGCGCTCTACTGCAAACTCAACCTGATCGTAAACCCGCTGAACGACCTCGCCGTCCACCATTTCGAAGGAAGTCCGCAGTGTTTCATGGCGGGCTACTAACTGTCGGAACGCATCCTCCAGTCGATCTGCCTGAAGCGGCCCCTCTACTACTAATACACCCGGCATATTATAGCTGACATCCCCACCTTCCAGATGGCTCAAAATGTACAGTCGTTTTTGCGCCGAGGAGACAGGATAGTAAGACTGTTTCGCGGCTGCAGGGATCACCGTATAGGTGTCTGTCCCGTGCGTTGCGATGAGCTGGGCTTGCTGCTCAATCGTAAAGTGCTGGAACACCTCACGCAGTGTCATTCGGCTGTCCAGTTCCTGATGGATTTTGGCCACCAGCGACGTTGCCCGCAGGGAGTGCCCCCCCACATCGAAGAATGAGTCGGTGACGCCTACGCTGGACAGCTTCAATACCTCCTGCCAGATTTGCGCTAACTTGGCCTCCAGCGGCGTCCGCGGCGCAACATACTCCAGACCTCCTTCAAGGCGTGCTTCCGGTGCTGGCAACGCCTTCCGGTCGATTTTCCCGTTTGGCGTCAGCGGGAAACGATCCAGCTGTACCACATACGTCGGGATCATGTAATCCGGCAGCTTCGGCTGCAGCGCATTCCGCAGTTCCGGTAGACTCAGCGACTCCGAAGCTACGATATAGGCACACAGATCCTTGTGTCCGTCTTCGTTTTCCCATGCCGTAACCACGGCTTTTTGGATACCGTCCACAGTCAGCAGCTGTGCTTCCACCTCGCCCAGCTCGATCCGGTAGCCGCGGATTTTCACCTGGTGGTCGATCCGGCCCAAATACTCGATGCTGCCATCCGGCAGCCACCGTGCCAGGTCGCCCGTTCGGTACATCAGGTTGCTGTGGGCATTTGGAGCTTGTTCGACTTCCAGTGGAGCCGAGGCAAACGGATTCGGAATAAACTTCTCAGCCGTCAGTTCCGGCAGGTTGAGGTATCCTCGTGCGATACCTGCACCTCCAATATAGAGCTCACCCGCGATCCCGATCGGTACCAGCTGTTGTCGAGTGTTCAAGATGTACACAGCCTGGTTCGCTATCGGCGTTCCAATGGATACTGTATGCTCCCCTTTTTCCAGCAGTACATTCAGTGACTCTACATCTTCAATCGTATAGGCTGTTGCATCTACCGTCGCTTCGGTCGGACCATACACGTTCGTAATGACCGGGCGATACCCCGACCATTTGTGTAGGAACCCCTGTACCAGCTGCACGGATAAGGCCTCGCCCCCGATCAGGTAATGCTTCACATCCGGCGCTTCGGTCACATTGACGCTTTCGTTCAAAATATGCAGATGCGCTGGTGTGCCGTCCGACAGATCGATTCGGTGCGTGCGATAGTAGGCGATCAAATGCTCTCCGCTCAGGCTGACGTCACGGGACACCACATGCAGGGTGTGGCCTAGCAGCAAGCTGGCA
>NZ_JBREVE010000012.1:0-182793 GCF_052921365.1 Paenibacillus sp. T2-29 | reverse complement strand
AGGTTATGTAGAAGCAAGCTTCTAAATAACCCCGCTCGACTTGCATGTATTAGGCACGCCGCCAGCGTTCGTCCTGAGCCAGGATCAAACTCTCCATTAAAGACCAACCGAGGCTGGTTTATAGAAAGAGCGATTAGCTCATGTTGAAACTGACGAGATAAAATATCTCATTGTTGATTTTGCGAACAAAATCAGTTTACTCACTCGTTGTTCAGTTTTCAAAGATCAAACACTTCTTTTTTCGAATCAGCTCATCGCCTCATCAACTCTTATATCATATCACTTCCGAACCAACTTTGCAAGCATTTTTTTTCAAAATCTTTTTTTGAAAGATTCGCTCACAACCTTGTGTTTCTTGGCCGGAATTAGAATATACCATATGTAATTTTAGTTTGCAAGTATTATTTATATAAAATTTCACAACACATATTTATCAATCGTTTTCTTTCATATATTACTTGTTTTGTTTTTACTCGTGGTAAACTAAAAAAGAACCTCCTCCCTTTTAAACAACAGGAAAGAGGTTCTGTATTTTATATCTACTGAATTATTCGGAGCCCATAAAGGCAAAGCGGATTACTACAATAATAGCAAGCACCCACATAAGCCAGTGAATTTTAACTTTATTGCTGGTAAACAGATTACTGAACACTGCCAGCACAACGTAAGACAGAATACCAGCAGAAATACCATTCGCAATTCCACCTGTAAAAGGCATCAAAACGATGGTCAGAAACGCTGGGAATGCCAACAGGAAGTTATCCCAATCAATATTGCGAACCTGACTCATCATCAACACCCCAACGATAATCAAAGCCGGAGCAGTAGCCGCAGAAGGCACAACCAGAGCCAGCGGCGCAATAAAGAGGGCCAACAAGAACAGAACGCCTGTCGTTACAGCAGTGAGACCTGTACGTCCACCTTCTTCTACCCCTGCAGAGCTTTCTACAAATGCTGTAATTGTACTTGTACCCAATACTGCACCAGTACTTACGCCAACAGCATCTACCAGCATCGCTTTACCGATAATTTTCTCGCCTTTTTTCTTATCTTTCATTATGCCTGCGCGTGTAGCTGTACCTACCAGCGTACCGAAGGTATCAAACAACTCTACAAATGTGAAGATGAAAATAATATCAAACAGACCAATATGCAAAGCTGCTTTCAGGTCTAACTGACCTACTGCCAAATTGCTGAAATTTGGAATCCAGTGCCCTGTTGTCAAGCTACTCAGATCCGTTACACCCATCGGAATACCGATTAATGTAGTAGCTACGATTCCAATCAGCAATGCGCCTTTGACCCGAACGACCATCAACGCTGCGATAATGAGCAACCCGATTAGCGCCAACAACGCATCCTTTTGATGTACCAGACTACCCAGAACCAAATTAAAAGCATGACCCGGAACCGGTTGACCAACATCTGTCCCTGGAACAATACTCACCATAACCAGATTACAAAGCTTGAAACCAACAATTGTGATAAACAAGCCAATACCAACTGTAATAGCAGTTTTTAAATTTTCCGGAACTGCAACAAGCAGCATCTGTCTTACCCGGGTAACGGTTAAAATCAGAAAGACGATACCGGATATAAATACAGCGCCAAGTGCCGCTTGCCAAGTAATCATCCCATTAGAACTCAAGACTACAGTCATAAAGTAAGCATTCAAGCCCATCCCTGGCGCCATACCGATTGGCACATTTACAAACAAGCCCATCAGAATGGTAACTAAACCTGCACCTACTGCTGTTGCAAAGAAAACAGCTTCACTAGGCATCCCCGCTCCAGTTGGTCCCAAAAAGGTATTGTTGACCACCAGGATATAAGCCATGGTCATAAAAGTAGTAATCCCCGCAATAATCTCGGTGCGGACGTTTGTGCCATGTTCCTTTAATTTAAAGAAACGCTCCATGAGTCGTAATTCCTCCTACGCAAAGCATACTCGTATTGTTGTCGTTCACTTGCTGTAATATTCGCCTTTATATACGCTATATTACATCCGTTATTTTAGGCTCTCGCCTACGGCTTGTCAACAGAAAAAACGAATGTTACAAATTAAACACATATGTATTGTTCGGAAAACAGATAACCCGCGAGCTATTATACAGCTGGCGGGTTATCATTTAGAATAATCAGATATTTTTGTACTTATCAAAAGCATCAGCTGTATCCGGTATATTTTCCAGATAAACGATCTTCCCTTCTGCATTCAGTCGGGCTTTGTCCACTCCAGTAAGTGTATAAACTTCGCCTGTTGCCTTTTTACCGCACACTGCCCATCTGGTTTGATAGGTATCAGCTTCTTCAGCTGATTAATCGTTCTCTACTTACTTGATATTATCTTTTGCTAAATCGTAGCAATAAAAATATTCTTCTAAAATCTTCATCGAGTGGCCTCCAAAATCATTTGTCCTCGCACATTTCACATATTCTTCACATTGCTAGACATACGCTGTAGTGCATCTGTTAAAGCCACAATTTCCTCATCTGCAAACTTATAGAGGAGCTTTTCCTGAAAGGCTTGTCTTTGCTCTGTCAAAACTTTCAGCTCTTGAATTCCTAATTCGGTTAAACGTATATAGGTTACACGCTTATCCTGCTCTTTTTTACTTCGTAAAATCAGACCTTCCTCCTCCAGCCTTTTCAGATGCCGGGTCACTGCTGCACCATCCAGAACGAGCAGATGTTGAAGCTCCAGCTGACTTAGTTCCTGACGATGATTAATATGATACAAAATTTCGACCTTGGTGAAGCTGGTTTTTAGCTGTGCTTCAAAAGCGTTATTCATTTCTTTACACAAAAGATGCATTCGATAAAATAGCTGGCTTTTTTCAGAGCAATGTTTGATGACAAATCCTCCTCCTAATACTTGACCCATCAATTGATTCATCAAGCATTATACACCCTCACTAAAAATAAACAAGTCCTGAGACAAGTCTATATACAAATCCTACATTCACAAAAAAATGCTCAAGCTAAACGAATAGATTGAGCATTCCAGAATTTGTAGTTAAGGTCATTCGATGTCTTTCCTACTCTATTAGATCGTATTATTGATTTCGATAAATTTATGTTCAATTGCTGTCATTTCGTGATTGGGACGGGATATTAAATATGTATCCATGTAGCCAAAAATTGAAGGAACCGGTAAATAAGACGTTACTTTAAATTGTCGCGCCAGCTTTTTGGACATAAGGGTAATCCCCATTCCCATCAGAGCGAATTCTACCATCGTATCAAATATTCCAACCTCGACAACCTCCCCATGGGTCAATTGCATGCCCTGATACATCTTCTCTAAATGCGTGAGGTACAGGCAGCTATCCGACAATATGATAATAGAAGCTCCTTGCAATACCTGTTGGAGATCCGAGCCCTCGTGTATACCTTTCCCCACCAGCACAAGCTCTTCACGGCATATTTTTTGATAATGAATATATGGGTTGGTAGGATATCCTGTAACAAAAGCAATATCAAGCTCGCCGTCGAGGATGAATTGCTCCATTTCCGTGGTAGTTCCGGTTTTTAATGTCACCGAAGCCTGCGGGTACATCTCATATACCTTCGTTAGCGCCCTTGTTGTTTCGCCTGCTACAATGGACTGCATTGTGCCGACACGCAATTTTTCCTCCTGGGGTCTCATTTTCATCTCCGTGTCTTGCCATAGCAGTAAAATTTGCTTGTACTGAGCATATAGAATTTCGCCTGCGGGTGTCAGTTCCATACCACGAGGCTTTCGGTAAAATAACGCTGTGCCGTAATAGGCCTCCAGCTTCTTTATTTTAGCTGTCATATTCGATTGCAGATGATTCAGCTTCTGGGCAGCTTCTGTTAGACTTCTAAGTTCCGCCACTGAAACGAATGCCTGCATATTTTGAATATCCACCTCTTTCCCTCCCATCAAATAAAATGATATCTATATCATTAACAAACATTATTCTTTATGAGTTAAGTGTATTATATTGGGCTTGAGCGGTATTTACTACCCACATTTTAAAAACAGGAGGGATGTCATATGGTTCAACAGAAGATTCGTGCAGGTATCATAGGTGGTTCAATGAATAACAAATGGGCCAGCCAAACTCATATTCCGGCTTTGCTCAAGCACCCGAGCTTGGATATTACAGCCATCGGCACTTCCCGTATGGAGAGTGCACGAAAAAGTGCAAAAGGCGTGGGGGCGTCATTAGCTTTTGACGATGCGAAAAAGCTCGCAGCTTCAAAGGAAGTGGACATGGTCGTGGTGAGCGTAAAAGTTCTCCATCATAACGAGGCCGTAATGGCGGCTATTCAAGAGGGGAAGCATATTTTTTGTGAGTGGCCTCTGGGAGCCAACACTGCGGAAGCTGCTGAAATGGCTAAGGCGGCGGAACTGGCGGGCATTCATCATACCGTCGGCTTGCAGGCACGGCAGGATTTTGAGGTTCAAACGATGAAAAAGCAGGTGGAAGACGGGACAATTGGTGAAATTGTATCCTGTCATATGCAAGTAGCTACTTCTGGCAAAGGAGGACGAACAGATCAGGATACGGCATACTTGCTGAATAGAGCCAGTGGTGCCAACCTACTAACCATTAACGGGGGACATTCTTTGGATGCACTGCAATACATCGTTGGTGAATTCCGCGAGCTGTCGGCTGTCACAGCATCCCGTTATAACGAAGCCATTATTCAGGAAACGGGTGAAATCATTGCCAAGGATACAGCCGATCAAATTCTGATTCACGGGCTGTTGGAAAAAGGAACTCCGGTATCGGTTCACATTCAGGGCGGGGTGAATTCTAAGTTTGAGCTAGAGATTCAGGGGAAAAAGGGCAGTTTGCGTTTGAGTCAGAATCCTTCGCTTGGACATGTTCAATTTGGGAATCTGACGCTTGAAAAACTTGTATATGATCAGGGAAGTCATCAAAGTTATATTCCTAATGGCTTTTTTGAACCCATACGCATAGCTGCTGAACCTGATGGCTGCTTAGACTTTCCCAAAGAAGGAGTAACCCTGAATGTAGCCAAGGTTCATCATGTATTTGCCGAGGATATTTTGACGGGCACCCGTCTCGCCCCCGATTTCAACCATGCACTAAAGCTGCATCAGCTACTGGATTGCATTGAGGAATCGGCTGCAACCGGCAAAAAGATTATATGGTAAGGTAGATTTATAAAAAAAGAACCTTCAATATCAAGATAGATGTGGAATTGAAGGTTCTTTATAATATTAATCAGTTGAAATTCTCCTTTATTTAATAAAGTCATGCATTCTCGACTTTTATACTATCACCTTCAACCAAAATAAATTCCGCGTTGCTGATTGGATATAAATTTAATTGGCTGCCATATTCCTCAATGATGTTCTCCACCGCTTTTTTAAACGGGATGTTCGTATGGTGGGGGACTGGATAGAATTCAATTATTCCGAGCGCAGCAAAAGAATCCAAAGCAGACGCCTCCTGCACATTGTCCATAAGTCGGACATACTCGATATTCGGTGATAAAATCATCGAACCTGCCGATTCGCCTATATACAACTTCCCTGCATTAACTTCTTCAGCAATGATTTTGTCAGCCCCGCTTCTTCTTAGCTCTTGAAGTAAATAAAATGTGTTGCCTCCGGTAATATAAATATAGTCATTTTCTCTAATTTTACTTTCTATTTCATTCAATGTTGCTGTGCTGATTTCGATTTCATCCACGACTAATCCTAAATTCTCTAATGCTTTTTTCCCTGTATTCACATAAAACTTAACTTTCTCTGGAATACTTGCGGTGGGGATGAAAGTGACTGTTTTTCCTTCCAAGTTTTCATCGGCGAAATGGACTAAGCATGGTGCGACATCCTTAAATGAGGACGACAAAAATAATTTTCTCATGTCTTTATTCTCCTTAGAATAGCGTTTAATGAAATGGGATATGTAACACTCTAATCTAGATAAATTATAAAATATATTAGTATCAAAACATGACACCATTAGAGGATGACATGAAAAAAAAAACGTTTAATTCCAGACTTGCTTTAAGCTATCTATAGCTTAAAGCAAATAAAATCATATAAAAAAAGGAGACATTACCATTGAATAATATCTCCTTTTTTCAGTCTTCATATTCCGTTTTGTAACAACAAATGAATTTATATCTTCGTAGCATGAGGCAATACTATTCGCCTTTAGCTAAAACCCAATTGAGGTTGCCGTGTAGTAAACTTTCCCGAGCAAAGGTTCGACCTTGCCCCCGTAAAAAAGACTCCAACCGCATAGCGATAGTTCGCCGATGCGGAGGAGCCTGATGTTGTATTGGTGAATCTCAAAGGGTTCGTGGTTAAGATGCGGGAGTCTCCACGCTTATTCCCACTCGATTGTTGCTGGTGGTTTGGACGTTACGTCGTACACGATACGATTGACGTTGTCCACTTCGTTGACGA
Organism: Paenibacillus sp. T2-29; assembly: GCF_052921365.1. Lineage (NCBI taxonomy): Bacteria > Bacillati > Bacillota > Bacilli > Caryophanales > Paenibacillaceae > Paenibacillus > Paenibacillus sp. T2-29. Next base: position 176,375 of record NZ_JBREVE010000012.1, on the reverse strand, counting down.
TACGAACAGAGATTTTCTCCAATACGTCCCAAGGGATACGTGCCCAGTCAGCGGTCATGCCGTCGATCGAGGTTACTGCGCGAATACCTACAGTGTAGGAATACGTACGGGCATCGCCCATAACGCCAACGCTCTTCATATTCGGCAGAGCGGTGAAGTATTGCCAAATTTCCCGATCCAGACCCGCTTTGGCAATCTCCTCGCGCAAAATAAAGTCAGAATCACGTACAATCTTGAGCTTGTCCTCTGTTACTTCGCCCAATACACGGATGGCAAGACCCGGACCTGGGAATGGCTGACGCCATACAATTTCGGCCGGAAGTCCGCATTCTTCGCCGACTTTACGCACTTCATCCTTGAACAAAGCATTCAGTGGCTCGATCAGTTTGAATTTCATGTCTTCCGGTAAACCGCCTACGTTATGGTGCGACTTGATGGTTTGCGCCGTTGCTGTTCCGCTCTCTACAATATCTGTGTACAACGTGCCTTGTGCCAGGAAGTCAAAATCATCGAATTTAGCTGATTCTTCTTCAAAGACGTAAATAAACTCGTTACCGATGATTTTACGTTTTTGTTCCGGATCATCCACTCCTGCCAGTTTGGACAGGAAACGTTCACGTGCATCAATTTTGACAACTTTCATATCAAATTTACCAACGAACGTCTCCATTACACTTTCGGCTTCACCCTTGCGCAGCAGTCCATGATCAATGAACATACATGTCAATTGGTCGCCGATCGCTCTGTGAATAAGCATGGCTACAACGGAAGAATCTACGCCGCCACTTAAAGCGCACAGTACTTTCTTGTCGCCTACTTGCTGACGGATTTCACTGATTTGCTCTTCAATGAACGATTCCATGGTCCAGTTGCCTTCACAGCCGCACACTTCATACAGGAAGTTGCTAATCATCTCGTTACCTTGAACAGAATGACGCACCTCTGGATGGAATTGTACCGCATACAGGTTCCGCTCCAGATTACTCATCGCAGCAATCGGCGCACTCTCTGTTCCCGCATCCAGTGTAAAGCCGGTTGGCAGATCAGTAACGTGATCGCCATGACTCATCCACACGGTTTGACGGGAATCCAGTCCTTTAGTCAACCGAGCGCCCTCATTGAATTGCACGTCTGCTTTGCCATATTCACGCTTGCCCGCACGTTCTACCTTACCGTCCAGTTGATGAGCCATCAGTTGCATGCCATAACAAATACCAAAGATAGGGATGCCAAGATCATAAATTGCCCGATCTACCTGAGGAGCATTGTCTGTATATACGCTGGAAGGTCCGCCTGAGAAAACAATCCCTTTCGGCGCCAGCTCTCTCAGCTTCTCCGCAGGCGTATTGTATGGAAGGAGCTCGCTATATACGCCGAGATCCCGAATTCTTCTTGCAATTAACTGGTTGTATTGTCCTCCAAAATCGAGAACTACAACGATTTCATTAGGCTTATTCATTACCGTGCCTCCCTCAATTGTTCGTTTCATTATACGCAACGATAAAACAACACGTCAAGAAATCAACCATAGTTGAGTGGTCATGAAAAGATTGATAAAATAAATTGATTCTAAATTACTTAATCTGTCCGTAGGAGTGTACACAATGGATGTGCTGAAGTGGATCGCACAATTGTTCGAAGAATATGGATACGGCGTCCTTTTTTTCGGCTTGCTTCTGGAATTTATTGCCTTGCCTTTTCCCGGGGAAACTACGATGGCTTATGCGGGATATCTTTCCTATGCCGGTACCCTGGATTTCAGCAAGTTGGTGCTGCTAGCGTTTTTGGGCACAACCATCGGTATGACCATTACCTACTTTATCGGAAAATGGGCTGGACTCCCCTTTATTCAGAAGTACGGCAAATGGGTTTTGTTATCGCCGGACAAGCTTCAGAAAACACAAAAATGGTTTCAACGTTATGGATACTGGCTTATTTTCCTTGGATATTTCATTCCAGGTGTCCGGCATTTTACCGGCTATTTTGCTGGAATTATAGCTCTTTCTTTTCGTAAATTTGTCTTGTATGCTTACAGCGGTGCTTTATTCTGGGTCGTCCTCTTTCTAAGCATTGGCAAGCTGTTTGGTCCGCAATGGGATGCCATGTTCCATTTGGTTGAGCTATACGCACTACGAATCGCAGCTGTCGTTGGGTTCATCATCCTGCTGTATTTTATATATCGGTGGAGAAGCTTTCTGTTTGGATCGCTATACAAATCCAAAAAATCGGTAAAAACCAGCAACAAGGATGACACGGAATAGTCACACTCCTGCCGCCTTATGACTACAGACCCTTGCGTAATATATCGAAATCACGAAAGGTATTACTACATCCCCCGCTCTTCCAGCCGAGCCCACCATTCGCGGCTCCATCATTTCGGGCGCTCCCCTTACTCCAAACATAGACAATCCGATGATACCTTGGCTCTACGTCGTCAGCATACCCAACAATCGACCCTGTAAATACAATGGGGCCAAGCATAAATTCATATTTTCAGAGCATACTAAGCCAACAAACTCCAATATCGGAGGATTTTACGTATGCCGAATCCGAATAAAAGTTGTCCACTTACTCATGTATCCTCTAACTTGAAAGATAATGTAAATCATATCGAGAGCTCCTTTGGAAACAGCGGAGATGTAATCATTAAAGAGCTACTATGGATGCAGAAATGGCCAGCGGCTCTGTTTTATATCGATGGTCTGGTCAACACTCAATTACTTCATGATTCCGTCCTGCGTTCATTAATGCGCGTAAACGAACATCATGTACCGGAGGGCACAGAACCATTCGACTATTTGAAGGATCAAATTTTGATTGCAGGTAACTCGGGTAGTGTGGATGAAATGGATGCCTTATTCAACCAGATGCTATCCGGCGGTATTATTATTTTGCTGGACGGATACGCAAAGGGCATATGGATTGATGCGGTCGGTTGGGAGGATCGCAATGTCAGCGAACCCCTATCCCAAACCGTTGTACGGGGTTCCATGGAGGGTTTTACTGAAAATTTACGTACCAATACAGCTCTAATTCGTAGGCGAATCCGCGATCCGCGACTGTGGATGGAAACAAGACAGATCGGTCAAGTGACTCATACCAATGTAGCCGTGATGTATGTCAAAGGAATTGCTGACGAAGGGGTTATTCAGGAACTGAGAGAACGTTTGGACCGAATTGATATTGACGGAATTTTGGAAGGGGGTTACATCGAGGAGGAAATTCAGGATGAAACCTATACCCTGTTTCCCACCATTTATAACAGCGAGCGTCCGGATTCAGTCGCTGCCAGCCTGCTGGAAGGGCGAATTGCTATTTTGGTGGACGGAACACCATTTGTTCTGCTGATACCTGCATTGTTCGTTCAATTTTTCCAGTCGGCAGAGGATTATTACCAGCGTGCTGACATCAGTACGTTGCTGCGTATGCTGCGCTTCTTTTCTTTTTTTATCGCTATGCTTGCGCCAGCAGTATATATTGCGGTAACTACCTTTCATCAAGAGATGATTCCTACAAACTTATTGGTCAGTCTCGCTGCACAAAGAGAAGGCGTACCGTTTCCGGCTTTTGTCGAGGCGATGCTCATGGAAATAACTTATGAAATTTTGCGTGAAGCAGGAGTTCGAATTCCGAAGACCGTCGGGCAAGCCGTATCCATTGTAGGTACACTGGTCATTGGACAAGCAGCCGTGGATGCAGGAGTGGTCTCGGCGGCTATGGTTATTGTTGTATCAATCACAGCGATCTCCAGCTATGTTATTCCGGAAAACGGTCTTTCCATTGCGGTTCGTATTGTTCGCTTCGCCTTAATGATGCTAGCGGCAGCCTTTGGACTTCTGGGAATATTGATGGGGTTAATCGTACTTTTGTTGCACTTAACCAGTCTGCGATCGTTCGGAGTATCTTATATGAGCCCGTTTGGTCCCTATGTGGAAAGCGATATAAAAGATACGCTGTTTCGCCTACCTTGGCCTCGCATGAAGACACGGCCTCAATCCATCTCTATCCAAAATACAATTCGTCAAAAAACGAAAAAAAGACGGATTGGCAATAAATCGAAAACCAGAAGGGATCAGCCATGAAACAGACCATACATTTGTTCTTCGTCTGGGGACTGATTGCATTACTATTAGGTGGTTGCTGGGATCGTAAAGAATTAAACGAGCTGGGCATCGCTATTGGGATCGGAGTGGATATGGAAGGTGACCAGTATCAGGTGACGGCTCAGGTGGTCATTCCTTCGGCAGTAGCTTCCAAATCTTCACCAAGTGCAGGCTCGCCCGTCGTTACTTATGAGGCTACTGCGCCCACAATTCAAGAGGCTATTCAAAAAATGACGGATACAAGCCCGCGAATCATCTATTTATCTCATATTCGTATGCTGATTTTAGGTGAAGAGTATGCGAGAAGAGGAATTTCTGATGCGATTGAAGCCTTGATGCGGGAGCCTTTTACCAGAAGTGACTTTTATATTGCGATAGCCAAAAATAACAAGGCTTCCACGATGTTAAAGATCCCCACTCCACTGGAAAAGTTACCGGCCAATAAAATGTTTGCTTCATTGGATACGTTAACTAAAACATGGGCTCCTGCCACCAAAGTAACCATGGATCAACTGCTGAGCGACTTGGCTAATCCTGACATCCAGCCCACTCTGCCCGCATTGGAAGCTTTGGGAGATACAGAATCGTCCAATGAAAAAGGTGTGGATGACATTAAAAGCATATCTCCTGGAACCACACTGAGGTTCTCCGGTATCGGTGTATTAAAAAAAGACCGCTTGCTGGGCTGGATCAATGAACAAGACAGCAAAGGGTTCAATTACATTCGAAATACAGTGGAATCAACTACAGGACACGTCGACTGTCAGGGAGGAGGTAATATCGCCTTATTAACCTTGAACAGCGAAACCCAAAGAAAAGTGATCATTCGCGATGGAGAACCTGTTATCTCCATATCCGTTACCAACGACAGCACAATACGAGAGGTCAACTGCCAGCATATGAAGTTAAGCAGTATGGCTGACATCAAAGAAATTGAAGCTGCAAGCAATGAAAAAATCGTTGAAATTTTGAGGCATTCTGTAGAGACTGTCCGACGTGAGTTTAAGTCAGACATTTTCGGCTTTGGTCAGCTGATCCACCAGTCCAAACCTGAACTTTGGAAACGACTAAAAGAAGAAAAAGAAAATCCATTTATGGACTTACAAATTGAATATAAAGCAAAGACCACGATCAAAAAAATTGGTTCCTTGTTTGAATCGTTCCAAAAAGAAATGAAGGAGTGAGCTTGGTGGAGGAGAAAGGGCGTATCAGCATTACAAATATAGCCGTACTCGTATTTTTGAGTATTATCGGAGACTGTGTATTGGTATATCCCTCCCTCATTACTAGCATATCCAAACAGGATGCCTGGATCAGCTCATTCCTAAGCATCCCTGCAGGACTGGCTGTACTACTGCTATTCCTGCGGGTACATCAGCTATATCCTGATCTCACCTTTGTTCAGCTATGCGAGCGAATTTTGGGTCCGTGGCTAGGCGCCCTCATTTCAATATGGTATTTGTTCCATTTAATGATGAATTCAGCGATTTATTTAAGAGAAGTCGGAGATTTTATGAACAGCCAAACCTATGTGATGACGCCTCTTCCCGTGATCAATTTACTTTTAATCCTTGTGCTAATGTGGGGCATGTATATGGGATTGGAACCCATTGCGCGTACGGCTCAAATCTTATTTCCATTTTGCTTGGCTTTTGCTTTGTTTTTAATCCTATGCTTGCTTCCCCAATGTGACAGTCAGCAGCTTAAGCCCATTATGGAGCAAGGTATTCCTAAAATTATGGAGGGCAGCCTATTTGCGCTCTCCTACCCATTCGGTGAACTAGCCTTTTTACTCATGATTTTTCCCTATGTGAACAAACAACCGGGTCTAAAAAAATCGGTTTTACTTTCCGGACTTGCTGCCAGCATTCTGTTAAGCGTACTACTCCTAGTTTCTCTCCTGGTGCTGGGCCCTTTTGTAACCGAACATAGCGTGTACACCTCTTATATGCTATCTAAAAAGATCAATATAGGGAATTTCTTACAGAGAATTGAATCCATGATGAGTACTGCCTGGATTATCACTACCTTTGTTAAAACCATTTTACACTTCTATGCCTTTACCTTAGGAATGACTCAGCTACTGCGATTAAATAATGTTCGGACCTTTCTTGGTCCTAGCTTCATGATCCTGTTTGGTCTGATTATCGTGTCGGCGCCTAATATTACTTATTATCTGGATACGATCGTCCACGCCTGGATTTATTGGGATTTGACGGATTCCATTGTCCTTCCTTCGCTGCTGCTTATCGTATACAAGTTAAGATCGAAAGGCCGCCACAGCCTGGGACCCAGTTGATCCACACCCTTAACGGAAGGAGCCTTCACTGTGCTGATCACCACTGTTATTATCTGTATCGGTCTAGCCATTGCTGCCAAAGATTTGCCAGGCTTGTATCGAAAACATCGCTTTAAAGATATGTTCGTGTACATCATTATGCTCGGAATAGGCACATGGCTTAGTGTCCTTGCCGCCAAGTCAGAGGTTACGCCAAGCCCGTTGGTACTGATTGAAATCATCTACAACCCTGTTAACGCTTTTGTGTCACATATATTTGGTTTTTAGAAAGGAGACAGCCACATGTCAAAAAAAGCACGTATTAGCGTTCGGCAAGTGACTGTCCTGATGTTTATGAGCTTAATCGGGGATATGCTCTTAATCTATCCGACTATGATTACACATATTGCTCTTCAGGATGCCTGGATCAGCTCCATACTGTCCATCCCGCTGGGCTTAATTATTATTTACGTGCTTATTCGTGTTCATGAACTCCACCCAAATCTTACACTTATTGAAGCGATTCGCAAAATTATGGGACCCGTGTTAGGAACCGTTGTCTCCTGCTGGTATCTGTTTTATTTTTTAATGAACACCGCTCTTATTGCGAGAGAGGTAGGCGATTTTCTGACTACACAGTTATTAGTACACACCCCTCTGCGTGTTCTACTCGCTATGGGAATATTCTTAATGGTGCTTACTGCGCTAATGGGAATTGAAGCTTTCGGTCGGGTTAGTGAAATGCTATTACCAGCATATATATTAATTTTCTCTGGTCTGATCCTTGCACTCCTGCCACAAGTTCAGCTTTCTAATATACGGCCTGTTTTGGAAAATGGGCTGGCTCCTGTTGCTAAAGGAATGGTTCCAGGCGTGGCAATGCCTTTTGCCGGAATGTCCATTATGCTTATGGTTTTTCCTTATGTAAACAAGAAAGCCCATTTTAAAAAGGACATGTTGCTCGCTTCCCTTATAGGCGGAATCGTGATTAGTCTGTTTCTGCTGCTCTCTCTTCTTGTGATTGGACCCTTTGTGACTAATTACAGTCCATACATTTCTTCTGTACTCACGACAAAAATTAATGAACTGAATTATATTACACGCGTTGAATCGCTTGTTGCTTTAACCTGGGCACTGGCTGCCTATTTCAAGGGAGTTCTTTTCTTCTACGCCTTCACTTTTGGAACCCCCCAGTTGTTCCGAATTTCTAATAGTCGTCCATTCGTCATACCCGCAGGAGCGATTGTGTTTGGTATGACCATTTTGATAACCCCAAATGTGTTTTATTATGTAAGAACTCTTGTTTATCCGATGGCTGCCTGGCATTATACGAACGGCTTGTTCATTCCGCTTCTTTTATGGGTTGTTTACCTCTGTCGGCGAAAGTGGAAGCAGCGGCAAAACATATCTACACATTAACAAAAAACCTTTTGAAACCGAGCTTAAAAAGCATAGCCCGATTCCAAAAGGTTTTTTTCATAACTTATGCCATGTCCTGAATGTATGCCAGTGCTGCATCAATATGCCCTTTTACTCTTAAACCGCGCCATTCATGAACTAAAATGCCATTCTCATCAATAAGGAACGTAGAGCGAACAATGCCCATGTACTGCTTGCCGTACATCTGTTTTTGCTGCCATACACCATATGTTTCAGCCACCTGATGCTCTTCATCAGATAACAACTGAAAAGGTAGACCGTACTTGGCAATAAACTTGTCATGCTGCTTAAGTGGATCGGGGCTTATGCCCAGAATCACGGTGTTCAAACCTTCAAACTCCGCATGTTTATCCCGAAAATCACAAGCCTGGGTCGAGCAGCTAGAGGTTAAGTCCTTGGGATAAAAATACAACAATACTCTACTGCCGCGATAATCCGACAGCTTGACACTCTTGCCCTCACTACCAGGCAATTCAAAGTCTGGTGCAGCTTGTCCAATAACGGTCAATGTCGTGGACATCTTATCATCTCCTATCTTGTAGGGGTTCTTCTATCATCCACCCTATGAGCCAGCCCCCCGGTAACGCCGAATCCCCCAGTTCCAAGCCAGTAAGCCCAATGTCAGAAAAACAATTCCCATCACAGGAGTTAAGAGCGCCATATGGCGCATGTCCTCTCGTTGAAGGAACAGAGAAGCCGGATATACGCCAACAAAAGCAAATGGCAGTATCCAAGTCAGCACAACCTGAATAGCACGGTTATAGATCGTCACCGGATAACGTCCGTAACCCTGAATATTGTACATGAGCGGAATAATTCCTGTGGGCGCATCCGAAAAGAATGAAAGAGAAGTCAATATGGTGTATATACCCGTATAGATCGCCACGGCACTTAGACTCAAAACGATCAGCGCTGGTACGAACCACCACTCCATAGCCAAATCCATCTGTGCGCCGCTGATCCCCATAATAATCAGGCCGATCACTGAGCCGACCAGCGCGGGCGGGTCCACATTTTCAAGGAAAATCTGGAACAGATTATACGCAGGACGGGTCATTACCCGGTCGAGTTCACCTTTTACAATATAACGCTCGCTAAAGTTCCAAAGGTTAACGAAACAACTGAACAGTCCATAAGGAACCATAAAAAATCCGTAAACGAACACAACTTCGCTTTCACTCCAGCCACCCAAGCTGTTCGTATGCATAAAAATAACTAAAATAAAAATAAGATTCGTGGCCTGAAAGAGCAGATCCGAAATGACTTCTACCCAAAAATCGGCACGATAGGTGAGCCGTGATTTCATGTAATTTTTCAAATATTCGCTAATGAGACCCAAATAGTACATCATCGGCTTACCCTCCCTGCACGAACAGACGTCTGCGCGCCAGCCGCCAAATGATGATCATCGGCACGAGCAGAACGACCAGCCAAATGATTTGGATACCCAGCACATTCCATATGCCAACGCCTTTTACACGTCCCGTAAATACAGAGCCCGGCAAATAAGTAATTGCCTGAAACGGCATCCATTGGGAAACTGTCGCCAGCCAGCCCGGAAACAAACTGATTGGCAAGATCAACCCCGAGAACAGGTCTACGACTACGCGCTTCATGCGCATCATGCCCTCATTATTTTCAATAAAAAAGGCCGTCAATCCTGTAATAATATTAATCTGAGTATTAATCAGAAAGCTGAAAAACAGCATGACCAGAAAACCAATCCAGGCTACCGGGTCACTAGGAAGCTTCACGGGAAACAGCAGCATCGCAATCGCCATGCCCGGAATCATAAACAAGAGGAAGCGAAACATCCCCTCACCGAGTCCCTGCATAAACTTAACAAGTACATAGTTATAAGGTCGGATCATCTGAATAGCAATGCTTCCATCCCGAATGTCCGTCGATATTTCGCGATCCAGATTGTTAAAATAAAAGGCTCTCGCCATCCACGATACGGCTACATAGGTTGTCATCTGAGCAGCAGTAAAGCCTCCAATACTACCCGCATCGCCATATATCGCTTTGTATGTGAAATAATACACGCCAATATTCATGGAATAAATAAGTATGCCTGAATAATAGTTCACACGATAAGCAAGCATGGTGAGAAATCGAATACGAATAAAATCGGTATATACGCTAAGCATGAACTTTGGCCTCCACTATCGGATTGCCCTGGCGTTCTGCCGAGCCAGACTGATAGATACTGCGGACGATATCATCCGTGTTGGTTTCAATGATTTTGATATCCGTAATGTCCGTGCGGCCAACTACGTTAGCCAGCACATCCGATACATTAATATGAAGAGGAATCCACACCTTGGCAGCCAAATCGTTATCCATGGTCCACGTCAGCGGCATATCGGCTGTCCATGCCTGCAATTGCTCAAGCTGTGTCGTCGTACCAAATTGAAACCGTACTTCCCTTCCTGTCCCCCAACGATCCTTGAGATCATCCAGTCCACCATCATAAATGATATTCCCATCATCCAACATAATGACGCGCGAGCACAGCGCTTCAATATCCTGCAAATCATGGGTTGTCAGCAAAATAGTGGTCCCGTGTTCACGGTTCATGTCCTTCAAAAACTCGCGAATTTCGGACTTCACCATAATATCAAGTCCAATGGTCGGCTCGTCTAGAAAAACAATGGACGGATTGTGCAGCAAAGCAGCTACCAACTCACAACGCATCCGTTGTCCAAGGCTAAGCTTGCGTACCGGGCGACTTAGCAGATCCTGCAATTGCAGCCTCTCTACCAGCTCATCCAGCCTACGTTTGAAGTCTGTGGCCGGAACCTGATATACTTTGCGCAGCAGTTGAAAAGACTCGATCACACCGATGTCCCACCAAAGCTGGCTGCGCTGACCGAAAACAACGCCAATGTTACCTACAAATTTCTCGCGATCCTCATAAGGGACATATCCTCCCACCTTGAGATGTCCCGATGTCGGCACGAGAATACCTGTCAACATCTTAATCGTGGTGGACTTTCCGGCACCGTTCTCACCAATATAACCGCATATTTCCCCTTGCGGAATACGGAAGGATATATCTTTGACCGCAGCCACCTCGTTGTATTCGCGGGCGAATAAATCAAGGAAGGCACCTTTTAAGCCCTCGCGGTTTTTTTGAACCTTAAATGTTTTGCGCAGATCCTGCACATCAATTGCTAGCATGCTATACCTCTCAATCAGGATTTGTAAAATCCATAGTTAAATTGATTGTGCTCCAAAAAGAAATTATAATGTAATGAACTGAAAAGCGAAAGGGAGAGCATCCATGACAAGCAGAACCAAAAGGACGATATGGTCGGTTCTAGCCGTGGTAATCGTCGCGATTGTCGGCTTTGCCGTGTACTATTTTACATCCATTTATAATCAGCTGGATAATCTGCATAAAGAGGGTGCTAACTCCCCCTTCAAAAATGTAAAGCAGGTCGATCAGGTTCGTACACCAGAACCGCCCAAGTGGGAAGGTACCGATATGGTCAACATTTTGCTGATGGGTGTCGATGGCCGTGGCATCCAGAAAGGGGAAGTCCCCCGATCGGATAGCATGATGGTCGTATCACTGGACCCCGTGAAGAAAAAAATCCACTTGTTCTCTATTTTGCGTGATACGTACGTGGATATTCCCGGCTACGGAAAAAATCGAATCAATACTGCCATTACTCATGGCCCCAATACGGCCATGAAGACGGCTGGCGATCTATTGGGCATCCCAGTGCAATATTATGTGTATACGGATTTCCAAGGCTTTATCAAACTGGTGGACGCTGTAGGCGGCATTGATTTTGAAGTGGAAAAGGATATGCATTATACAAGTAATGCGGATAAGCATGAATACGATATTGATTTGAAAAAGGGTATGCAGCATCTGGACGGCAACACGGCGCTTCAATATGTGCGGTTCCGCCATGATGCCATGTCCGACTTCTCCCGTTCCGGACGGCAACGGGCGTTTTTGGAGGCCGTAGCCCAGAAAATGCAGACCACAACTTCCATTGCTAATCTGCCAAGCATTTTAGAGCAGGTTAACCCGTACATTGATACGAATCTCAGTGTTAACGATATGTGGAAGCTGGCGAATGTAGGGTACCAAAGCAGCTTTGCAGGCAGCGAACAGGTTCCACCGATGAAGCTGCTTGGAGAAGAAAATGTGGGCGGCGCGGCAGTTCTTACCGTCCGTGATCCCGAAGAACTGAAATCATATGTACAGGATATATTTAATAATCCTCCCACACAAACACAGGAACAAATTAAGGATCAGAACGAAACGAAACAGCCAGATAGTGCATCGTCTTCCAAGACGGATAAAGCCTCCTTTACAGGGGGCAGTAAAACCAGTAATGAGGATGCTTCCACACAATCAACAACAAAGACAGGACAAAAAGAGCTATAATGATGTATGCAGGGGCAGCCGTGAACGCTGCCCTTTGGCGTGTGTATACCCTATTTTAATGAACGGAAAGGAAGTTTTGATGATGAAACGGGATAACTCCGAAGCACTATATAAAGAAGCCCTGGAGCATATTGTCGGGGGCGTTAACAGCCCTTCACGCTCCTTTAAAGCTGTAGGCGGCGGCGCTCCAGTATTTATGAAACGCGCCCAAGGTGCTCATTTCTGGGACGAGGATGGCAATAAGTATATAGACTATTTGGCGGCCTACGGCCCTATTATTACCGGACATGCTCACCCCCATATTACCAAGGCCATCAGCGAAGCGGCTGCGAATGGCGTATTGTATGGAACCTCGACGGCATTGGAAATCAAACTGGCCAAGATGCTAAAAGAGGCCATTCCTTCTATGGATAAAGTTCGGTTTGTGAATTCCGGCACAGAAGCGGTCATGACGACGATTCGTGTGGCACGGGCCTATACTGGGCGGAACAAGATCATCAAATTTGCCGGTTGCTACCACGGTCACTCGGATCTGGTACTTGTAGCCGCAGGCTCCGGCCCTTCCACACTGGGCATACCTGACAGCGCAGGCATTACAACCAACATTGCGAGCGAGGTCATTACTGTGCCATTCAATGACCTTGACGCGTTGCGCCAAGCTTTGGAGCGCTGGAGCGACGATGTAGCGGCAGTCATGGTAGAGCCGATTGTCGGTAATTTCGGCATGGTGATGCCGCAGCCGGCTTATCTGGAAGGGCTGTGCTCGATGGCGCGGTCGAATGGCTCCCTCGTCATTTATGACGAGGTCATTACCGCCTTCCGTTTCCACTACGGCTCAACCCAAACGTATGCAGGTTTGGACAACCATGATGCGATTCAGCCGGATTTGACCGCACTGGGCAAAATCATGGGCGGTGGTCTGCCGATTGGTGCCTACGGCGGCAGCAAGCAGATCATGGAGCAGGTTGCCCCCCTCGGCCCAGCCTATCAGGCAGGTACAATGGCGGGCAACCCGGCTTCGATCTCGTCAGGCATCGCCTGTCTTGAAGTTCTTCAAGGGGAAGGCGTGTATGAAGAGATGGAACGTCTGGCTGTGAGACTGACGGACGGTATTCAGTCTTCCGCTGATCGTTATGGCGTGCCATTGACGATCAACCGCATTCGTGGAGCGTTCTCGACGCATTTCTGTGATCATCCGATCACGAATTACGCGCAGGCGCAGGATACGGATAGCGAAGCGTTCGCATCCTTCTTCCGCCACATGCTGGATCGCGGTATTCATCTGGCTCCGTCCAAGTTCGAAGCCTGGTTCCTCACAACAGCGCATACGGACGAAGATGTGGATGCCACGCTGGAAGCGGCGGACGATTCGTTCCGTGCGATGTCACAAGGTAAATAAGCAGAGCAGTAAGGGATAAAATATGAATAGGATGAGAGCTGGAAGTAATCTTAGGGACGGGTATCCGACCTCTGCGACTGCGTTCTGGCTCTTTTTCATTTCATAACTGTACCCGTACAGTTGCAGATTTTATGAATTGTATATGGTTATGCTATCCGGTTATATTGAGAGAACCACAAGTTGAGATCATGATTACGGAGGTTTATTATGCACAGTCGTTCCAGAAATGGGGTCGCCTATCTGGCAGCTCTCAGCTATGCAGCTATACTTGGCTTTTCATTTTTATTTGTAAAATTGACGGTGACAGAGGCAAGCCCGCTGGATGTGATCGCCCACCGCTTTGCGTTGTCATTGATCGCTCTGACCATTCCAGTACTGCTTGGTTGGATCAAAATCAATATCAAGTTGCGTGATATGCTGCGCATTTTACCATTGGCGCTGCTTTCACCTTTACTGTTTTTCCCCTTGCAAGCGTTCGGGCTGATGAGTACTTCTTCATCGGAGGGCGGAATTATTCAAGCTACCGTTCCAATCTTTACGCTTCTGCTAGCCTCCTATTTTCTTAAAGAGCGCACAACAGTGCTTCAAAAGATATCCTTACTGCTATCTGTCTTTGGTGTGGTTTTTATATTTGTGATGAAGAGCGGAGCACCGTTAGCTTCCAATAGCTTTGGCGGTATTTTTCTGCTCGTGCTCTCTGCTATATGCCTATCTGGCTATAACGTGCTGGCTCGTCCATTAACACAAAAGTACAGTCCAATGGAACTGACCTACGTTACCTCCATTTTGGGATGTATCGTTTTTAACTTGGCGGCCTTGGGGTATCATGCCATAGACGGTTCCATGAGTGCTTATACCGTGCCGCTGGTAAAGCCTGATTATTGGATGGCACTGGCTTATCTCGGCATACTATCTACCCTTGTCACCTCGCTGTTGTCCAGCTTTGCCTTGAAGTGGATCGAAGCCTCCAAAATGAGTGTGATTGGTAATTTATCCACCCTTATTTCCATGATGGCAGGTGCTTATATTTTGAATGAACAGCTTGCCTACTATCACATTATTGGTGCTGTGGTGATCATTATCGGTGTGGTGGGCACCAATTTCGGGGGAAGAAAAAGCTTCACGCCGATCAAAACAACATCGGCTAAATCACAATAATGGGCTAAAAGCAGACAGGTGTTAATTTGCCTTCAAAAAAAGAAAACTCCAAGCTGGGTCATTCCAGCCTGGAGTTTTTAACTTCATCGTTTTCGTCGATTAGACTGGGTACGCCATAACACTCATTAACGCCAGCTCGGGCTGTGTCGTGTCCAGTCTGCTATATTGTACAATGATAGGCGCATCGCTAGTGACCGTAATTGCGTAAGGAATACCTGGCGGAATCCGTTCGCCGGACTTTTCCAGCGAGGCTGTTCGGATATGACGGGTTCGTCTTCCTTCCACCACCTCGATCAATCCCTCCAACGGCTCACGGTCTTCAAAATAAATGTCTATGCTCAGCTTTGCCGCACGGTTTCCACAGTTCAGCACGCATATACTCTCATGACTAAGCAGCTCTCCCCGGCTTTCCGGTGGAATATATCCGTCGGGGATGACCCAAAATAGACCGCCTCGCGGCTGATTAGCCACCTTTTCCTGAGAAAGTTCAGGTTCTCCCATGTCATTAGCCTCCTTTCACCTATGTTTACCTCCATACCTCTAGCGCCTTTTTTACCCGTATGGATTCTCCTTGGTACGCAGCAGTTGAGCCAGAAAAGCAAGCGCCAATCCCTGGCCCCATCCCTGAATGCGTTTGTAGGGTACGTTGCGATAGCCATCTATATCGTTCATTACAGCAGTTCCAGCGGATACGCCAGTCACTGTGCCATCCTCTTTAATGCGGGAAAGGATGCCGTCGATCGCCTTTTGCGTATATTTGTTAAACAATCGGCCCTGCATAAGCAAAGCAGTCGCAATCCCTGCAGAGCCGGAGGTTTCCAGATAAGAGGTATCATCATTCAGCACTGTATGCCATAGTCCTTCTGGGGATTGCAGCCGCACTAGTGCATTGAGCTGGTCACGCAGCGAGCCGTCGATGATCATATAGGATGGATGCTGGACCTCCACACATTTCAGCGCCTTGGCCATCGTGAGGGCTGCCCATGAATTGCCGCGCGCCCAGTATATTCCTGACATACGGCTTTGGTTTGCATGATCCCAGCCGTGATAATACAAATTTGTATCCGGGTCCTGCAAAAATTCTTCATGCCCGTGATATTGCCGGATTCCATCCTCCCAATATGTCTTGATGCCCAGCAAATGCCCGATCCGCAGTAAATAATAACCGGCCATAAACATCGTATCCACCCATGCTTGCTGCGGAAATACATCATGTAGTGAATTCACGGTGTGCTGGAAAATGCCGTCGGCAAACCGCTCAGCCTTTTTGACCAAAAATTCTGCCATCTCGATGGCGATATCCAGGTATTTTTGCTCACCTGTAGCCTGATGTAGTGTCAACAAACAATGTCCAACAGAAACGCCGTTTACCGACAGAGGCGGAAGTCCATCCTCGATATTCTCGTCAACCCATTCTTTCAGCTTGGTCAAATACTTTTCATTGCCTGTTGCTTCATAGGCCTCGCATACTCCATAAAAGGCTACTCCACCCGGCCAATCCCAGCTATAGTGCATTTGAAACGTGCGTTCCACTACCCGGTCAATCACCTGTTTAATCTGTTTCTCATCAAAACTCAATGCGGGCATTGCTACGTCTCCTCCTTTGGTAAGCTTCACGTTAGTTGCCCTCCTTGCCACCTGTTCCAAAAAAGGTCATCCGTCAACGTAAGTACATGCGCAGCGGTTGCAAATCCAGTTCCTTCACAGCCGCCGTCACCATATTTGCAATCCGGATCGCACCATTCTCATGAAAATGCGTATTATCCTCCAGGCCGCCGGAAAAGTTCATGTATTCCCCAGGCAGCAGCCACATAAAAAGCTCCTTGCTTTCTTCAGGGCCCAGCTCTTCATATAACTCCTGCGTGCGGGCAGACAAATCAATGAGCGGCACGTTCACTTCTTCCGCCAACTCGCGAACCGCCATTATATAGTCGCCATGTGTATCGGACAGCGTACCATCCTCGTTAAAATAGCGACGATGTACAGGCGTAATCAGCACCGGGGTGCCGCCCTTGCTTCTCGCTCCGTCGATATATAGGCGCAGATGCTCCTTGTAGGTCGTAAAAGGCTCCGTGGCCCGCTGCGGATCAGGCTTCTGATCATTATGACCGAACTGGATGAACAGGAAGTCTCCTGTCTTCATTTCTCCCAAAATAGCATCCAGACGTCCCTCGTCCACGAAGCTTTTGGAGCTTCGTCCCGATACAGCGTGATTATCCACGCAGACATCATGCTTGAACAGGGCTGGCAAAGCCTGACCCCAGCCTGTATAAGGATAGCCGGTCAGCCCTTGATCCGTAACCGTAGAGTCTCCGGCTAGGAATAGCCGGAGACTCTGCAGTGCGGGTGCAATTTCCAGAGCATTGAGCCGTGGCGCAGTGCCAGATACGGTGAGGCGCAATCTGCCGCCTCGGACAGGCACCGTAAACATCGCTTCCGTGAACTGGCCCGGCAGCGTGTGTACCGGGGGCAGCATATGCTTGCCCTCGCCAGCCTGGAATCGCGTGAGCGTTTCCGCCAGTGGATCGCCGACCAGTATAGTGACGAGATACAGCCCGTCTGGCACATCTGCAATAAACGAAGCGTTCAGTGGAATACAAAAGCTGTTTCGCAGCCGTGTGCGTGCATCCTTGGCTGGATTCTGCCTTTGTCGCCCGTACACATGCTCTGTAGTCTCGAAGCCATAGCCCTGTTCAGCTGTATATATGCAATCCGGGGACACTGCCTTGTAGCCATCCGCAGGCTCTCCCGGACCAAAGTCAAATTTCCACATTTTACTCACTCCTCGGTCTTAACCCTTCAGGCCACTCGTGCTCATTCCTTCTACAATTTGCTTTTGGAAAGCGAAGAATACAGCGATAACAGGTAGCAGGCTTAAGATGGACATCGCGAACATTCCTCCCCAGTTGGAGGCTGACTCGCTATCGAGGAACATTTTGAGTGCAATCGATACGGTATATTTCTCTGGAGAGTTCAGATACAATACCGGACCTAACAGATCCTCCCACTTCCAGTAGAAAGAGAAGATGGCCGCCGTTGCTAGCGAGGATTTGAGCAAGGGTAAAATAATTCGAAAATACAACCGGAACTTGCCACATCCATCAATCGTCGCCGCTTCATCCAACTCTGCTGGAATCGTGCGTATAAACTGCACCATCAGGAAGATGAAGAACGGCATCCCGAAAAAGGATGGTACTACCAACGGTAAGATTGTATTGATCCATCCAAGCTTGGTAAAAATGATATATTGCGGTACCAGCACTACATCCCCTGGCAGCATCAGCGTCACCATCATCAGAGCAAACCACAAGTTACGCCCTTTGAATTTTAAGCGTGCGAAGCCAAATGCGATCAATGAGGAGGAAAGCACAGCGCCAATCGTGGAAATCACTACGATCGTGAGCGAATTTAGAATATATGTGCCGAAGTTATAACCCGTCGTGCCTTTCCAGCCTGTTACATAGTTTTTCCAAATCCATTCTGTAGGGAAAAGTGAGGAGGCTGTGACGAATATCGTCCGACTTTCTTTAAATGAGCTGAACAGCATCCAGAACACGGGATACAGCATTAGGAGCGCTAGTGCAGCAACCAGAATGTGATAAATTGGCCATTTGAACGTTTTCCATGCCATTGGTATCAGCGCCCCTTTTCCGTTTCATAGAATACCCAAAATTTGGATGTTATAAATAAAATCGCAGTCAGTATCGCAATCATAATAAGCATGACCCAAGCCATAGCCGCCGCATATCCCATATTGCTGAACATAAACGCCTGCCGGAACAGATACAGTGAATGCAGCATCGTTCCATCCATTGGGCCGCCCTCACCCTTGGAGATAACATAGGCCGGGACGAAGGTCATAAAAGCACTGATCGTCTGCATAATCAAGTTAAATAAAATGATCGGACTTAGCAGCGGCAGCGTAATACTGAAAAATTTCCGTACTGGCGTAGCGCCATCTACACTGGATGCCTCGTACATTTCATGCGGGATGTTTTTCAGTCCTGCCAGAAAAATAAGCATGGATGAACCAAATTGCCATACAGACAAGGTGATTAGCATCATTAGCGAAGCATTCGGATCTCCAAACCATTTCACCGGGGTTGCCCCCAAGGCCGAAAGCAAGCTGTTAACAATGCCCTCATTACTGAAAATATTGCGCCACATGATGGATACTGCAACGCTCCCCCCGATAATAGAAGGCAGATAGTACATCGTCCGATAGGTGCCCACCATGCGTGACTTGGTATTCAAAATCATCGCCACAAACAACGCGAAAATCAGCCGCAATGGTACACCGACCAATACATACGTAAACGTGACTCGGATCGAATTCCAGTATTTAGGATCGCCTGTGAACATTTTTTCGAAGTTACCCAGACCAATCCATTTGGGCGGGGTGAACAGATTGTAGCTGGTAAAGGATAGATACAGCGAAATAAACATTGGAATTAATGTAAATGCCAGAAAGCCCACAATAAACGGGCTGATAAACGCATATCCGGTCATATTGGCTTTCAAGCTCTGATGATTTCGCAAGCTCATCAAGCCTCCCTTCTGTTGCATTTTAAAAATTAGCAAATTTAAATATATATCAATCGTTGTTATGTGAATTTTGTTGCGATATCTACAAAGGTTGCCTCTACGATGGGTTCGTCGGATCAACCGTGCGCAATCATGCTTGGCCCTACGCACGGTTAACCTAACGAAACGTTCCTTCAACCCTGCATTATTACTGCTTGTTATTCGCAAGGATGGTATTCGCATCAGCCCGGAATTTGACCGCTGCGTCTTCAGGCGTCATCTGTCCGAAATTGACTTGCTCAATATAATCGGTCAGAGTAGCAATCACTTCCGGCGATCCAACCGGCGGCGGCGGGCTCATTGGAGAAGCCTTAGGCTCCATGGAAGCCACAAATTCAAACACCTGCTTCGTTGCCTCGCTCAACTCCGGCGCTACAGCTTCTTTGATTTTGGCAGAAATCGGTACGCCGCGTTCGCCTTTGATTAATTTATTCGCTTCTACATCATTCATCCAGAAATCAATAAACTTGGCGGCCTCATCCTTCACCTGTGAACGGGAAGCCACTGCCCAGTACATTGTAGGCTGCATATACACGCCTTTTTCCATATTCGGTCCAAACATCGGAGCAAGCGCCATTGGCCGATTAACGACCTGTTGTAAGCCTACATATTGATTGGACCACTGCCAAATGCCGATGCCTGTTCCTTTAACGATATCCGATTCCTCAAGAATTCCCTTGGTTTGGTTCATGACTTCAGGAGTCGGTGTCGCTCCCTTTTTAATTAGCTCAGCTAAACCGCCGAAGAAATCAACAAACAACTTATCGTCGTCATACCCCAATCCTGTTCCTTCCGTATTGTAGAGAGACTTTCCATGTGTCCGCAAATAGTAGTGGAAGAAAATATCCGCAGCCATTGAGCTGTCAAAGTAAACTTTATTAGAGGCTGCCTTCAAAGCCAGCTCTTTGTATTGATCCCATGTCCAGTCGTCAGGAATTTTGTCTATGCCCGCTTTTTTGAGCAATGCCGGATCATATTGGAAGCCCAACACATTGACACCTGTTGGAATACCATATTGCTTTCCGGCAATGATCCCGGTTTTGAGTACATTTTCGTTCACATCAGCGACTTGGATTTTCTGATTCAAGTAAGGCGCCATATCCTCCAGTTGGCCGTTCTTCGCATATTGGCTAATATACGAAATGTCCATCTGTACGATATCCGGCAGTTGGTTTGCTGCCGCCTGCGGGGCGAGCTTCTTCCAGTAGTCATCAAAAGAGGCATATTCCACATCAATCGTCACATTCGGATTTTTTTGCTTATACAAATCGATAACCTTCTGCGTATATTCGTGGCGCGTATCCGATCCCCACCAAGCGATCCGCAACTTTACTTTCCCGTCTGCACTTGTGCCCGAATTGCCTCCACCGTCTGCTCCACTACATGCCGTCGTCAAAACGAGCAGCATCGCTATGATCAGAAACCATCCCTTTTTGCCCACCTATCTCTCCCCTTTTCGCTGTTCTAGAAAGGAGCCTTATTACAAGTAACAATGTACTTACGCAAATTTGATAGCGTTTACATTTGCTCCTGTAGTTATTTTCCCAAATGCAGAGAAACATTGGAATACACAAATCCGATTTCAAAGGTTCAAAAAACAGAGGGACTCAGCAGCTCATCCCCGTTCGTATGATTTAATGTACTCGGACGGTGTCATACCTGCCCATTTTTTGAACACCTGGCTAAAATATTGCGCATTCCCGCCGAAGCCGAACCATTCTGCCAGCTCAAACACCTTTACGTCTCCCGTCTCCCGAATATGCTCAGCCGCACGTTCGATCCGGTAACGATTGACGTAATGCGAAAAGTTTTCACCCGTCACTTTTTTGAAAATTTTCCCTAAGTAGTCGGAATTCATATAGAGCATTTGCCCCGCCACTCCGTTCAGTGAAAAATCGGATTTTCTATAGTTTTGCTCAATAATTGTGATCATTTTATCCACCGTGGAAGATTGGCGGTATACATTGCTTTTATAATAAATTGCGGTCATTCGTTCGGCAGCTTCCTGTACAAAAGATTTGAGACATGCCAGTGTTTTTTGCTCTGCCAGCACGACCATTCGGCTCGTGAACGCCGCACGCTCTTCTTCAGGACATATACGGATCATGGCAGCATAGAGCTGTAGCACATAGGAACGGGTTACGGAGATTTCCAGCTTCATACGGGACAAGATTCCGAACAGCCGATCCACTTCCTGCGCAACCTCCTCCCTATTTCCAGCCTTGATCAGCAGACCGAACTTCTCCTCGTCCAGCTCCAAATCTGCCATCTCCCGGGTGTCCTCAGCCGCCAAATCCTCCTTCGTAATGAGACTCCCCTCCCCGGTGTAAAAGCGGTGATTCATACAATGCAATGTCTCCCGGTACATCCCCCGCGAATGCTGCATGCTATCCGACTCGCTAACTGCGACGGTCACCTCCAGCTTATAAAAGCGGTGAAATGTCGTACGTACCGCTTCAATCTGTTTCATAAATCGAGATGTGTCATCCTCACTTTCCAGCACAATTAGCAGCTGCCCTTGCACAGTCGTACTGAGCAAGACATGATCCATTAAATCCCCTGCTATATTTTGCAAAGCAAACAAATGCTCCGGCTCGTGGGACTCCTCCACCCGCAGCAGCAGCATTCGAACCTGCTTATCTTGCAACTCCAGACCGAACAAACGCTCATAAAAAGCGATATCACGGCTGCCGTAAGTTTTATAGGAAATAAACTCCTTCAAAAAATGCTCCTTTACATGCGGCAACATACGCTGAAAATCAAGCTTCATCCGGTTCACAAACTGCTTGCGTTCTTCCTGTTCCTCTCGCTCCTGTCCCAACTCTGTCAGAGCGTCATGAATTTGCCGCTCGTTGCAGGGCTTCAACAAGTAGTGCTTCACCCCGTATTGCATAGCCCGACAGGCATAGTCAAAATCTTTGTAACCTGACAACAGAATAAACCGAACGTCTGGAAAATGCTCCGTCGTTTTGGCAACGAGTCCGATACCGTCCAGTCCTGGCATAGAAATATCGCTGATCACAAAATCAGGCGGACTCGCCTGGATCTGATCGTATGCCTCAATCCCATTACGCGCCGTACCTACCAGTTGTGTTCCTGCCTTGCCCCAATCGACCACCTGTGAAATGCCTTCCAAAATCATACGCTCATCATCAACCAGTAGCACCTTGTACACGACCCTGATCCCCTTTCACATATGGAATACAGACATGAATTGACGTTCCTGCTCCTGACTCGCTATGCAGCTCTATCCCCCAAGGTGTACCAAATGTCAGGTTAATCCGTTCTTGAATATTCGCAAGTCCAATACCCCGCCCACGGGTTGTGATCTGTCCGCTCCGCAGCTTTTCCAAGAAATCCG
Organism: Paenibacillus sp. T2-29; assembly: GCF_052921365.1. Taxonomy (NCBI): domain Bacteria; kingdom Bacillati; phylum Bacillota; class Bacilli; order Caryophanales; family Paenibacillaceae; genus Paenibacillus; species Paenibacillus sp. T2-29. Next base: position 153,644 of record NZ_JBREVE010000012.1, on the reverse strand, counting down.
GGGTCATTCCAGGTCCGTCATCTTCAACCCTCAGGAACAGCGCCCCCTCGTTTTCTCTGACCACAATTGTGATCCGACACGGTTCAATACGCGGCTCCAGCGCATAATGGATCGCATTCTCCACCAAGGGCTGAAGTGTTAGCTTCGGAATTTGCGCGTCCATCAATTCTTTCGGGACATCGAGATGGAAAACGAGACGTTCATCAAAACGTGTTTTTTGGATCGTTACGTAGCTTCTCACGATATCCAGCTCTTTTTGAAGCGGAATCAGCTGCTCTTCAAAACTGACCGCGCTGCGTAGTAGAAAAGCAAGGGCTTCCACCATTTCTGAAATCCGGTCCTGCTTGTTGGCCTTGGCGAGCCAGTTCACAGACTCTAATGTATTGTATAGAAAATGTGGATTTATCTGTGCCTGAAGCGCCTTTAGCTCTGTTTCCCGCAGCAGTAGCTGCTTGGCAACATTCTCATTAATAAGCTCACGGATCCGGCGGATCATCTTCTTATACGTCCGATGCAGTAAGCCTACCTCATCCTGTGTGGAAAGGGGGACCGCTCCAAGCGCTTCCTCTTCCAGACGGTCGAGATCACCTTTTTCTATTTTACGCATGTTCTGAATCAACTGAACGATCGGTTGGGTAATGCTGCCCGATAACCTAGCGCCCAGCGCCAGTGCAATAAGCAGCATAATTACAAAAATTGCGCTTACAATTTCTTTGATTATCGTAATACTGCGAAACATATCATCAAAGGGAGTCATATGTAAATACGTCCAGCCCGTATAAGAGGATTTGATTTGAGCAGCAAAAAAGGTCCCGCCTGTATAGGTCGCGATCCCGTAAGGCTGCTTCCGCCCAAGCTCTGCCTGAATATCGCTCTCACTCAAAAGCGGTGTTTCGGGATAAATCATCCGTCTTCCGTCTGTAATCATCAACTGTCCGTCACGGCCGGAGGTCTGCACACGATCCGCTACAATCCGGTCAATTCGCACACGAATCGCAAGCGTTCCGAGCCCGTTCAGCGTAAAATTGGAATCGGTAAAAGATTTGAATTGCCGTGCTGCCAGCAAGGAGGAATGGCCTGCCGCATACCATGCATGGGAGCCGTCATATTCGTCTGCCAACTCCGACAGGGTGGATCGAAGCTCTTGGGGGATACCTTCGCGGTTGCCCGCACTCATCACCTGTCCCTCTTTGTCGATTACCATCATAGAATAGACATAGGTTTCAGAGCCGGCAAAGGCAATAAGCCTATTCGTTATTTTTTTGCGCAGTACCATTTTGACATAAGGTGACGTTTCCTTTTCCAACTGGAGCAAATAACGCTGAAGCTGCTCGTCCGTTATTACCTTAAAAGTAACCTTTTCAACATCCTTCAGTTCATTTTCAATGCCGATTGAAGAAATATTGAGTACCTCGGATGTCTTTTTGTACATTTGATTATCATAAATATGAAATACGTATTTAAGTATGACTGCAACAACCGCAAAATTAACCAGCATGAGCACCGTAATCAGCAGTACCATCTTATGATGGATTCCAGCATTTTTGTAAGCGCTCTTAAAATAGGTAATCAGTACATGTCGCCTCCTTCGCTCATCCTGCCCGGTCCAGCCCAAAATGGAGAAAACTCTATATATTATACAAAATACCCCATGCCTTGGTCATTCGGCAAGAGGTATTTGGGTTTGCTTAGCGTTGATCGTTTGCTTTCGATTTGTCCGCCTTGCTCATATATTCGTCATATCGGTCATCAAGTTCACGTGCCATACTCCGGTATTTTCGCGTCTCTTCGACAATAGGGTCCATTTGAGTCTGAACCCGCACCTCATATTTGGGGCTGAGTCGTTCCCGTTTTTTGGCCTCATTCTCACGAATTTCGCCTTCCGTCAGCAGTTCACTGAGCTGGCGTTCCAATTCTTCGGATTGGCTCATCGCGATTTCCTCCTTCAGGATGATGGTTACGTAGTATTATAACCCGGTTGCGTCCGCTTCTTTCAGCACTTGAATAAGTTGAGAATGAATAGCTGTATTCGTAGCTACAACATGCCGTACACTCAGGTCATAAGGTTGGCCTAATGTGTTCGTAATGGTGCCTCCTGATTCCTGTACCAACAAAGCACCCGCGGCCACATCCCAGGCATTCAAACCGATTTCGCAATAAGCGGACAAACGTCCCGACGCCACATAAGCCAAATGCAAGGCTGCCGAGCCGAGCGCCCGAATGCCCCGTACCTGAGGTGTAAGAACCTGCGTAATTTTCATATTCAACGGTTGTGCATACGTACGATCCGGCGGGAAGCCGATGCACACCAGACTATCTCCCAGCGTTTCTTCTTTCGATGCTTGCATACGATTTCCGTGGACGTATGCGCCTTTTCCCTTTTCCGCTACAAACATTTCATCGCGGGACGGATCATAAATTACACCGACAATTACCTCTCCACGATGAGCCAAGGCAATAGACACACTGTAGTACGGCAGACTGTGCACGAAATTGGTAGTGCCGTCTACCGGATCAATGATCCATAAATATTCCTCTTCACGGGCAGCCTCTAATGCTCGGGCTGAAGCTTCAGCTCCCGGCTCTACCCCTTCTTCACCCAAAATGGCATGATCGGGAAAATGGGTGAGGATGAGTCTGCGAATCATCTGTTCTGCACCTTTATCTACCTCGGTTACTAGATCGGTCGAAGATTGCTTGGTATTCAATTGTTCAACAGTGCCCAGTCTGCTCTTAATCCATTCCCCGGCTTTGGATGCCGCATTAATAGCCACGGCCGTATAGCTTTTTCCTGATACGATATAGGGAACCTTTTCGTTTTCATGTTCGTTCAACGTGTTCACTCTACTTTCTATATCATTGTTACGTGGTTTACGAATCTGCCCTGCAGACAGTCTCTTAACCATCTCTGTTTCAGTACAAGTTTGCTAGTTTACACATTCTAGTATACACAATAAGCTTCATAAAGTTTCTCCATATGGAAGCTTTATCCGCAAAATACTACTTTTTAAGGCGTAATTTCTATGGAAGCCCCATCCAACACTTTGACCCCGTTATCTTCCTGAAGACGCAGTTCATTCATTAATCTGAACAATGCTTCATCCTTAAGTTTGGCTTCAAGCATGACATCAATCCGATCCGTATATCCAGCAATATTACGCAGAAAGGTCAGCAACGGCTCCACCAGAACACCATCTGCATGACCACGAGGGTCTTTTTCACTTTTGGGACTGGAGGCATGAATTTTGGGCGGCAATGGATGATCAGTAGAAGATCCGGCTTGAGCCAATTCCCCTTTCCAGGTATCCAATATATCCGGCCATAGCTCCCACGGCTTTTCCCCCTCGTTATTGACCCATTGATGATGAATATCGAGAACCATCGGCAAGCCCGTTATTTTGCAAGCTTCCAGTGTTTCCACCGCATTGAACGTTTTATCATCATTTTCCAATGTTAACCGTTGTCTTAATGAAAGATCCAGGGCATTCACTTGCTCTACAAAACGCTGACCTGAGGTCACCTTATCTCCGTAGGCACCACCAATATGAATGTTGTTCTTGGCTTCGGCACCAAGTCCCATGGCCTCCAGCATCGCCACGTGGTACTTCAGATCATTAATGGAGCTCTGCAACACTTCAGGACGGGGAGTGCTGAGCACTGTAAAATGATCGGGGTGAAACGATACCCTCATCTTATTCGCCTTGACATAGTCCCCCACCTCTGCAAAATCAGCGGCAAGCGCCTCAAACGGGTCCCAGTCCCACAGATCCTGATGGGTCGCAAGCGGAATCAGCTTGGATGAGAAACGATAGACCTGAATATCACTCGCACGATTATGACGCAGTAGCCTCAATGTATTATGGAGATTTTCGGCTGCAATCCGTTCTAGCTTGCGGATCGCCGCTTCTCGGTCTCCGATCTTGTTAAAGCTGGCCATGGTCATAGTTTTAGAAGGGGATGCATTTTGCACGGTGACTGACATGGCAACATATCCGAACCTTACGATCATAGATGTCCTTCCTTTCAGCAGTTTGCAGTAGATGGCAAGGCCGCCTTCATTCTGTGACCTAAACCCCTTTTCTACTGATCATACCCGGAAAAGCACCTGCTGATTCGGTGTATTGCACAAAACTGTAAGAAACAAACAGCTAGGATTGCTGCTGTGCTCCAAAAAACATTTCATCCGCCAATGCGGTCTGAATTCTTGATTCCTCTTCATTCAGCTTACGAATGAGAGTCATTTCTACCTCGGTCACTTCGTCACCTTGGAAATTGATTTCGGCGATACAGCCCACAATCTGAACGATGGCTACTGCCACGTTGTCCACGCTGTATGCGATGACCTTCTGTCCTGTCGGAAAAACGCGCAGTCCGGATTTAACCATTTTGCCACGTCCATATTCCAGCAGTTCATAAAGTTCTTGTTCGCTCTTGAATTTGCACACCGAGTTAAATTCAGTTTGAAAGCCCATGTCTAGCCGCCACCTTTCATATTTAAGGGTTTGGTAAAATGCTCAAGTACATCAATATATATGAACAAAAAGGAGAGTGATCAGCTCTCCTTCATTTTTTTCGTTTATGAGTTCTCATAGTGCAGTGCCGACCGGCGCTCATAACGCTCCAGTGCAAGAGCAATCATGCGATCCAGTAGACTTACATAGGATACGCCGGTTTCTCTCCACAACAATGGATACATGCTGAACGGTGTAAAGCCAGGCATCGTATTCACTTCATTAATAAGGATATGTCCATCTGAGCGTCTGACGAAGAAATCTGCACGGGAAATCCCACAACCTTCCAGAGCGCGGAAAGCTTGCAATGCGGCTTCACGGATACGATCTGCCACTTCCTCGTCCAGTGGTGCCGGAATGAGCATTTCCGATTGACCATCGGTATATTTGGCAGCATAGTCGTAGTAATCACTCGACGACACAATTTCACCCGGTACCGAGGCAATCGGCTCATCATTACCAAGTACGCTGACCTCAATCTCACGGGCATCGACGTACTCTTCCACGATCACCTTCAGATCAAATTGCAAAGCCAGATCTACAGCCTTTTCCAGTTCTTCTCGGTTACTCGCTTTGGAAATACCGACACTTGATCCCAGATTGGCTGGTTTGACAAAGCAAGGATAACCTAGCTCAGTTTCTATGTTACGCACCAAGTCATGACCGGTTTGTGCCCACTGTGTACTATTAAAATAGCAGTATTTCACTTGCGGCAATCCTGCATGCTCAAACAGCTTCTTCATGACGCCTTTATCCATACCTGCTGCCGAAGCCAGCACTCCTGCCCCGACATAGGGCATATCCGCCATTTCGAACAGACCCTGAATCGTTCCGTCCTCGCCAAAGGTGCCGTGCAGCAGCGGAAACAGTACATCCAGTGTCTGATCTCCATACAGCTTGCCGAACAACGTATCTAATGCCGCCTTGGTGCCGCCCTCAGCATGCTCCAGCTTCAATTGCTCTACAGTAGTCAGAGGCGCATTTAACAGCGTCCCTCTACGCCAATCGCCAGCCTTCGTAATATAAAAAGGAATAATCTCGTATTTCTCATAGTTAAAAGCGTTCATTACCGCATACGCCGTTTGCAGCGATACCTCATGTTCGCCCGATTTACCACCGTACACCAGCCCTACGGTCAATTTTTGATTTGCCATGCCTATCCTCCGCTTTCTTGCTTTCGTCATTGTGCCTGATTTGCTTCACTGTACCTGTTATCCATCATCTCATTTAAAAATAGTCGGCGATGTGATAAAAGCGATATACCGTATTGTCCGTCCACGCATACGAATTTTTATAGTCCCAATAACGATGTCTGGAGCTTACCGTATGTGCATTGACTAGCGGCATGCCGCCAGCATCAAAGGCCGTTACCACCGTGCTGTGCTGGAAAGTTCCGTCACCATCCCAATCATAAAAAATGACGTCCCCCAGCATGAGCTGCTCCGGTCGACTCACCTGCTCTGCGGTCAAACCCCAGGAACTGGAACCCAAATACCGTTCCAGACTGTTGGAAACCGCCCAGCTATAGCTCCACAGCTCACGTCCGGCGACCCGTCCTTTATACCACCAGCCCGATTCTCTTTTACCAGTATAGTGGATCGGTGCACCACCTGCAAAGAGGCACTGCGAGATATAATTGGTGCAATCCACATCAAAAGCCTCAAACTCCGGGTTAAAACTATCCCACCACTGATCTGCATAGGCCGCTGCTTCTTCACGGCGATATCGACTGGGGCGTGCTGATGAACCGAAGCCCAGCACACCACGATTTAGCAGCGGCAGACTTCCTCCCTGATTAAACGACGCTTGTTCGAAAGGAACCTCTCCTCCCGCTGGCTTTCTTTCTGCCGGATCACGCTCAATCCTCGTCACCTGCCAGGCTTCACCCTCGCGTGTAAACGTCAGGCGCTCCCGTTCAATCCGATCCTCCCGGTGAGTCATTCCGCCCTTCTCATAAAAGAGCCGCACATGCAGTTGTACATCGACCACTGCCTCATCCGGAGTATCCTGCACTATTCGTATCGGCTTGGCGCGTGTCTCGCTGCGTAGGGGAACAGCGTCCCGTTCGCTGTACCACTGCTCCAACCTGGCCGCACGTGCTGCCCGCTCCATTCGCTGGCCCACCTCCAGGTACTCATCCGGCTGTGGTACACCATTTACCTCACTGCGATTGTACTGATTCACGTAAGCAAAAAGGGCCTGTTTCCATTCCCGCTCCCCCATCCCTATCCCTCCATTTTTCGTCTTGCTATCCTTATTCGGGGATAACCTCGCCGATATATAACTTCCTTTCTTTCCTCTCTGGTCTGATATGCTCTCTATCTATAAGTATGAATCTCTAAAGCTTGGTATGAACATCGAAAAACGCGGGGGAACGGAACGTTTTATTTTCCAGTCTGACACGCATAATTTAGGTCAAAAAAACTTTACGGAACCGTCTGAAAACGGTATACTTAATCCAAAAGCAATCATTTTGAAATCATGTTTCATCTAATGAAACGAATTACATTCATCTCAACCTCTTAACTTACGATGAACCACTGAAGATGAAATTGAGAACGCAACCAATTAAAACCAAATGTGCAAGACGTCGAAAAAAGACATCCCTATTTTCCCGCAAGCATCCACTTCAAGGAGGTAATACTTATGTCAGGAAAAGATCAATTCTCCATTGCCCGTAGCTTGGAAGTTAACGGGAAGCCTTATCGCTACTACAGTCTTAAGGCACTGGAGGAACAAGGAAAAAGCGGTGTTGCCAAGCTGCCTTTCTCCATTAAAGTGTTGCTGGAAGCTGCGGTTCGCCAGTTTGACGGACGCGCCATTACTGAGGAACATGTGCAGCAACTGACAGGCTGGGCTGAGGATCGTGACACCAACAAGGAAATCCCGTTCATTCCTGCACGTATCGTGCTTCAGGATTTTACAGGCGTCCCGGTGGTTGTCGATTTGGCGGCCATGCGTGATACGGTGAAAAAAGCGGGCGGCGATCCGAAACAAATCAACCCGCTCGTTCCCGTCGATCTCGTAATCGACCACTCGGTTATGGTTGATGCATTCGGTACCAGTGACGCGCTGGACTACAATATTAATGTAGAGTTTGAACGCAACGAAGAACGGTATCGTTTTCTGCGCTGGGCGCAAACGGCATTCAATAACTTCCGTGCGGTGCCGCCGTCCACTGGTATCGTTCATCAGGTTAATCTAGAGTATCTCGCCTCCGTAGCCGCGACCAAAACCATCGACGACGAAACCGTGGTCTTCCCAGATTCCCTCGTGGGAACGGACTCCCATACGACGATGATTAACGGGCTGGGTGTTGTGGGCTGGGGTGTCGGCGGGATTGAGGCAGAGGCCGGTATGCTGGGGCAGCCGTTGTATTTTGTCACTCCCGATGTGATCGGCTTCAAACTGACAGGCAGTCTGTCAGAAGGTGCTACCGCTACGGACCTGGCGCTAACAGTTACGCAAATGCTGCGTAAAAAAGGCGTGGTCGGGAAATTCGTAGAATTTTACGGCCCAGGTCTGGCCAACATCAGCTTGGCTGACCGTGCGACTGTGGCCAACATGGCACCGGAATACGGCGCAACGATCGGCTTTTTCCCGGTTGATGCCGAAACGCTGGCTTACCTGCGCAGCACCGGACGTTCCGATGAGCAAGTCAGCCTCGTAGAGGAATATTACAAAGCTCAAGGCATGTTCCGCACAGCCGATACCCCAGACCCTGTGTTCAGCGATACGATTGAGCTGGATCTGGCTTCGGTTGTACCGAGTCTCGCCGGACCCAAACGTCCGCAGGACCGTGTTGAGCTCAGCCGCATGAAAGAAACCTTCGAAGGCATTATCCGTACCCCGGTAGACAAAGGCGGCTATGGACTGAGCGATGAAAAGATCGCACAGAAGGTTCCACTGACCCATCCAGACGGCTCCACCAGCGAGCTGGGCACTGGCTCAGTCGTGATTGCAGCGATTACAAGCTGCACGAACACCTCCAACCCAAGCGTTATGCTAGGCGCGGGCTTGCTCGCCAAAAAGGCAGTACAACGCGGGCTCAAAAAGCCAGGCTATGTTAAAACAAGCTTGACACCAGGTTCCCTTGTCGTAACAGAATACCTGCAAAAAGCCGGGCTGATCGAACCACTCGAAGCCCTCGGCTTCCATGTTGCAGGCTACGGCTGCGCGACCTGTATCGGTAACTCCGGTCCACTTCCTGACGAAGTGAGCCAGGCCATTACAGACCATGATCTGACCGTCGGCGCAGTCATTTCCGGTAACCGGAACTTTGAAGGACGTGTGCATGCGCAGGTCAAAGCCAACTATCTTGGTTCGCCGCCACTGGTTGTCGCTTACGCGCTGGCAGGTACGGTGAACATTGATTTGGTGAACGATCCACTCGGTTACGATCAGGACAATCAGCCTGTCTACCTGAAAGATATCTGGCCTTCTTCCGAAGAAATTAAAGAAGCGATCAGCCTGTCTCTCAGCCCGGATATGTTCCGCCGCAAATACGAAAATGTATTTACAGCCAACGAGAAATGGAATTCCATTCCGGTTCCTGAAGGCGAATTGTATGAATGGGATGAAAACTCAACTTATATTCAAAATCCGCCGTTCTTTGAAGGACTTCAAGATGGTGTACAGGATATCAAGGAAATCCGTAATGCCCGTGTACTTGCCCTGCTGAATGATTCGGTCACGACTGACCACATCTCGCCAGCAGGCAACATCGCCCCTTCCAGCCCGGCAGGACTGTACTTGAAGGAGCATGGTGTAGAGCGTAAGGACTTCAACTCCTACGGCTCCCGTCGTGGTAACCATGAAGTCATGATGCGCGGTACATTCGCCAACATCCGTATCCGCAATAATGTAGCTCCAGGCACCGAGGGCGGTGTAACCAAGTACTTGCCAACAGATGAGGAAATGTCCATCTATGATGCGTCCATGAAATATCAGGCAGCCGATCAGAACCTGATCGTCATTGCCGGCAAGGAATACGGTACAGGTAGCTCCCGTGACTGGGCGGCCAAAGGTACACTGTTGTTAGGTGTTAAAGCCGTCATTGCTGAAAGCTTCGAGCGGATTCACCGCAGCAACCTTGTCGGCATGGGTGTACTGCCGCTGCAATTCCAGGAAGGCTATGGCTGGTCCAGCTTAGGTCTCAATGGTCGCGAAACCTTCGATATTCTCGGCATTGACAATGACGTGAAACCAGGTCAAGAACTTACGGTTGTAGCCAAACGCGAGGATGGCACCAAGTTCGAATTCCCGGTCACTGCCCGTCTGGACAGTACCGTCGACATCGACTACTACCACAACGGTGGTATTTTGCAAACCGTACTGCGTCAAATGATTCAAGCGTAATGATCGATTGAATCATGAAAATCCCCTCCCAAATGCGGTGTAAACTGCAATTGAGAGGGGATTTCTTACATTCTTCAAGCCTCTAAAAGGAAACGTATGCCAAGGATTGAGAACACAAGGGTTATAAGAAGCGTGAAGAGACCAGGCAGGCTTTCCATGATTGTAGAACTTTCTTCGCTCTTGAACTGACGTCTGAGAAAAGGCTGGAGAAAAAGCATAATCATAAAAGCTATGAAGCTAAGTGCACACAACAACCATACCTCAGGGGATGACTTGTCAACAAAATGGTCAGCCACATCATTGATATTATAGTGGATTGCTACATTTCTGGGCATTGTCGGATACATGAAAAGGTAGATGACGAAAGGCACAATAGAAAGAAGAAAGGAAAATAAATTTAAAATATTTAATCTACTTCGCATGAAAATCCTCCTTATTAGAGCTAAACGATTTATATGATACACAGATCAGCAGTCTATATTTTTACTTCCCTGGCTTAGTAAGAGAGAAATAATAAAACTAATCATCGTGGGCAAAAAAGAGGCGAGTACCATATACACATTAACTTCTTAATCCTATGGAAATCCCTATTAAGCCAAAGGCTATCCAAATATAAGCAGAGATGCGATGTGTCTTCTTCCATGCCTTTTCATTCGAAAGCAGCCAAGGAAACTTTAATCCGATTAGACGATTGGGTGTTATTGTAGCAAAAGATATTCCTATTGCTAAATGCAAAATAGCCGATAAAAATAAAGCTAATTTTAATGTGCTGAATAGAAATCCACCCGAATATTTGAACATGAGTGCAAGGAAAATCAAATCAAGTACAATAAACACACTTGCACAAATCTTACGATAAGAAGCGAGCATACGTTCAGAAAAGGTGTCTCTATGCTTTAAATACCTTGGATTCAGTACTACGATAGCCAGTGTTAAAACCATAGTAACTAATGGAAAATACAACAATGCTATACGATCCTTAGCGGAATGAAACGAGGAGGAAAACAAAGAAAAATTTATAACATGCAGCACAATAAAGAAAATAGACACATGCATCCACGGCTTCTTGAATTCTTCTTTTACATCATAGTTGCTTTTACTCTCCATCCCGCTTACACCCTCCATATAACAGAAATTGAGTGACTCCACTTTATTATGCATATTTCCCAACACTAAAAATGAAATAAACATCACAACAACAAAAAAAGCCGACCCACTCAGGACCGGCTTCCAACCATGTTCTCTTATTCTCTTACCTTCGCTTGCCAATTACTTCGAGATATCCAAGAAGCCCTCTCCGAATACGTCCCGTACGTCATGAATGGTGATAAACGCTGCTGTATCGATGGCTTTTACAATCTTTTTAAGCGCGGACACCTCTTGTTTACTAATGACGATATATAGGACTTCTTTCGGATTTTTAGTGTAATATCCGTGGCCTGACAGGACGGTAACTCCACGGTCCATTTGCGTGATGACCATCTCGGCAATTTTGTCTTGGTGCTCCGAAATGATCATGACCGCTTTTTTCGGGTTCAGTCCTTCAATCATGAAGTCCATCACCTTCGTACCAACGTACAAAATAACGATAGTCAGCATCAATTTTTCCGGACCAATAATAAAATAGGAAGAGAATGCAACAATCAGATCAAAAAACAACAAGGCATAGCTGATATTCCAATCCAGATATTTGTTGGCGATCCGGGCTAATATGACGGTTCCCGCCGTTGTACCACCGACCCGTACAATTAAGCCAATTCCAACCCCTACCAAAACTCCGGCAAATACAGCATTAATCGTCGGCTCATGCGAATCAATCCGCCAGTTGACCGTTAAATGCAAAAACAATGAGTTAAATGCGACCGCAATTATAGTGTACAAGGTCGTTCTCTTGTCCAAAAATTTATATCCCACAATCAGCAGCAAGCCATTAATCACCAGATTGACGATCGAGGGAGACCACTGAAACAGGTAGTACAAGATGATCGTGACCCCTGTAACGCCCCCCTCGCCAAACTCATTCGGGATCACATACAGATTAACAGCCAGCGCGAAAAAAAACGCACCCAGAATAATAAATACGATATCTGCAATACTTTTTTTCATATATGCTCTAATCCTCTCTCTAACATTTCAACGGATGAATTGCCAGATGGATTGGCTGACTCTTCTTGCCAAAATACGCTGACAACCAGTTCATGGTATCTACTACCTAACATAAAGTCAATACAACTTTGACACTTTAATTCGCCACCAGACTGCCTTAGTCCAAGCTTAGAATTCCGCAAAATTCCGCTAATACAAGGTTATTCGACAAAAAAACACAATCCCGACTACTAAACTAAGAAAACGGGCCTCTAGCCCTTGTTTAGGCCCTAGGCACATTTTCCCCTAAAATGACCATCCTCCTAATACACATTTTGGACACATACGACCATCTTCCTGTTTTATGGCAAAAGCGTTTTACTTTGGATAAATGCGGGTATAATGATTGAAACCTTACCAAGCAACCTACACGGCATTACGACATCAAGTACATATAAATAGTCCTATACAGTTGTCCTAAGCAACTCAATCTGAATTTGACAATATGGAATTGGAGGAATGACCCACATGAATACAATGAACTTAACTGTCCACACCCTGATGCCCTTTCACCACCAATACCAACGTGCCAACGCGGTGAGTATGCAGAAGAAAGAAGATAGCTCGGAGAAGAAGCTCAGCTTTCAGGACATTTTGAATGAAAAAATGGGTAAAAAATAAAGCTCCGTTAATCCGGTGCATATCTCGCTTTACATAAGCTGAAAAGCCGTAGTTTTCTACATCGACTGTAGAGAACCACGGCTTTTTGCTATCTCACGCGTTTCTAAACCTAAACTCATACATTCATGGAAATAAACCTCTGACGAGCTTAACTGTACTATTTGTTGAGGCTTCCCAGTTGATTGACTTTTGTATCGCTACCGATTTATCGCTCCCCATCCCGATACTGCTCTGCCTTCTCACGCATCCCGGCGGCGACGGCTTCCTCGGTATTCAGTCCCTTATCTGCCGCATAGGCACGAATGTCCTGTGTGATACGCATACTGCAAAACTTAGGACCGCACATCGAGCAAAAGTGTGCTTCTTTGGCCCCCTCTGCCGGTAGCGTTTCATCATGGTAGGACAAGGCCCGCTCAGGGTCAAGCGAAAGATTGAACTGATCGCGCCAGCGGAATTCAAAACGCGCCTTGGACAAAGCATCGTCCCGCTGCTGTGCACGTGGATGACCCTTCGCCAGATCAGCAGCATGTGCAGCAATTTTGTAGGTAATAACTCCCTCGCGGACATCATCCTTGTTCGGCAGACCCAAGTGCTCCTTCGGCGTAACATAGCACAGCATGGACGTCCCGAACCAACCGATCATGGCCGCCCCGATAGCTGAGGTAATATGATCATATCCTGGTGCGATATCCGTCGTCAGCGGCCCTAAAGTATAAAAGGGAGCCTCCTTACAAATTTCCATTTGTAAATCCACATTCTCCTTGATTTTGTGCATAGGGACATGTCCCGGCCCTTCAATCATGACCTGGACATCATGCTTCCATGCGATTTGCGTTAGCTCGCCCAACGTCTCCAGCTCTGCAAATTGTGCTTCATCATTCGCATCATAGATACTACCCGGACGCAGACCATCCCCGAGAGAAAAGGCCACATCGTAGGTTTTCATAATTTCACAGATTTCTTCAAAATGCGTATATAAAAAGTTCTCCTGATGGTGCGCAAGGCACCAGGCTGCCATAATCGACCCGCCCCGGGATACAATTCCCGTCATTCTATTCGCCGTCATCGGTATATATCGCAGCAATACACCCGCATGAATTGTAAAATAGTCCACTCCTTGCTCCGCCTGCTCAATCAGTGTATCTCGATACAACTCCCACGTCAGCTTTTCTGCTTCGCCGTTCACCTTTTCCAGTGCCTGATATAGCGGCACCGTCCCAATCGGTACGGGTGAATTCCTAATAATCCATTCGCGTGTCGTATGGATATTACGACCTGTGGACAGGTCCATGACGGTGTCTGAGCCCCAGCGTACAGCCCAGGTCATCTTCTCCACTTCCTCCTCGATGGAGGACGTAACCGCGGAATTTCCAATGTTTGCATTGATCTTCACGTGAAAATGGCGCCCTATGACCATGGGCTCGCTTTCCGGGTGATTGATATTTGAAGGTAAAATGGCTCGTCCAGCCGCCAACTCCTGCCGCACAAACTCGGGCTCCACTCCTTCACGGATCGCCGCAAATTCCATTTCAGGCGTAATGATCCCTTGCCGCGCATAATGCATTTGCGTCACAGTGCGCCCTTGCGAAGCCCGAAGCGGACGGTTAGTCACGCCGGGAAATTCCACTGTTTCCCGTTTGGAGCCGGGTTTCAGTCCATTATCCTCCGGCTTGACGGCGCGGCCCGCGTAAGCCTCCACATCCCCCCGTTCCAGTGCCCAAGCTCGCCGTAATGGTGGCAAGCCCTGACGAATATCCACCTGATAGGCTTCATCTGTCATCGGACCGCTGGTATCGTACACACGCAGTGGCTCATGATACTCTATCCCCTGCGGCGTATGTGTGGGATGCAGCGCGATTTCACGCTCTGGCACGGCAATGTCCGGCCGAGAACCTTGAATATACACCTTGCGGCTCCCCGGGAAAGAATTAACCCTACTGGATTGCTCCGCACTTGTCTTCTCTACTGCTGTTGATTTCATTCCTGTTTCTTTTGTTCCTTCGGTTTCTGTCGGTTTCATGATCCATTCCTCCCGTATCGTTGAAATGACACACCGATCCGGAACCATTCCGAGGGTGGCGCTGATCTATGCAAAAAAGCCGGTTCCCTAGGGAACCGGCTAATCAAACGAGGCAGCTATCCAGATAGCACGCACATGGAATAAAACCCTATGCGTCACCGCAGACAGCAGCTGCGTATACATTTCAATGGCCGATTACTTCCCTACGCTGGTATGATCCAGATCAGGTGCAAAGGGTCCGGAATCTTGCCCGATTCCATCTCAGCCCGCATTACAGGCTCCCCCAGTAACTGTGATACTTTCTATTCACATGAATTGGCGGCTATAACAGACAACCCGCCATCTCTATCAGACTACTTTAAATTTATAGCTTTGGCAACCCTTGTATGATTTCCTTTTGTATTGATTACTGTTACGGGAGCATAAGCCCCATTTCCTTAGCTGCTTCGATCAAAACCGGAGCAAAATCATGCAGCGTCTCAGGTGCAAGTCGACTGACCGGGCCGGATACAGATAAAGCCGCCGCGACCTGTCCCTTTCGGTTCACAATAGGCGCGGCCACAGCCGCAGCTCCTGGCTCACGTTCTTCATAGCTAGTCGCATACCCCTTCTCACGAATGTCCTGCAGCTGGGCTTTATATACCTCAGGATCTACCGAGGGAGGCCATTCTTCACTGCTTAGCAGTACCTCCAGCTCCTGTGGCGGCATAAAGGCCGCCAGCACCTTGCTGGAGGCTCCCACAGCCAGCGGCATACGCGCTCCCACGGGAGCAACCCTGCGGATCGCCTGATTGCTCTGCACGGCTTGTATGCGAATACGCATGCTTCCATCCCGCAGGTACAAGCTGACCGTCTCCCCTAAGCGATCACGCAGTCCTTCCATTGCAGGCTGTAACAACACCGCCGGCTCATCGCTTTGGGACAGATGCGTCGACAGCTCCCATATGCGAAAACCAAGCCGATATTTTTCCGTTTCGGCATTCCGAACGACAAATCCCCGATCCTCTAGCGTAGTCAAAAGACGATGAACGGTGCTTTTATGTAGACCAATTTGGGAGGCAATCTCCGTTAGACCAAGATCAGATTCTGCGGTAAAACACAGCAGTATATCAAGTGCACGCTCTACAGCGCGGACGGTTAATTTACGGTCTTCCATCATGAACCGCTCCTCTTGTATCCATATTCGTTTCACACTATGAAACATGGTTACATAAATTATATAGAATAGTCGCGGCTACTGTAAACCGATGTTTTTGTGACAACCATATTACAGAACAAGAACAAACATCGACAATTCTTTGCATCATTTTTACTTTTCCGGTTCAGACGTTGACTTTGGATAATACCCATCATACGATAATAGGTATCTATACGGACATACCCTACTATTTTCAAGTGGAATTATACCTAAATTTTATGATTCGAAGATCAATTCTATATAAGGAGGCTCTTACATGATTTCGACATCCCAGCGCAACGCTCAGCTACAGACCGCTGTTCAGGAGCCGTCCACCCCACTCTTTAATCCCCGTATGCTGCGGTTCAAGCACGTTGTGATTGCTCTGCTGCTGTCGGTCGTATTTTTTCTGTTGTTTTGTTTTATTGCCTTGCATGCTTACATCGCCTGGGTGCTTACGAATCCCACCGTCGCGCCATTATACTCTAATCCGATGCAGGCCAAAGGTATGCCTTATGAGGAAGTCAGCTTCCCAGCCAAGGATGGTAGCCGCATGGTACAAGGCTGGTATATCCCGGCAGATCAATCGCGGAAAACCATTATTTTCAGTCATGGCTATGGAGCCAACCGTGAAGAAAGCTGGATTCCCATGTATGATCTGGCGCATTATGCCCATAGCTTGAACTTTAATGTGGTCATGTTCGATTACGGATTTGCGTCACAAAACAGCAAGGCCGTCGCAACCGGAGGCAAGGCAGAATCCCAACAGCTTCTTGGGGCCATCCAGCTTGCAAAACAACGCGGCTCGTCGGAAATTATTGTATGGGGCTTCTCTATGGGAGCAGGAACCGCTCTTCAGGCGGGTTTGCAAACCAAAGATGTGGACGCGATGATTTTGGACAGCACCTTCCTACTGGAACCGGATACGCTGTACCATAACATTCACAATCAAATTAATTTGCCGAGACATCCATCTTTGGAAATACTGGAGTTGCTGTTTCCAGTCTTGAACGGCACCAGTTTGCATCAGATTCCATATCAGGAGGTAAAAAAGGAGGACTATCCGTTTCCAATCATGTTTGTGCATGGTACACAGGATGAAAAGGCCCCTTACCCCATTGCGGAAAAGCTCGCTGCCAATCAGACCAACCCGCTTTCCAGTGTATGGATTGTCAAAAACGGGATACATGAGCTTATTTTCAGAGAGCACCCTCGTGAATATTTGCGGCGGGTATCGACGTTTTTAAGCAATGTGCAGGAGCTGGAGGACAAGAAAACCACGGCTGCTGCCCATAAACAAACGACTACGCAGTAAAGAATTATTTTCGAAATAAGCATTCATCGCCTTGAAGAAGCCTGCCTATGGACACTTAACCCGTGCCGTAGACAGGCTTCTTTTTTTATTTTCCACGATTAATTATTGTTCTGCACAACAGGTATAACCTGATGAAGGAAGTTCATAGACATATTCCCGATGAGACGGCGAATATACTGGGTACATATGCATCCAGGACAGATCTGCTAGATCTGCCGGATAGCCATAGTGGGATACGGGAGGTAAAAACGATGCTGAGTACTTATGGGTCTTTCCTGCCCTTACGTGTGCTGGAGGAAATCCGTCATTGGAAGCAGCAGGAAAGTTGGCATGTGGAAGTGATTAAATCCGCTACTGAAGGGCTAGAACCTGCTTATGTGCGGCTGCTGGATGATTGGCGAACCGTATTTGAACAAACGGAACGGGCCGCCATAGAGTTGCTTGAAGAGCAACGGAGCGCGCTTGATCCGGCAGAACAGGCATGGCAACATCAGGAGAAAAAAGCGTCGTCTGCCCCCCAAGCTCATACACACCAGCTGGATAAACCATCAGCACTTTCAAGGGGATCAGACGCATCAGCAACTGGAGAGAAAGCGTTGTCCGATTCAGGCTTGAATTCACAGCCTGCCTCTCAAGAATTAAATCGTCGACTGGACGATTTGCTGCAAACTGCGAACCGTCAATCACAAGAATATGTACGGCAGCTAGGTTTGCTGACCGAGCACAGTCATGCATTGCGTCAACAGCCAAAATCCGCCGGAGTTGTAATACACGCAGCACATGAAAGTCAATATTTCCTGATTTCGACAACTCCCTTTCAAGAGCCCGGCTCCATCGCACGAGCCGCTGGGTTGTATCATGTAGCGGCAGAGGGTGAGGATTACCCGGAGCAAGCGTTTCGAGAGAGGCATGCCAGCATGAGAGGAGAAGGTTCTGGGGCTACTAAAGGCGTCCAGTCCGGTCAGACGCAACCTTCAGCAGCGGAAAAATCCTTAATCGGTCGCCCGGTCCCTATTGGGGGACATCGGCTCCCTCCGCTTCCTTACCCTTATAATGCGCTTGAACCGTACATTGATGAAAAAACGATGCGTATTCACCATAACAAGCATCATTTGAGCTATGTGAATGATCTGAATAAAGCGGAAAAGAAACTGGAAGAAGCCCGAAAAACAGGTGATTTTGACCTCGTAAAGCATTGGGAACGTGAACTGGCATTTAACGGTGCAGGTCATTATCTGCATACTCTTTTTTGGACGATCATGAGCCCTCAAGGCGGTGGAAACCCAAGCGGACCGCTGGCTGAACAGATTAAAAAGGATTTTGGCAGCTACGATGCCTTCAAAAAGCAATTTAGTTCGGCAGCCGAAAAGGTCGAGGGCGGCGGCTGGGCTATCCTGGTATGGAGCCCGCGCGCCGGGCGGCTTGAAATTTTGCAGGCCGAAAAGCACCAGAACCTGACTCAATGGGAGTCTATTCCGCTGCTGGCGATCGATGTGTGGGAACACGCATATTACTTAAAGCATCAGGCCGAACGTAATAAATACATCGAAGATTGGTGGCATGTCGTCAACTGGCCTGAGGTGGAGGCGCGCTATGCTCAAGCCTCCAAGCTAAGATGGCAACCATTCTAAGCTAAAACAAACTACACCTGCAAATCGTACCGCTCTCTCAGCGCTGCCATCTGTTCTGCCAATCCTTCCGGTTGCACCAGCGAGCCATCGGCAGGCAAAATGGCAGCCCGGCTCTCAACTACACGGCGTAGCGATGCTGTATACGCCTCGACAGACGGCACACCAGCCAGCTCTGCCAGGCTGCCCATCGTTGCCGGATTCACCTGGGGATAATCCGGCTGCTGCACGCCTGTCGGCGTATCCCCGGCCGCCTCTCGATAAAACTGCTGCACCGCCTGTGCGCGCTCTGCTCCGCGGCCCTCAATCATCACAAAGGCCGTGATGATATACGCCTTGGCTTGACGCCGCTGCGCAATGCCACAAAACTTGCGCCCTCGGACGCTTACATCATAATCCCCGGGACAGAAGGACCCGATGATTTCTCCGGTCTGCGCCTCGACAGACCACGGGGCCAGCGCATCGGCAATCAGCCCTGCCATGAGCCGAAAATCCTCATGCAGGCTGATGGCCCGCTGCGGATTCGGCAGGATCAAGGACAGGTTCAGTACCCCCCTGTCCAGCATGACGGCTGCTCCGCCTGAAGGACGCACACATACCGACGTTCCTGAGCTGCGCACCCGCTCCATCGCCTGTGGGGCGTTGGGAAGCCTGCGGTCCCGGTGACCAATCACAAGCGCCCCCGGATGCCGCCATAAATGCAAAATGGGCGCAGCTCCTTTCCCTACTTGCCGACAAGCTAGCTCCTCCCAAGCCAGCGGAAACAATACGTCTTCCTGCGTAGTCGTCAGTGGCGCTTCCAACCATTGCAACGCAGGCAATGCTGTTGTTATTTCTGTTGAGCTATGTATATGATCCATACGTTATCCCCTATCTTAAAAATAACTGTTATCCATAGGCTAATCGTAACTTTCAAGCAGCTATGCTGCCATTTTTTTATTTCATTCTTCACAGCAACGATCTATTTTCTCTATTTCTGATGTTAACAAAAAAAGGCGGCTACGCCTATGCGTAGACCACCCTTTTTTTCATCCTATCACGCCGTGTTCAATCATTCCTTAATCAGGGACAAGAACTCTGCGCGTTGTGCTGCATTATCACGGAACGTGCCGCGCACTGCAGACGTTACCGTTTTGCTGCCAGGCTTTTTGACGCCTCTGGCACACATGCATAAGTGCTCGCCTTCCACGACCACCATAACTCCGTGAGCGGAGACCGCTTCATTTAGAATATCAGCGATCTGCGATGTAATACGCTCCTGTACTTGTAATCGGCGAGTCACCGCCTCCACCAAGCGGGCAAGCTTGCTTAGTCCTACAATTTTACCGCTGGGTACATAGCCGATATGCACTTTTCCGAAGAAAGGAGCCATATGGTGTTCACACTGACTGTAATAGACAATATCCTTCACGATTACAAGCTCCTCGTGATTCTCGTCAAATGTCACACCCAGCGCATCCCGTGGATCAACCTCATAACCCGCAAATATTTCCTCATACATGCGCGCAACGCGTGCCGGTGTTTCCAACAAACCTTCACGCTTGGGGTCCTCACCGATCAGTTTTAAAATTTGCTCCACATGGTACTCGATTTTATCCCGGTTATCCGCAGCTTTGCGGTTAATATAATCTTTTACGCCAGCCACAGTAATCCTCCTCTATGCAGCAACCTCATGCGGCATCCGTGCTCACGTTGCTCATTATTTCCGACGGCCCTGATTTTTACGCGCACCAGGCTGATTTTTGGAGAACTGTTGGTTCTTCATCATCTGCTGGGCTTTTTGCATCTGTTTCCCATTCAGGTTGTAGCCCATCTGTTTGGCCATTTTTTGCAGCGTTTCAGGGTCGTTTTGCATCTTTTCAAGCTGTTTGCGAAGATAATAAGCACCGATGAAAAATCCCCCGACCAAGCCAACAATCAGGGTAATAATCGGAATGACAATATTCCACACCACGAAGTCGTCACCTCTGTATATTTATATGAAACATCTTGAATTACACGAACCTATCATAGCAAAACATGGGACAGCTAGCAAATTACTTTTTGCAAACATATGTCCTTATTCCTTCTCCAATTCCAGCAGCTTCATCTTGACTGGTAAGCCTCCGGCATAGCCGACCAAACTTCCATTTGCACCTGATACCCTGTGACATGGAAACAGGATTGGCAATGGATTTTTGTTATTGGCTCCGCCGACAGCACGTACCGCCTTGGCTCGTCCGATCGATTCTGCAATATCTTGATAGGACACACTTTGTCCGTACGGAATATTTTGCAGTGCGCGCCATACCTGCTCTTGAAAAGGAGTGCCTCTTAAATCATAGGCTATACTGAATTCCCGTCGTTCTCCCGCAAAATATTCACGTAGTTGTTCTGCAGCTTCGCGCAGCTTTTCCGGCTCCTGTACATAGACATATTCCCCGACCCATGTCCGGGCCCATTGCTGAAGCAATGCTTCCTTCGCATAAAAAGAGCCATAGTCAATTCGACATAGCCCACGATCCGTAGCACACAGCGTCAGAGTGCCCACAGGTGTCTCCATCTCATCATAATAAATCGTAGTTGGACCCTGTGAATCCTCCGCCTTTAATTCAGCAGAAGTTTGCTGCTCTGCCTGCTCTTGTTCCTCTAGCTTGGAATGCGCCTGTGCGATCATTTCGCGTACTTGCTCATGTTGTTCTTTCTCTGATGCTTGCTTGATCGCTGTCATAGCGTTTTCCCCTCCTATTCGACTCAAAGCCCACGCCGCCGTGCCTCGCAGCTCGGGACGCGGATCATCCAATAAAACCTCCGTCAATTTGGGCACCGCGCTAACATCCTTGAAATTGCCAAGACCAATGACTGCATTGCGTTGAATCGGCTTCTTCCCCCGCCAGGCCGCCGCACTTTGACCAAATCGGTCTTTGAATTCGCGATTGCTCAAATCCAGTAACGGTAACAGCAACGGCTTCACAATTTCAGGATCGGGTGTAAGCTCGGGATGATGATCCCAGTTAAGGCCTCGATTTTTGGGACATACGATTTGGCACGTATCACATCCATACAGCCGATTCCCTATTTTCAGCATAAACTCCTCGTCCAAAAAGCCCTTGGTTTGCGTCAAAAAGGACACACACCGCTGGGCATTCAGTTGTCCCGGACCTACAAGCGCGCCTGTAGGACATGCATCCAAACATTTGGTGCACTCTCCGCAACCATCCGTAACCGGTTCATCTGGCTGGAAAGGAATGTTCGTCAACAGCTCCCCCAGATAAATCCATGATCCCAGTGTCGGTGAAATCATCATCGTATTTTTGCCGCTAAAGCCAATTCCTGCGCGTTCCGCAACAGCTCGATCCGACAGCTCTCCGGTATCCACCATGTTTTTTAAAATTGCATCAGGTACCCGCTCACTTATAAAAGCCTCAAGCTTTTCCATCGCTTCGCGCAATACCAGATGATAATCTTTGCCCCAGGCTGAACGCGCCAAAATACCACGGTACTTGCCCTTGTCCGACTTCGGCGGGTCCTTCATTTTGGAAGGATACGCCACTGCAATGGCAATCAGAGATGCAGGCTGCGAACCATACAACTCCGGATAGATCCGCTTATCAATATCGGGCTCTTCAAAGCCGGACTCATAGCCTTTAGCACGATGCTCTTCCAATATAGCTTTCAGAGACAGAAAGGGATCGGCGGATGCGAACCCGATGGAGTCGATACCCAGCCCTGGAGCTGCCTCAATAATTTCCTGCTTGAGCGAAGCCCAAGTCGAAGCCGTTCCGGTAGCCGTCCGAGTTAATTCGCGTTGCATCCGATACTCACCTCTCTTCTACTTTTATCATTACGGATATGAGAATGTTGCAACATTCTCATATCTCAAATTTCAACAGAAAACAGCAACAGATGCTACCGTAAATTTTTAACAGCACTTGTCGCCAGAAAATCACAGCGATTATTTAGTTCGTTGTCACTGTGACCTTTCACCTTCACATATTCAACCTCATGCTTACCCATCAGTTCCCACAGTTCTTCCCATAGTTCCTTGTTCTCCACCGGCTGATTTTTACTGTTTCGCCAGCCATTACGGAGCCAATTCTTAATCCAGCCTTGTTTGAAGCAATTGACGACATAGGCAGAGTCACTGTGTACTTTTACACGGCACGGCTCCTTGAGCAGCTTCAGCGCTTCAATCACCGATTTGATCTCCATACGGTTGTTTGTCGTCATCTTTTCGGCACCCGACAGCTCCTTACGATGCTCTCCATACAGCAAAACGATCCCCCAGCCCCCTGGGCCCGGGTTCCCCGAACAAGCACCGTCGGTATAAACCATCACTTCTTTCATCGTTCTCTTCCTTTCCTGATTGGGAACCGCTGACCGTTATAACTCTGATCGGTTCGCACGTATTCCGCATTGATTTCAGACTATCGTTGCTCATAGCCACTTCCACTCCGAGATCGGCCAAAATATAAACTCTGCACGTCCCAGTAAATCTTCAGACTTAACGCTGCCAAAATACCGGCTATCCTTGCTTGCAGCAGTATGGCGATTATCGCCCATAACAAAAAAGTGTTCCAGCTCCACTGTAAAAGGACCGTAATCACCATCCTCCACGTCCGAGTTGGTGTACGGCTCATTTAGCAGCTCACCGTTTACATACAAATGATTATGCTCAATCCGAATGACATCTCCGGGAATACCTATGACTCTTTTCACTAAAAATCTTGGGTTGGACAGTTTGGAATCGGGATCTTTTAAAATCACAATGTCCCCTCTCCCCGGATCATGAAAATTATAAACCAGCTTATTAACGAACAAATGCTGGCTTTCCGTTAGCGTCGGTTGCATCGAATGTCCTCTGACCGTGGACAAGTTAAATACAAACAGGTTTAGAAGCAACAAGACGACCATTGCAATCAGCAGAGTAACTAACCAATCGCGTATGTAACCAGAGCGACCTGCCTGTTTGGACGTTTCCGGTGAAGGAAGCAGGTCTGACGAAGGAGTCAAAGCATCCATAATTAACCTCCTCAACCCTGTTATAAATAGAAAAGCATATCCCGTACCCGATTGCAACGGTTACTCAGATATGCTCTAAATGTAAATATTATACTTCATTTCTGTATATCGATTGCCGATTAATGAGGTGCCAAAATACTCAGCTTCTGAAACGCCTGTAAAATCTGGCTTGCTCCGTAGCCCATAGCTTCGTACAACGGCATGGCCGCACTGTTATGCTTGTCCCCGGCTACCCAAATACGGCTAACCTTACGTTGCTGAAAACGTTGCTCCATGGACTCCACAAGCGATTTCCCAATTCCCATCCGACGATGATCCGGGTGAATAGCAATACGATAGTAACAACCATGATTCTGATCAATCGTGCCAATCAGGGCACCAACGATCTCTCCCTCTTCTTCGGCAACGACGATCAAACCGGAATCCCACGAAAGCTGACGGGCAAAAGCACCCACCGTCTCTTTGTAGCACTCCTCTGACAAGGCAATTTGCATGAGTTCCGTAACTGAATTCACATCACTTAATTGAAAGGAACGAACGTGCATAAGTAATATCTCCCTTTTCGTAAGCATAATAAAAAAATTGAGACAGCACCGTCATTTTTACATAAATCCATAAAGCGCTTATCATGGTGTTAATCACAAGGCATTATGATAAAAATGCATACGATCTGCTATATATGAAATGAAGAACAGGAAAAGGGTGTATGCCCTCAAGTTCGTCATGTCATAGACATGACAGCTTATAGCAGACGACAAAAAAGCCGAAAATTCTGCTTCCTTGACCATTAAACCATACTTTTTGACGGAATACATCCCTTTTTCTCATGTAAGCGCTATATATAAAGCGTTTACATTTTTGAAGGTCAAATTTACCTCTTTTTACCTATGTATTACGTATTCCAATCGGGTTTTTGGACATGCTAGCTACCAGGCCCTATTGCTCAGTTTGGTATTTTACAAACAAAAATGTTGAAAAAATAGGCTGAATGCGGTTTAATATAACTATCGAGGGTATTATTACATAGGAACACTTACCCAACCATATAACCAGGAGGGATTTTATTATGGCATTTCAATTACCAGAACTTCCTTACGCAAAAGACGCACTGGAACCACACTTTGATGCACTGACAATGGAAATTCACCATGATCGTCACCATAACACATATGTTACGAACTTAAATGCAGCTCTGGAGAGCGCTCCTGAACTGCAAAGCAAAAGCTTGGAGGATCTGATCTCCAATCTGGACAGCGTTCCTGAAAGCATCCGCACTGCGGTTCGCAATAACGGTGGTGGACACCACAACCACAGCCTGTTCTGGGAAGTTATCGGTCCTAACGGCGGTGGACAGCCAACAGGTGCAATTGCTGAAGCAATCAACAACGAACTGGGTGGCTATGACAAATTTAAAGAAGACTTCACTAAAGCAGCTACAACTCGTTTTGGTAGCGGCTGGGCTTGGCTGGTTGTCGGCAAAGACGGCAAACTGGCAATCACTAGCACTCCAAACCAAGATAGCCCGCTGTTCGAAGGTCTGACTCCGGTACTTGGACTGGACGTTTGGGAGCATGCTTACTACCTGAAATATCAAAACAAACGCCCAGATTACATTGCAGCTTTCTACAATGTAATCAACTGGGATGAAGTTAACAAACGTTACGCGGCTGCAAAGAAATAAGCCAGTAGCAACATTCTTATCCTAAATCATGAAGGGCTGTCTCAAAAGTAGATTTTCTACGAATGAGATAGTCCTTTTGGCATTCTGTGGTAAACTGGTGGAAATCATTCTTTATTACAGTCCCAGGAGGGTAATGGATGCAGACTTTTTTTCGTTATAACTGGATGGTTCGAGAACAATGGTATCGCTGGTGTGAAGAGGTGACGCAGGAGGAACTGCTGAAAGAACGTATTGGCGGGGCTGGCGGCATTCTAAAAACGCTCTTTCATATCGTTGATGTAGAATGGAGCTGGGTTCAAATCATTCAAGGCAAACCTGATTTCCAGGAGGACTTCTCTCAGTATAATACGCTGGCTAAAGTCCGCGAGCTGGACGCGAAGTTTCGACTCGATGTGGAGCCGTTCGTCCTCGCCTGGCATGAAGGTCTGGAACGAAAAAGGTTTGAAGATCACCTCCCGGACGGCAGAATTGCAATCGATGCCTGGGGAGAGGTGATGCGCCATGTCATTGCCCACCAAATTCATCATATCGGACAGTTGTCCGTATGGTCGCGTGAGCTCGGCAAGGTCCCGGTTTCAGCCAATGTAATTGGCAAAGGGCTGATTGAGAGCGATCCATCCATATAGGTATAATATCCGCAATTAAAAATGAGTAGAAAAGAGCCTTCAAGCTCCTTCTACTCCTTTTTATGCATACACTTCGACTCATTTCTTAAAGTATTGCTTTTGACCTCTTGCTCTTGATAACACCATAAGCCAATGTAAATAATGCTCCACATATCAGGGCAATAAGATGAGCGACAAGATAATTGATATGACCGTGGTTATCTGACGCTGCAATTGCAAAGCCAGGAAGAGCCGTGGTTCCGAATCCTATGGCTGTCAGCTTGCTTAAATATACATATGCTCCGGCAACCATTCCTCCGAGACATCCAGCAACCAGAGGGAACTTATACTTCAAAGTGACCCCGAAGATCGCGGGTTCCGAGATTCCAAAAAGTACAGACCCGAATGCAGAGTAACCCAGTTCTTTAACCTTGGTGTCTTTGCGATTCAAAAGAATATACCCCAATACGGCGCCCCCTTGAGCCATCAAAGCTACCGATGCCAATGGATTGATAAAATTTCTGCCTGTGTCAGTTAACAGCTGTGCTTCTACCGCGCCCATAACATGGTGCAAACCTGTAATAACGATGATCTGCTGAATACCTGCAAAAAACATAAAGCCGAATATTCCCAGGTTTTGCGTCATCCAAAGCAACGAAACAGTCACCAGACTGGCTAGCTCCCGCCCAAGAGGGCCGATAATCGTAAACAATAGCAGAGAAGAAACAAAGACCGTCAGCAAAGGAGCCAAAAATAGTTTAATCATGTCTGGAACCTTTTTGTTAAAAAACTGATCCAACTTGGCTACCACATATCCCATCATCAGAGCAATAATAATACCGCCCTGAAAGCCTACCAACTGTACGGGAAGGCCGAAAAGACTGATCGATTCCGGATGTTGGCTCCCTTTAGCTACCTCAAAGGCATCCGCCAAGGCTGGATGAAGCATAATCGCACCCAGCACAAGCCCCAGAATCGGACGGCCGCCATATCTCTTGGTTGCAGAATAAACAACAAGCAGCGGCAGGATGGTGAAAATACCTGTGGAAACGATTTGAACAAAGCGATTGATCCCTTGGAAAATTGGATACATCTCCACAATCGACTTAGGACCAAATAGCCCTTTCTGACCTAACAGACCGGTTATCCCCATTAACAATGCGGCGGCAAGAATTCCAGGCATGATCTCAATGAAGACATCTGATAGCGATTTAATAGCTTTTTGAAAAGGATTTTGCTTTTGTGCGGACTTCGATTTGACATCACTTAATGACATATCTTCTGTTCCGGTCAGTTTGGAGAACACGGCATAGATATTATTGACCAACCCAGCTCCAAAAATGATCTGCAGTTGATCCCCCGCTATGAACACACCTTTAACCAGATCAACTTCTTCAATCTTTTTTAATTCTGCTTTTTCATTGTCCTCAAGTACAATTCTTAATCTTGTGGCACAATGGGCCACACCGATAATGTTCTCTTCACCACCGATATATTTTAAAATTTCTTGAGAAATTTGCTTATACTGCTTTTCTTTTGCTTCCATCTAGTAAAACCTCCTCTAGCTGAATCAGATGATGTCTTCTTTAACAAATCTCCAGAACAGACCTAAAAAGTCCTGCTTCACCCTGGTCAGCGTTATGCCTACATGCATTAATTCATCACCGCCAAACAGCTCACCAGTTTCTATATTTCTGTAAATGTAGTCTGGATTCAGACCTTTGAATTTTAACGTTTTAATCGCGGCAGCTGGTTGGGATAAAACCTTGAAATAGCTGGCCGCCATTTCCGTTTGATCTTCTGACACAAAGCTCCATGCGGCTTCATTTTCATCAAACGGATTAATAATTCTGTAAAAGTTTCCAAACTGAATGAGCGATCTCATTTCCTTATATAGAGCTATCTGCTTTTTCACCACTTCTTTTTCTTCAACAGTTAATGTCGTCAAATCCAGCTCAT
This sequence comes from Paenibacillus sp. T2-29, assembly GCF_052921365.1. Lineage (NCBI taxonomy): Bacteria > Bacillati > Bacillota > Bacilli > Caryophanales > Paenibacillaceae > Paenibacillus > Paenibacillus sp. T2-29. The sequence continues at coordinate 125,623 of NZ_JBREVE010000012.1, read as the reverse complement.
ATCCTAAATTCCCGGCCATGGCGACATAACCTCTGGTCTCCAACGGAGTTATTCTTCCCACTTGATGGTTAGGTACCGTGGAGACGTGTGCGCCCATCGTAATCGGAGGGTAGACAAGACTTGTCCCCCATTGAATTTTCAGTCGGCAAATGGCATCCGTATTATCACTCGTCCAGGTCTGAGGCATGTAATAGAGCATACCGGCATCAAAACGGCCTCCTCCACTAGAACAGCTTTCGAATAAGACATGGGGAAACTTCGATGTAAGCTCTTCCATAATACTGTAGAGTCCCAGGATATAACGATGCGCCGTCTCCCTTTGTCTCTCAGGTAGCAAGGCGGCCGAACCCACATCTGTCATGTGACGATTCATGTCCCATTTTACATAAGTAATTGGAACGTTCGATAAAATATCGGAAACCGACTTAACGATGTACTCACACACTTCCTTCCTCGATAAATCCAACATAAGCTGATTTCTTCCCAGCGTATACGGACGGTCAGGGACATGGATACACCAATCGGGATGCCTTCTGTATAAATCACTGTCTATGGATACCATCTCAGGTTCAAACCACAAACCAAACTCCATACCCAGATTTCGAATGCGATTGGCAAGATCCGGCAATCCATCTGGAAGTTTGCGACGGTCCACCACCCAATCGCCTAATGAAGTATTGTCATCATCTCGTTTCCCAAACCACCCATCATCCAATACAAACAGCTCCACTCCTACACTTTGAGCTTCCTTCGCCAACTGCTCAATCTTGTCAGCATCAAAGTTAAAGTAGGTGGCTTCCCAGTTATTAATCAGGATCGGCCGTTCCTTGTCACGAAATGGTCCACGACATAATCTGTTCCTGTATAAATCATGATAAATTCTCGACATGCCGCCCAAGCCATTTTCGGTGTATACCATGACCACTTCAGGCGTTTGGAACGACTCCTCCGGTCCAAGCAGCCATGTGAAATCAAAAGGATTAATCCCCATCGTGACTCTAGTGTTCCGATAGGAATCTACCTGCGTCTGGGCCGTAAAGTTCCCGCTGTACACCAGATTAAAGGCGTATACTTCGCCCTGATCTTCATCTGTCCCTTCTCTTACAAGTGCCATAAAGGGTGCCTGATGAGGGCTGCTAGCGCCACGGCAGCTGTCTACCATTTGAATTCCGGGTAAAATTTTTCTCCTTGCTATATTTTTTTCATTGTTATGCGCACCGTACAAGGTAATGAGTTCATATTCATCATCTCGAAAATCCACACTGGCACTTAACGCTCTAAGCAGTTTTAGCTGCTGCTGGCCTTCATTATCAAAACGGACAGAACGGGTAATGACATCCCACTTTTGATATAGGCTATAGGATAGTACAATCTTTACATCAATTAATGGATCTTCAAGGATGATTTCCAGTGTTTCTACTTCGCCATCATCCTCCGCATACGTAGAAGGAAGCCCTTTCAATTTTGCTTTGCCTTGGTAAACCCGATGTTCTTTATACCGAAAATCTGTCACTGTAGAACCATTCTCCAATTGAAGCTGATACGCAGGAATCCTGAAATCACTATTTCCAAATGACGGATATTCCTGCGGGATGGTATCCAGTGAAAAAGCTCGATCCGCCCCATCCGGATTGGGTGAAAATCCTCTATCCATAAAGATGATTTTATTGCTTCCCCGATAGTTCTGAATTTTCTTTCCCCAATACAGATGGACTAAATAACCATCTTGTATAACCTGCATGACATAACTGGTATTGCTGCCTTGTAAATGGAATAAAAGCTTCTCTTTATCGATGATTATAGCCATAGTGACCCCCTTGTAGCGCCAATAGTAATATTTTCAAAAAGTATAAATTATGTTGTTTCCTTGTTTCTTACACCCTAATCATAATGGAATAGTTTTAATAATTATATGGAATAATGTAGACTCTATATGAAACGGTGTGATAATATGCAGAGATGAATTAAGAGGTGAAAACAAATGAGTTCGCATTTTTCCAATCATTCCTATAACAACTTGGATCTCAATCTATACACATGTGGCAAAGAAAGCTGTACCAGCAAACACTCTTATGGTCCAGCCATTCGAAGCGGGTATATGGTGCATTTTATTTTAAAAGGAAAAGGGATCTTTAAAGTCAACGATAAAATCTATCATTTGGAGAAAAACGATGCTTTCTTTATTGAGCCGAAGGTTCTAATTTACTACGAAGCGGATGAAGTCGACCCATGGGAATATGCCTGGATCGGTTTTAATGGGGTGCAAGCAAAAGAATATCTAAGCCGGACCTGTATCCATAGGGACAATCCCATTTTCCGGTTTGAAGCAGAGGGCAATCTTGCTCGCTGTATGGAAAGTATCGTCGTTTCTTCTACGCTGAAATCCAACAAAGACCTGTTGCTTACATCCAAGCTGTATGAATTCCTGTATCTGATGTTTGAACTTTATCCTAATCAGGAAGTCAACAATGAGGTAAGACAGCAGCGTTATATTAAAGAAGCGCTTCTCTTTATTCAACAAAACTATTCACACTTCATTACCGTAAGTGACATTGCCAAGTACATTTCAATTGACCGTTCGTATTTGCATCGTTTATTTAAACAGCAACTCAATAAGTCACCGCAGGAATTTTTATTGCATTTGAGGATTGAAAAATCTTGCTCCCTCTTAAAAAATACTTCCCTGAAAATCGGAGATATTGCTCGGTCTGTAGGGTATAAAGATGTACTCCTATTCTCTAAGATGTTCAAAACGGTCAACAAATTGACCCCATCCGAATACCGAAAAAATCACCAAAAATAACACGCTTTGACGTTCTACCTCGGCTGCCCATAATAAACCTCTTACGAACAAAGAGGTCAACCAGTAAAAACTGGCTGACCTCATAATACGAACGGACAGGATAGCTTGGTTGTTCGCGAAAAATAATAACTCCTTTAATTCCGGAGAGCCAGAGCGGCCGTAACAGCAGCTGGATCTCCACCGTACGTCTCAAGCTGATCGATTACGATTTATCATTAGGCCGGCCTTATCATTACTCATGTTATATCTTCTTTAAAGTGACGACAAAGAAATTTATAAAATTATGCTACTCAAGTCTCAAGACCCATTCACCAAATAATTTTAAAATTGATTAGATTATTTCACAATCAACATTAATATGCGGCGAAGAGGGAATTTAATCGACCAGAAGAGGGCAGTTGTTCTCTCTCCTATTCAGACACCTTACAAAAGAAAAGCACGTTAAATTACTCAGTCGGAGGAATCACTATTTTGAGAAAGCTATCATTTTTTATTGCCATTATCATGTTAGGTACAATGTTGTCCGCTTGTTCTGCCATTACATCCAACGTGGATCAAGCGCCTGCAGGCGTTACGTCCGGCGAGAGCAAAGAAATCGAAAAATACAATGCGTATGTGAGGCTGAATAACTTGATGACAGGCAGAATCAATGAGGTTCTGGTTCATTATTTCGAGAAGTTCGGAGGTGATACACAGCCTGTAATCGAGAAGAACTTCAGCTTCATCATGCTCGGCGTTGCTGAAACTGAGCGGGAAATTGTTGATAAAGCGAACGGCTATACCGCAAGCCAACCTGCTTTTGCGAACGCAGACCCCGTAGTGATCAAACTGACACCAGTCATCAATGATCTGTTGTCCGTCCTGGACGAAATGAAAGCCTACTACGATACAAAAGGCTACGTGGATGATGATTTCGCAAAAGGAAAACAGCTGCATACCAAGCTTGTAAGTGCCAATCTCGCTTACGAGACTGTCGCCAAACAATACTTCACGGCTTTGCAAAAATTGGGTAACGAGCAGCGTCTGGCTGAACTGCAAAAACTCAAGGATTCAGACCAGCAGATTAGGTATAATGCCTTGAAGTTTATGATAGATGCTGAGGCTACGGCCATTGAAATGGATGAGCAGGGAATCACCGCCGACAATGTGCTCCAGCTTGATATGACGAAGTTTAAAGCCAAATACGACATTATGACCGCAGATCTGAGTACGCTCATGACAATCTCAAAAGACAAGAAACGAGTTCAAAAAGAAGGGATTAACAGCTTCAGTATCGAGAGCTATGTTGATTCAGCCACTGAGGCAAAAGCGGCCGCTTCGAAAATCATTGAACGCATCAATAAGAAGGAACCTGTATCTGATTCTGATCTGAACGGCCAGTTCCTGAACACTACAGATGGCACACCTGAGAATTTCAATTATAAGCTAAGCAAGGCAGTCGAACGATATAATGAAATAAATTAAGCGTATCGTGGATAAGGCTGTAGCAACGATTCTAGGGAAAGAAAAGCAATGGTGGAGAGGTGAAGAGGTTAACAAGATTCGTCGGGATTGCGAAACAGAACGGCACGGTTCCCCCCATGGCATTGTGGTAGGTTCCTTTACCCACTCATCGACAAACGGCTTCAAGCGCTCGTAATATTCGGCATCGACATCGTGGACGTGGAACTCGAGGATGACAGTGTGATTGTCGGCCGCCACTGCCGAACATATACAAAAACACTACTGACAACAGTATGTAAGTAGCGTTTATGAAGAAACCATAGGGAAAGAGTGATATGACTGAACTAACAGGATACGTTAGTTCAATGGAACAGCGACAGTCTAGGACTTTATTTCGTATTATTAGGTCAACCAAAAATTTGGTTGGCCTATTTTAATAGGTGTTTTAAGATGACGATAGCCGGGAAGAACTAGGTGGTTTTAGGGAAATAAATAACCCCGTCAAGAAAACTGTTCTCCCACTATCACCAACGACCATGTTTGAGCTGGTTGGGGCATGCGATCCCGTATAACAAGCGAAGCTATGAGGTTGGAATCATCGTGGGCTCGTTTCATTTCTCATACGAGAAGAAATTGAACATCTCATTGTGAATCCCTTGCAATCTAAGCGAGCACGCGGGACTACGTTACGCAAAGTTAAAACAGATGCAGCAGACGCTTGGCACTTAGCTGAAATGTTCTACCGCGGCGATTTAAAGCCGCACCGGGCATGGGATGAAGCTCATACAAGCTTGCCTTCATGGTAAGGTCAAAAATGCCTCTCAATCTTTGTTTGAACATGCCAGGCTCTCTCACTCTAGGAAGTGGATTAACGATAGAGCAGAGCTGCTAGACATAGCGCTGAAGCAAAAAGCCAAGGTCAACCGAAGCATCTCTCAACATTACGTTTTAGAAGGAATGATTACCTTATTACTTGCTTTTCAGTCTCAACTCGAAATATTAGAGACACAAATGGAGGAAATTTCCGTAAATCAGCTTATACATACATATACGCCATACTTAGTAAAAACGAGCCCTGTTGTCTGTAAAATCACCATATTACCATATTAATCCAGGACTTTCTGTAGGAGCAGAGGGTTTAGTCATGCCTCTAAATGGGGTCCAGCCAATATTTTAACGAAAATATACGCTAAGGGAGCATAAAAAACGGGCTTTTCTTACTCTAAGTCGTTGTTACTATACATCATTAGCGGTCATCAGTATGCCGAAAAACGGTTCGTTACGTCCGCTAAGGTCATCAGGAACGACGAAAATGCATGTCCGATAAAGCTAAGCATAAAAACGGTCAAAATGTTGGCGCTACCCCTTATACCAAAACTGGTCCTCTATAAATTCTAAAGCATCCCGGTTTTGGACAGTAAACCGGGCACTCATAGAATGAATCGTGTTGATACGTTTACATAGATCATCCGGATTCCAGCGTGAGAGTAAGATCTTTGGATCACCACGCATGCCTCCAAGAGGATTCGCACGATAAATGCCTGAAAACGCCAGACGGTTGACCAAGAGCAGACTCCATGCAGCCTCGAACATCATCTATGTTCATATTTTCACCCCCCCTATTTATTGTCATTTTAGGGGTGAATGACCAATTACATTATGAACGTTCCCCATCTAGGTTTCCCCTTATACAGAAGATCATGGAAATGAGAAGAAGCACCAATGGTACTGCCGCGCATATGATCATTCCAAAATACCCCGTTACTGTATCAAAGTTATCTATTTGAATAAAATTTTGAGGATAGATGCTGACGGCAAATATGATAATTAACGGAAGATAAAAAATGTATCCGTTCCACTTTTGGGTGAGCTGGCTGATCCCGGCTACAAGATAGAAATAATAATTTGAGGCGGTCATGAAAATTTTGATTGTCCACAAAATGATAAAAAATATTTCAAACCGTTCCAGGAACGAACCGGGGAATTCAATTTGCTGCGCAAAAGAAACAACCGGCCATTGCAATCGGGAAACTTCTTCTACCGACATACAGCCAACGACCATCGTTACCATCATGACATACAAAGCCATTGCAATCGAGTAGCCGATCCCCCCCGCTTTCCATGCTTTTTGTGGATTGACCATAAAATTAGTTAATATGAGCATGGATTCAAAACCCAGCGTCGAAAAAGGTACAACTTTAAGAGATTTGAGGATCGGCCCCCACCCTTGATGGAAAACAGGGCGCAAATTATCAATGTCAAAATGATTGATATTGAGAATGATCAGCAATAAATAAACAATAAAGGTTAAGGGAAAGAAAAGCTCGACCAAGCGAACCATCGCATGAAGACCGCCCGAGGTCAAATAACCAATGAGCAGAAGAAACGGCAAGAGAATCATGCTTACCGGAGTTCTCTCCAATGCAAGGGCTTTGAGGAATTCTGCCATCATTCTGGATACAAGAGAGCAGATCATTACGCAATATACCATGAACGCAATATTGATGAAAAGGCTGATAAATTTACCTGCGATCACAGAATTGAGCTCATAGAACGTCTTCCCTGGAAATCGCCGACACAATTTCACGTTGATAAAAACGACGCCGACACCAAACAGACTTGCCAGCAAAAGCCCCTGCCACACGTCAGGAGTTTGCGTCTGTTCCGTGATGGTTCGTGGTAAACTGACAATTCCCACAGCGTACACGGTCGAAGTTACTGTTAATAGAGCTTGTATAGTAGAAATTTCATCCTGTTTCATGGAAGGTGTGTTGGGCATTACGCTCCCTCTCCTTTTGTATAAGCACCTGTTCGTTCAATCTGTACTTCAACCCGAACGTCGATCGGTATTTCACTGAATGTATCCTGCCAATTGTCTTTTACACGATCCCAGTAGGCGGGATAGTTCACTTTTACCTTTGAACCGAAGCCGGCTACGTCTGCTTTCATTTCTTTCTGGAGCTTGCTTAATGATTGGAGCACGATCTTTTTGATTTCATCTTGCACCGTTTCTTTAGCGGTTCGGATGAACAGTTCCTTCAAGAACTCCGAAGAAATAACCGAGTTTTCGTTTAGTTTGACAGCTGTTTTGATACGAACCGTGAATGAGAGAGCCTCCCCTTTGACGTGAGGGATAAGTTTGCTATGGGTATCCTCAACTTCATCCTGATAACACTTCTATCACACACGCCTCAAGATCTGTTCCTTCTTTCGCATTGATGTAAAAGCCGCCTGCTGTACCAATTCTTCCTTCAGTTGTTCCAGATTAACCTGAGAGCGGCCTTCACAGATTCCCGTTTGTCCCACATCCATTTTTTTGAAGACGACATCAGGAAGATGATCCAGGATCTTTTTTAGATGATCTAATTTCGCCTCGAGTAATCTTGCCATAACGATGACGGTCCCCCTTCAAAAAACTTAAATCATGATATACATGTAATATGTGTAAAATAGTGATAAATATTCATGGGGAAGAACAGGGGTCTATCGTGTTCGGCGATGAGTGGATACTAGAACCAGAGGGACTCTCTTTGAGTATCAGTAAGCAAAAAAACGAACACCAGATGGTGTCCGTTGTTATGGAGGCGAGGGTACTCTCGTCGAGCGATTCCGTGAAGCTAATCCCTTTTAGTTGCTCATTAAATTCCCGAATTGTTCTGTCGTTCCGTTTGGTTCAACAGTAGGATTTCTGTTTAATGCAATTGGCAAACATTTTGATTTTTGGCGAGTAACACAATCACAAAAGATGCATCCTTTTCAACCTAGCCTAGTCTTTCGACTTGCGGGTCACTGCTTTTTTGAGTGGGAGTCAAATAAATGGAATTTGATACTCGACCTATTAGACGATCCTTTATTTTTTGCTGACAGTTATATTATTAACATCAGTTCTCTTTTTGCTTTGCATAATATTCGTTGATCAGATCAAGGAACACCTTGGGAAACGCCAAGGTGGACATATCTGCTCCGCTGATCCAGCGGTACCCCGCCGGCAGCGCATTATGTGCGTGCTCCACCTGCTCAGCCAGCGCAATCAACGCACCTGGCTTCGCCGCGGCGCTGTAGCTGGCCCGCTGCTCGGCAGCCAGCGGCTGTTCGCCCGCCTCCCCGGCAGGGACGGCGACCTCTTCATACTGGAACACACGCAGGTTCCAGTGAATGTGGCTGAACGTGTGCTCTGCCTCACGTACGAACCGCACCGGGCGAGCATGCACGCCCTCTGCCAACAAATGAGCTGCCAGGTGATCCATGGCTGGCTCATCCGGCACCGGACCGTTGTAGCCCTCCGGCCCGGCAAGCTCGTGCGGCAGCTCCCACATACGGGCCAACAGGCCCTTGGCCGGGCGCTGGCGCACAAGCAGGCGGCCTGCGTTGGCACCGCTACCCTCGATAAGGGCGACGGAGCGAGGCTCCAGCCGCGGCGGCTTCGCTTTTGTTTTGACTGGCAGCGTCTCCTCGCGGCCTGCCAGCCTGCCCGAGCAATGCTCCATGACCGGACAGGTCAGACAATGAGGCGACTTTGGCGTGCAGACCAGCGCCCCCAGCTCCATCAGCGCCTGATTAAAATCGGAGGCTCTTCCTTCGGGAATCAGCTCCCTGACCAGACTTTCCATATGCGCTCGCGTGCTGCCCTTCATGATATCCTCTTCAATGAGAAAATAACGCGACAGCACACGCATCACATTCCCGTCTACAGCAGGCTCTGGCCGATTAAAGGCAATGCTCATAATCGCCCCCGTCGTATACGGACCTACTCCTTTCAGTGCAGCAACAGCCTGCGTATCATCTGGCACCTGCCCACCGTGAAGCTCAACTACCTGTTTCGCCGCCGTTTGCAAATTCCGGGCCCGCGAATAATACCCCAGCCCTTCCCACAGCTTGAGAACATCCTCCTCGGGCGCTTCCGCCAGCGCTTCAATCGTCGGAAAACGTGCAATAAAGCGATTAAAATACGGAATGACCGTATCGACACGTGTCTGCTGAAGCATAATTTCCGAAATCCAGATATAAAAAGGATTGCGATGGCGGCGCCACGGCAAGTCGCGTTTGTTACGTGTATACCAATTCAACAGTTCAAAACTGAAGTAACGCTTTTGTTCCAATGTATTTGTAGTCATCACATCACGTCTCCTTATATTCGACAATCACAAAAGCAGAGGCAATGTTAGGCTGATGTGTAATACTCAAGTGAATGCTGTAATTCGAGTCACCCGTATTCGGTAATCTCAGTCGATCCCACGCAGACGAAGACAAATAAACTACGGGCTTCCCCCCCGGTTCAGGTAAAATTTCCATATCGCTGAACCCGATGATTTGTCCAATTCCACAGCCAAAGGCTTTCGTTATGGCTTCCTTGGCAGCAAAGCGCCCTGCTACGAACTCCGCTAGCCTTCCCTTGCGTTCCACTGCAAGCTCGCGTTCTGCCGGGGTCAACACCCGATTCAAAAATGCATCTGCATATTTACCTGCCAAAATATGAGCCATACGGCTTATTTCCAGCACATCATGTCCAATTCCGTAGATCATTTGGGTATTCCCCGCCCTTTTTTTACTTTACTGGATCTATTGTAACAGTGCGTCCACACCCTGGCGAGTCGTAAAGGCGTAAAAGCGTCACCAAAATATGTTAAAATGAGAGAGGCAATCAGTGAATGCTTTAAATTCGCGGATATGCCGGTTAAAAAACTCCCGTAGAAAGGAAGGATAGGATGTCAGAAACGATTGTGGTTGAAGCTGGTACTGATGCAGGAACAGATGCGGTGATCCGGGCCTCATGGTTTCCCGCTAAAAATACGGCCAAGAGCCTGCTCATCATCGCTCATGGCTACAAAGGATTTAAGGATTGGGGTATGTTCCCCTTTATTGCAGAAGCATTGAGTATGGATAACCACGTAGTAACCTTCAATTTTTCACATAATGGCATAGGTGAGGATCTGGAGAATTTTACCGAGCTGGAAAAGTTCGCACGCAACACCTATAGCCGCGAACAAGAGGATTTGGAACTATTGCTGTCCAATTTGAGATCACGCCATGAATTCAGAGAATTGCCGTTGTTTCTGTTAGGACATAGCCGAGGTGCGGGAAGCTGCTTTGTATATGCACTAGATCATCCCGGCGAGATTGCTGGCGTCATTTCATGGAATGGCGTAACCAATCTTGATCTGTTTACTTTACCACAAAAAGAAGAAATGCGTGCCAAGGGACGCAGCTATGTGCAGAACGCCAGAACCGGGCAACAGCTTCCGCTTGATGCTATCATTCTGGACGACCTGGAGCACAATCGCGAGCGTTTTGCCATTGTAGACAGGCTTGCCAATAGCCAGCTCCCAGCTGTACTTATCCAGGGAACCGAAGACTCCAAACGTCTACGGGAAGGCTCTGCCCAGCTCACCTCCGTTCGTCCCGACATCGAGTGGGTACAAATTCAAGGCGGCAATCATACCTTTAACACCGTTCATCCATTCCAGGGAGGCAGTCTTCAACTGGATCAGGCAATTACCGAAACCCGCCGCTTCATTGACCGGATCACTAATTAGGCAGTAGCCCCCTCAATACAAACGGCGATCCGCCGGGCGGATCGCCGCATTTATTTAGCTTAGCATTTTACAATTCCAAAATGATTAATGCTTACACTCCCGGAATGCTTGTCCGCTTATGTGCTGTACGTGTAAAATAGCTTTCCAGCTTTTCGCGGGCCGCCGGGTCAATTTCTTTGCCCTCCAGGTAGTCGCTGTTTGCTTCGTAGGAGATTCCCAGTTCCTTTTCATCCGTCTGGCCTTCCCACAATCCTGCTGTAGGCGCTTTGTCCAAAATAGCCTGCGGAACTCCAAGATAGCTGGCCAGCAAACGCACCTGACGTTTGTTGAGAGTGCTGAGCGGTGTAATATCGACCGCACCATCACCCCATTTGGTATAAAAGCCTGTAATGGCTTCTGAAGCGTGATCTGTACCCACGACGAGCAGGTTCAGTTCATTCGCAAGTGCGTACTGAACCACCATACGTGTTCTTGCCTTTACATTTCCTCTCACTTGCGGAGTAATGGAACGTTCCAGACCGATATCCTTTAATGTGTGCTCTACTTCCACGGCAATCGTATCCACGGCTTCCTTAATGTTCGTTTCCCCGGCATATTTCAGGTTGAACGCTTTAGCCACCGCGTAGCTATGCTCGATATCTTCCTGTTGACCATAGGGCTGGAATACACCCAGTGTTTTGTATTCTTGCCCTTGCTCCTGTGTCAACTCATCTGTAGCCTGCTTGCACAAGGCGGCTGCTACGGCACTGTCAATCCCGCCACTGATGGCGATCAACAGCCCTTTGCTTCCTGTTTTTGTTACGTACGACTTGAGGAAATCCACACGCTTGCGGACCTCCGCCTCTACGTTGATCGTAGGCTGTACTCCCAATTCAGCAATAATCTGTTCCTGCAAACTCATCAGATAAGCACCTCTTTTTTAGGAATTTCCTTCACAAGCCAACACGCAAAAGCCCCGGCAAATTTCGCAGGCGAAAAATGCGGGGCATAGCTTGAGCAGTCTTACCGGCAAAAACGGTCAAATGCACTGGTCAAATCAGCAGAAATCTGATCTGCCGAACGATCTTCGATCTGATGACGCTCGATGAAGTGAACCAGTTCGCCGTCTTTCAGCAGCGCGATCGAAGGGGAAGATGGCGGATACGGCGCGAAAAATTCGCGAGCCTTCGCCGTTGCTTCCTTATCCTGTCCCGCAAAAACCGTATACAAATGATCCGGCGTAATATCATGCTTCAGCGCTTCAGCTATACCCGGGCGGCATTGGCCTGCGGCACAACCGCATACCGAGTTCACAACCACCAGCACTGTACCTTTAGCATCAGGCAGCTTAGCCTCCACATCTTCAGAAGTACGCAGTTCCTGAATCCCAAGATTCGTCAGTTCATCGCGCATAGGCTGAACTGAATCTCTCATATATTGATCGAAAGACATAGACATATTCTTTCACTCCTTTTCACTAAATCATGTATACTACGTTTCTAATTTCATCCTTTGCCGTAGTAAAGGCATGGACATCTAAAGCCCATTATACAATCTTTTTCACGTAATTTGCAAAAAATCCGGTTACATCTTTGCACAATTATTTCTGTATCGAATTTATGACAGGAGGCTCAGAATGCTCCTGATAAGTCGGAATGGTCCTGCGCAAACGAACTTTAAACTGTGTGCCCATTCCCTCCACCGAATCTACGGCAATCGTACCGTGATGACGCTCCACTATACTTTGACATAAGGCCAGACCCAAACCTGTACCTTTCGTTTTGGTTGTGTAAAAAGGCTGGAACAGCTTTTCAAGCTGTTTTGGCGGAATTCCCGGACCTGTATCCCTCACTTCCAGTTCGACAAAATCCTCTTCTTCATGAGTAGAAATGGTCAGCACACCCTTTTCCCCCATAGCTTCCATCGCATTACGCGATAAGTTAAGCAGCAATTGCTTGATTTCCTTAGGATTCAGATGCAGCATCGTTACATGATCCTCCAGTTTTAACTCAATCGTCTGTCCCCTCAGGTTCGCATCTGCCCACAAAAGAGGTGTTAGTTCACGAATGATATCATGCAGATGACACTGCTCCTTCTCGACAATCCGATTCTGGGCCAGGGAAAGAAAATCATTAATAATCCCGTTCGCCCGATCCAGCTCCTCCATCACGATGCGGTAATAATGACTTAGAGAATCAGGACTCTTCTCGCGCATAAGCTGTAAAAACCCGCGCACAACCGCCATCGGATTACGTATTTCATGAGTAATGCCCGCTGCCATTTGTCCGACCAGACTGAGCCTCTCGAAATTGCCCAACTCACTGCGCAGCGTCTCCAGCTCTGTGATGTCCTGCAAGGCGATAATGACACCTGTCGTTTGATTGATATGTTTATCTCGAATAGGAAGGAAACTGGAGAAGAATACTTTGGGAGATACATTTATAAAATCAGCGCCTGCTTCTCCTTCCAATGCTTTCGCAACTCGTTCGTTGACTACAGGCGAAGCGCTAAAAACGTACAACGAGTTTAAAGGACGGCCTACAACCTCAGGCAGCGTAATATAGGGATCGAAGTCCCGGTAGAGCTCCAGCATCGTTTTGTTCATATGTATAACTCGTTCTTCGCTGTCCAAAGTAACAAGAGATAACGGCATCAAATCCATGACTTGACGCAGCTTATCCACTTCGATTAAATATTTGCTCGTAAACTCAGTTACATCTCGCCGCAACGTCAGTTTCTCAAAGGAATTATGCATCAGACTTACGACCGTAAAACTTGCCAACACACCTACAGCAACATTCCAAAACGTTGTAAGCAGATCAGGAATGTATACTGAAATGTTCTGTTTGCCCCACAATAGCGGTAATAATGCCTTAAGCAGCATATCAGCCACAACATATGTGAAAATTACGAGCTTTTTGTCCAACAATGTTCCTCTTTGAAAAAACTTGACATGCAGTAGCATAAAAGGAAAAAGGATAAAAGCAGTGCCCACATACATTGGGGACATTTCTATCGACTGCGCTATAATTAGAACACCCGTCAATGCAGAAGCAGCGAGAACAAAGGAAGTGCGACGTGTACCATACATGACGCCTACAGCAAGGGGAATAATACCGAGATTGGAAGGTAGGCCATATGGAGGCTGGTATTGAAAGAGCGAACATAGCAATATAGCTGGCAAGCAACACAGATAAAGTATTCCTTGATGAGGTCCGGGAAGCAGATTGCCTGCCCAAACCTTTTTCTTGTCCCCATAATCCGTTAATATAGAGAAAAAACCCGCCGATATAACGGCAAGGAGAACTTGGAGCACACTTTCCTTCAACGCAATTAACAAGGACTTCTCCCCCTCATCATCTTTCCTTGACGCCGTTAGTTGAATTAAAGCACAGGCTACAATATATTACAATATATGTGTTAAAATCCCGGTGTAGAACGACAAATTCTGCTAAATACCGGATATATATTAGAGGATCGTTTTTACGGTTTTTATACTTCTGTAAAATAAGAGATATACGCAACTACTGTGCTCAATGTCTATCTAAAGAGACGGTATTACGATATGATGGAAAATCTGTTACGCTATTCTGAATTTTTTTGAAAATTTGTCGACGAAAAGGAAGAGGTCTATGACTTACGACGTTATTGTGATCGGAGGCGGCTCAGCCGGCTTAATGGCAGCGGCTGCTGCCAGTGGCGAAGGCGCCAAGGTGCTTTTAGTGGAAAAGGGAAATAAACTTGGACGAAAGCTGGGGATCTCCGGCGGAGGTCGCTGCAATGTCACCAATGCAAAAGAGCTGGATGAACTTATTCGCCACATTCCCGGCAATGGTCGTTTTCTGCACAGTGCCCTGGCTGCTTTCGGCAATCGGGATATCATCGCCTTCTTTGAACAACTAGGTATAGCCTTAAAGGAAGAAGACAACGGGCGTATGTTTCCAGTAACGGACAAAGCCAAAACGGTCGTCGATGCTTTGATTAATAAGGTACGCTCTCAAGGAGTCGAGATTCGGACAAGCTGCCCTGTTCAAGAGGTGATTTACAAAGAAGGTCATACAGCTGGTGTGCGGCTGCGTTCCGGTGAAATGCTGCGTAGCCGTAACGTCATTGTCGCTGTCGGTGGCAAGTCCGTCCCGCACACAGGCTCGGAAGGTGACGGCTATGCATGGGCAGAGCAAGCTGGGCATACCATTACAGAACTATATCCAACAGAGGTCCCGCTAACGTCAGGCGAGACGTTCATCCAGACAAAAGAGCTTCAGGGGCTCTCCTTACGAAACATCAGCCTGACCGTATGGAATGCAAAACAAAAGAAGGTTGTCGTTCATGAAGGAGATATGATTTTCACGCATTTTGGTTTGTCTGGTCCAACCGCTTTGCGTTGCAGTCAGTTTATCGTCAAGGGAATGAAAAAGGATAAGGTAAACACAGTATTGTTAACTCTCGATTTACTGCCTCACAAACATGCTGATGAAGTCTACAGGGAGACGCTGGAACTAGCATCGGTCGATGCTAAAAAGGCGATCAAAAACGTGCTTAAGCCTTATTTACCGGAACGCATGATTCCGTTGTTGCTTCAGCAAGCTGAACTGCGTGAAGATTTGACCTATGATCATATTCCCAAGCAGCAATGGCAAGAACTCGCCCATCGAATCAAGGCGTTTCCCATTCGTGTGAATGGAACTCTCTCCCTGAAGGAAGCATTTGTTACCGGGGGCGGTGTGAACTTGAAGGAAATTAATCCGAAAACGATGGAGTCCAAGCTGATGCCTGGATTGTTTTTCTGCGGTGAGATTCTGGATATTCACGGCTACACTGGAGGTTATAATATTACAGCGGCGTTTACGACAGGGCATACAGCAGGAACGCAAGCGGCTTTAAACGAGATGCTGTAGGAGTGGGAGGCACTACGCGTAGGCTTTGATCTTACGATCGCTGGCCCTTCTCCAGATTCAAATCCTCCGCTTCGCTACAAACGCTATCACAGCCGCATTTTTGGAAAAAAGAAGAAAAAGACTTAAATCAGTTGTATTACTGATTTAAGTCTTTTTTGATTAATCGCGTATTGAACAATATTCATTTGTCTGACAGTTATCGGCTATTTCTAAACCTCAATAATGATAGGTAAAATCATAGGTCTTCTCTTGGTTTGGCTGTAAATAAACTGACCCACATTATCCTTTAACATCTGCTTAATCAAGCCCCACTGACTCATTTCGATTTCTGTTAACTCGTTCACTGTGGCCATAATCGTGTCGCGAATCTGATTCATCAGCTCTTCGGAATCCTTAACAAATACAAAGCCTCTTGATATGACTTCTGGCGTTGCAAGCATTTGCTTCTCGTTTTTGCTCAAAGTCATCACAATAATCAGCATTCCGTCTGAGGCAAGTTTTTTACGGTCCCGCAGTACAATATTGCCCACATCACCAGTTACCAGCCCGTCTACCAGGCTATTGCCGGATGGTACTTTGGGACCCAGGGATGCCCTTCCCTCTGCGATTTGAATTGTCTCACCGTTCTGGACAATAAATACGTTTTCCATAGGAATACCGACTGATTCTGCTAGCTGACGATGCTGATGCAGCATTCTGAATTCACCATGTATAGGAATTAAATACTGGGGTTTCATCAGGGTCATCATTAACTTTAACTCTTCTTGGCTGCCATGACCGGATACGTGCATCCCCGTAGCGCTGCCTGATCCATAAATAACGTTAGCGCCCAGTACGTACAGGTTATCGATAACTTGGGAAAGATTTCGCTCATTTCCCGGTATCGCTCCCGCAGCAATGATGACGGTATCCCCAGGCAATATTTCGATTTTGGGATGCAGGGAATTAGCTAAACGGGACAATGCAGCCATCGGTTCACCCTGACTTCCTGTACATAAAACTGCAATTTTTTCTGCAGGATACCGCTCCGTTTCTCCAGCCTCAATCAACAAATCCTCGGGCATGTGCAAGAAGCCCAACTCTTTAGCCACCGTTACCACATTTACCATGCTGCGTCCGAGTAAGACCAGTTTGCGGCCTGTTTCCACTGCAGCGTCAATGACCTGCTGGACACGATTCACATTGGAAGCGAACGTGGAGATAAATACCTGCTGCTTGGCTCGAGCGAATGCATCCAGAATGTGCCCGCCAACCAAGCGTTCTGAAGGCGTAAATCCTGGTCTTTCCGCATTCGTACTTTCGGAGAGAAGCACCTTAACTCCTTTCTTTCCGATTTCAGCCATGCGATGAAGATCCGGAAAAGGTCCGCTGACAGGAGACATATCAAATTTGAAATCCCCGGTATGGACCACATTTCCTTCCGGTGTCTGAAAAAAAACACCCAGGCAATCTGGGATACTGTGGACAGTAGTGAAAAAGGATGTCTGAATCTTCCCCACATCAATGGTAGAATCCGCATCTATAAGATGAAGCTCGGCATCACGTAAAAGATTATGTTCCTTTAGCTTAATCTTAATTAATTCGATGGTGAGCTTTGTCCCGAATACCGGAATGTTGATCTGCTTCAGTAAATAAGGAATGCCCCCGATGTGATCCTCATGTCCATGGGTTACAATGAGCGCTCTAACTTTATCCTGATTCTCCAGCAGATAGGTGACATCCGGTACAATGAGGTCAATACCAGGCAAATTTTCATTAGGAAACTTGGAGCCACAATCAATGACGACAATATCCTGATCGTATTGGATGAAATACATATTTTTCCCAATCTCATTAACACCGCCTAGAGCAGCAATGAGTAATCTGTTATCAGCAAGCATCAAGTTTATTTCCTCCTTAGGAAAATGCTATCCATATTATTTATTTTCCGCGTAAACTTATGCACCATATTGGGAAAGAAATGAGTAGCCTTCCTACATAAGAGGACTTGTTTCACAAATACAAAAAGAAACCCTTGTCTCTAACAGACAGGGGCCCTCACTTGATTGATTACATACCCACCGCAGCCGATATCGCAGCAAAAATAGCAGCAATCAGCCAGAGGATGGGGAATAGTTTGAAGATTACCTTCAGCCACTGTCCAAAGCTGATCCGGGCAATGGCCAATCCTGCCAGCAGCACTCCACCTGTCGGTGAAATGAGATTAGTTAACCCGTTACCAAATTGGTACGCTGTGACTACGGCTTCACGATTAATGCCTACAAGATCGCCAAGCGGTGCAAGTACAGGCATGGTTAGTGCAGCTTCCCCCGAAGAAGAGGGAACGAGGAAAGTAATGATATTATGCGCAAGCAACATAATAGTCGTGAATAAATAACTTGGCAAACCTTCCAGGACGCTTGCAAGTGCATTCAATACGGTATCAATAATCATCCCCTGTTCTGCGATAATCAGAATTCCGCGGGCGAGGCCTATGATCACCGCGGCGTAGATAAATTCTCCGCATCCTTTTACAAAATTCTCAGCTATCTCCTTCTGATTCATTTTGGTGACAACCCCAACAAAAATACCAAGGGCAAAGAAAAGGGCGCCGATCTCAGTCATATACCAGCCTTTGACCAAAATTCCCCAGACAATCGCTCCAAGCGTTACAATAAATCCACCTATAATTAATTTGTCCCGGAATGTGAAGACGACGTCCTCGCCTGTGCTTTCCTTAATAAATTGCTCGCGGTTTATAATATCACTTTGAAACACGAGGGATTTCTCCGGATTTCGCTTCACCCGGTGCGCATACCACATCGTAAAAGCAATAGAAATCATCGTAAATACAAGCCATTCGATAAATCTCAGCCAGAGCTGAGGATTCCCCTCCACTCCTGCGATTCCCTGGGCAATCAACACTGAAAATGGATTGACAGTCGAACCAACATAGCCAATTTGCGTTCCCAGAAATAAAATAAGAATCGCTGTCATAGAGTCGAAACCCAAGGCAAACATCAACGGAATGAAAATCGCATAAAGTGGAATAATTTCTTCACTCATCCCAAAGGTAGAACCTCCGAGACTGAAGATAACCATAGCAATGGGAATAAGCAAAATCCCTTTATTCTTCAACCGCCTGGCAAGAGCTGTCAGCGCACGATCAATGGCGCCTGTCTGCAGAATAATACCGAAGGAGCCGCCTACAATAAGAACAAAAGAGACGACATCGGCGGCATTGATAATCCCCTCAATAGGAGCGCTAAGGATCTGAGGGATTCCCTGTCTTAAATCGCCGTTCTCCCCTGTTTTGGGTACAGAGTGATAGGTTCCTGAAACGATTGCCGTTTTGGTCACACCGTTCACTGTCACTTCATGACGCTCAAATTGACCGCTGGGTACAACCCATGTCAACGCGGCGACTGTAATAATAATCAAGAATATTAAGGTATAACTATGGGGCAAGGATAATTTCCATTTCTTATTCGTGATGTTCATGTTTATCCCTCATTCCAAGAATGGTTATACGTAACCTTCCCTCCCATAATGGTCAATATCACTTGGGCATCCCTGATGTCACCAGCGGATGCATTAAGGAGGTCGCGATCAAAAACGGCGATGTCAGCATATTTTCCAGCCTCCAGCGTACCTGTAACCTCTTCCATATAACAATGTTTGGCTCCATTAATGGTCCATGCCTTTAAAACTTCGGATGCCGGCATTCCTTGGTCAGGATACCAGCCTCCAGCAGGTGAGCCATCCGGGAATAATCGGTGAGAGGCCGCATACAGCGAATCGGGGACACTGGTGATAAATAAAGGCAAATCAGTACCTATAGTGATCGGCACGTTAGCTTCCAGCATGGACTTATAATTATAAAAACGGTTTTCATTCTCTTTGCCTGCCACAGCAGACATATAAGCCTCTTCGTAAGAGGGATTTAGCAGCAAAATCTGAGCATAGACCTCGGCAAAAATTTCGTTTTCTCCCATTCTGTTCAGGTCATCTGGATGAGGATACTCCAGATCACTGATCGAATGTCTGATAAGGTGATTGCCTTGCTGCGCGCGGCATTTTTCAATCATGGATACTGCTTGGCGAATCGCAGCATCGCCTTCTGCAGTTAGGCAGCATTTGATCCCCTGGCTGTCCGCTTCCAGAACTGAGGCTTCAATTTTTTCGTAATCGACCGCCCTCAAATTCGTGACTCCAGGCATATCTGCGTAAGGCTCCAACATATCCCCTGTATGATCGGCTACGACGCCGTCAAGCATCAGCTTGTAGCCTTGAAAACGAATAAGGTCTCCATGATAAAGTGCCTTATACTTGATACCAATACTTATATCAAACGGTTCGACAACCGGTTCCAGCGAGAAATGAAACCGGAGTGGAAGTTCACCTGTTTCTTTCAATTCCTCTAGAATTGGAAGCAGCTCGCTATGCCGGTCAAAGCCAATATCTTTTATAGAAGTAACCCCTCGTGCAGCCAGCAGTCGGCAAAATTCCATAAACTCTTGTTGGACAAGGCTGCGGTCCTGCATCATAGCTTGGAGCAGTAAAGCGCGTGCTTCGGCACTGCATTGATCTGGCGAAAATTGATATCTCTCCTCAGCCAATCGATTCATCCAGCAGTAACTTTTATTTTGGTTGATGGCGATGACCGCCCGATCGGGAAACAATCCATCCAACAAGCTTGGCTCAGGCAGCTCACCCCATTTTTCCTCGCTCCAACCGTAAGCGGTTACATCTTTTCCTGATGGAAGGTGGTTTGCCTCTTGCAGCAGTAGTTGCACTGCTTCTTCACTTGAGGCTGTATGCGTCAGATCCACGCCCCGATGCATTGACATATATCCGGTGAAAAATACATGGTTGTCATGAATTCCCGGCATGATAAAGGCATCGCCCAGATCATAGACAACCGTTTCCGATCCTATCCAGGCTTGTGCCTCTTCCGGATGCCCCACTGCTGCAATACGTTCTCCTCGCACTGCAATAAACCCGGGCGAAGCTTCATTTTCCAATCCATTAAAAATAGCATTGGAGAGTAATACTTTGTCTGCTAATGTATCTTTCATCCCTTGCATAGTTTCACCACCTCATGATTGATTCACCTAACAACATGACGTAATATAACGTTATGTCAATGCTTCTGCTTCTCCCTATTGGATGGAAGCAGAAGCCAGACGTACCTGAACTACCTTGCATAACAGGTAACGGATTATATGGAGAATTGGTAGCGGTCTCCGATGATGTACTGTTTTCCTACATGAACCGGGCTTCCATGCTGGTCATAGATAATGGTATGCATGTAAAACAACGCCTGCCCGATCGCCGTCTCCAGCAATTTGGCCTGATTTTCATCCGCCAAGGCAATTTGTAATATCGTCTCTCCTGGCTGGTTAGGGTCGATGCTGTATTTTTGCCGCAGCAGTTCGTATACAGACCCCTCCAACTGCTCGTGCATTAGAAATGCAAAGCGTTCATAAGGATAAAAATTGTTTTCCAGCATCAGGGGACGATCATCCGCATATCTTTTACGCTGGATAAATAACACTTTTTCTCCTGGCGATAGCTGCAACTGATGTGCAATTTCTTCATCTGCTGCTATGATTTCACGTTTTGTAACCTCACTGTGTGAAGAAAGCCCGTTGGATTTGCAAGCAGCCGTAAAGCTGATCACATGCTCAATCTTCCGTCCAATTTTGGGGATATTGACAAAGGTTCCTTTTCCCTGACGTTTGGTCAGATAACCTTCATGAACTAATTCGGCAATTGCTTTCCTTACAGTAATTCGACTTACATTATACATTTCGCTTAATTCTGTTTCGGTCGGTATACGACTTCCTTGCGTAAATGTTCCATTATGAATTGCGGTTTTGACCGCTTTTTGTAATTGAATATATAATGGCTCCGCTTGGTCTGAATTTAACATAATGTACCCTCACTTGTCATATAACGTTATATCACTCTCACTTAGAGTATCAAAGGTTACATATTCTTACAAGTGAAGATATTCGAAAAGGATCGTCAATAATGAACGCCGTATCCGAAGGAACCTTCTACCAGGCAGCTCTGGGCGGCAAGCCTTGAGCCTTCTGCCATAGCAGCCTGAATGTTGCCTTTTTCCAAAAAGCTCAGTAAAAAAGCAGTTATATAAGAATCGCCTGCTCCCATGGTATCCACAGCGTCAACGGAATCGGGCATTTGAAAATAGAACTTCGTACCATCATAGGCGATAGATCGGTCACCGCCACGTGTGGCGACAAGAATTTGCCCCTCCTTTTTTCGATTGGAACGGATAAAATTCTGTGTCTCTTCATCCGTCATATGGCTGCAAGAGAAGAATGCAAAATCGGCATGCATGATATATTGTTCTACCTGTGTATCTGTAAAATCATCTGAAAAATCAAAGGAAATAGGAATTCCCAGTGTCTCCAACTCGGGCAGCAAGTGGCCTGTATGGCTGTACAAGCCAGTATGAATCAGGTCGAATCCGCCAAGATAATCCTTGTCATCTTCGCTCAGTTCCAATGGATGGAGACGTGTCACTCCCCCCTCATTACTGCCCAGAAATACTCTGTCTCCGTCTTCCAGGGTTACACGTGCACAGCCGTTCTCACCGCTGTGATATCTGCACCGTGAAATATCGATGTCAAGCTCACGGAGGGTATGTTCTACATGCCGTGCTTCGTGATCGTCCCCAAACACGCCTATAAAGGCTGCATCCACTCCCGCTTTTTTGGCAAACACACTGAAATTAAGCGCATTGCCGCCAGGGTACATCATGCGCAGATGAACATATTTATCTACCACATTATCGCCAATGCCTAGAACCTTCATGATGGTTTCCTCCTGTTGGTAGGTGCGCTTAGTAAGCTACTTTGCCCATATAACGGCGAGTTTCCAATGGGTGGTTGCGTACATTTGCTAGTGCTTCACGATACACACATACAATGCTGTAAAATAAAACCGGGTTAAAAAACTCTACCACTTCGTCTGCAATCGTTCCGATGCCAAGCTCCTTTGCATCAATCACTTCCACTTTCTCGGCATACTGATTCAGGAAAGTCTGTGCCCGCTCATCCAGCGCCCGTGTACGTCCTTCGTTGATCATCAGAATAAATGGAGTTTCCTTATCCGTTACTTCAAATGGGCCATGGAAGAATTCACCGGAATGGATAGAAGCTGCATGAAGCCATTGCATTTCCATCAGCGAGCAGATGGCAAAGCCATAAGCATGTCCATAAGATGCTCCGCTGGTCAGGATATAAAAGAGTTCCTCATTGCGGTATCTGTCAGCGAATACTTGAGCGCGCGGTTCAACTTGGACTTTGGCCCGGTTAATAATCCCATTGATTGCTCCCAATCCATTCTGGAAAGCTGGGTAATGCGCATAGCCCTCAGTGATTTGAAGCAGTTCAACCGTAAGTTCTAGAATAATGGCCATCGGGTTGTTTTTAACATCGCTCTCATCCCCCCACTCGTAAAGGAAGGAATAATCCGAATAGTTAAGCAGGCTCGCTTCACTATTGTGGGTTAAGCCAATGGTATAAGCACCTTTCTCTTTGGCAGATTTAGCAGCTGCGACCGATTCTGGAGTATTTCCACCGTGGGAACAAACGATGACCACTGAGTGTGCCCCCAATCGTTTGGGCAACGCATGTACAAACTCATTCGCTGTATACATCCCTGCTACCAGTTTCTTTGCTTCACTATCCAGAAAATATTTTGAAGGATACATATCAACTAGTGAGCCCCCGCAGGCTACTAAATAAACCTCAGAAATCTTCCCATTCGCTTGTTCATTAATCGTCTGAATCGTCTGTTGTACATTCATTTTTTATCTCTCCTTCTATATAACGTTATATAACGTATTGTTTACGAGATAAATATAAGCGCTTTCATCGAAAGTGTCAAGTCCCCTCATAAAAAAAAGCTCTAACCCTTTTGTGTAAGGATTAAAGCTGCTTTTCGGATTGGTTTCATTCATTGGGTCAGCACATAACGAGGCTAAGCCTACCCTATACGCACAAAAAAATATGGTCTTACATATGGGTTTGTCCGAATAAACTAAATGAGACAAATACATAACGTCCAATAAATAATCAAGGAGGAAAACACCATTAATACATTTATCGGGTATGTTTTTCTGGGTCTGTCACTTTCAGCTCCCATTGGACCCATCAATGCCGCACAGTTAGATCGAGGTATTAAAAATGGATTTTGGCACGCCTGGTTTATTGGGCTAGGTGCAATCACAGCAGACATTATCTATATGATGCTTGTCTATTTGGGAATGATCCACCTTCTTAATTCCCCATTTGTCAAAGCTTTTTTATGGCTGTTTGGTTTTTTCGTGCTTGTGTATACAGGTCTTGAAAGCATCAAAAATGCTGGTGTGATTTCAGAATCCGAATTAAGGGGAAATGGCAATACCCTAACCAACTCCTTTGTTGCGGGCTTCCTGATGTCGTTATTTAATCCTCTCTCTATCCTTTTCTGGCTTGGTATTTACGGTTCCATACTGGCCAATGTTGCTAATACATATCCAGTACAACAGCTATTGATTTACAGCGGAGCGATTGTACTGGGCGTGTTGGCGTGGGATGTGACGATGGCAGCTGCTTCAAGTGTTTTCCGTAGATTTCTCAAACCTGGATTGCTTAAAACCATCTCTTGGATGTCAGGTCTATCTCTTGTAGGCTTTGGCTTTTATTTTGGTGTACAGGCATTTCAATTACTTTTTTTACGCTAACGCTTGTCTTCTTGATAAAGTTAACGAGATTCCTTGCCGTGCTTTCGACGCACCCATTGAACAATGAGGTCACATATTGCAATTAACAAGACCAGCAGTAAACTGATGTAAACCCCAGGGCGGCTAAGCTTATGAAAAAAGGCCCCGACTACAGCCATAGCTATCAGCAATAATCCAATCCAGCGTTTGATATTGCTTGATGTGCTTGATTCCAGTAACTTACCTGAAGACAGCAAAATAAAGCACCAGTTATATAACAGCATTAACCCCGCAGCTGTTGTGATATATTCATACACTTTTCCCGGTAGCAGCAACGATAATACGATTGCTGAGATTAATCCAACAGAGATCAAACTGAGTGCATAAAGAGGATATTTGCCCTTCCACTTTCGTGAGAACAGTGTGGGCGCATCTCCTTCCTGGGCAAGGGTAATCATCATCGAAGTCTCTGCATATAGCGATGCTGTCATCGTGGAGAACCCTGCAATAATAAGGACTCCGTTAAACAAATGAGGCACAAAGGCCAGTTGATCGCTACTGAGCGCAAGTACAAAAGGACTTTCCTTCGGATTAAAGGCACTTAATGGTACCATAGACACAGCCAGCCCAATCGAAAGCACATACACTGCAACCAGCGTCATCAACATGACCTTTCCTGCTTTCGGTGCTTCCTCCGGGTTTTGAAGTCGGTTAGACATAATTCCGAGCACTTCAATACCTCCGTATGCATAAAAGGCAAAAATAAAAGATGACCATAACCCTATGCCACCGGTTGGAAAAAAGTCTTTGGAGCTGAGAGGGAACTTCGGATTATATTTACCTCCTCCGATCCAGCCTGCCAAAAGCGCTACCGCTAGGACCAAAAACATCAAAAGAGCCGCTATCTTAATGATCGCGAGTACATTTTCTACACGATCAAAACCCTTATTGCCAAAAAAAACAATCACAAGCCCTAAGAGCCCGAAGCCTGCCGCAAAAATCCACATCGGTACCTGAGGAAACCAAAAGCGTGAAAATATAGACAGCGCAGTTAGTTGACTCCCATTAATAAGCAATTCCGAGAACCAATACACCCAGCCACTGCCGAAGCCTGCCCAATTGCCAAATGCTTTTTGAGCATAGGAACGGAAAGAGCCCTGTTCTGGATGATCTGCTGTCATGCGCGAAAGGGCGTCAAACACCACATACGTTCCAACTGCTGCCAAGAAGTAAGCAATCAGCACGGCTGGACCACCAATGGAAATTGCTAAACTAGACCCGAGGAAATACCCTGTACCGATGGTGCCTGCAACTCCTAACAAGCTCAGCTGCCACCATTTTAGTTTTTGCTCTTTTTGTTTGCCCGCTGAAGACTTGCCCATACGAAAATCACCCTATTCTGAATTTCAGACCTATTTTTTGTTTTTTTATGATTGCCTTCTTCTCCATATTTCATGTGAAAGTCAATTCAATTTGTAATAAAGAAGCACCAGCAAACTCGATTAAAGGTTTGCTGATGCTTCTTTTTAATTAAACGTTTTACATTTTGGACAAAGAAAGTGCCTTGTCTGCATTTTGAATATCCATTTGAATTTGCTGATCCGGATCATAGGCGTTGTAGTAACCATTATTCTTCATATAATTAAAAATTTGCTCATGAAGGTTAACAGCTTTGCTCAATTGGTCACAAAGGACATTTCGAACTTCTGAGCTGGTCGACTCTGTTAAGGCCGCGGCGTAGTTTTTGATCCCACTTTTAGCTGCGATTAACAGATCGGAAGCAATCACCTGATCGGTCATGGGGGTTGTACCGGTCATATTCCCAATAAAAGAATTCACGTTATTCCTCCTTAGATTATACAAGCAGATTTCTAAGCTGTTGAATATCTTGTGTACCGCTGCTGATGTCCTGCTGTAAAATATTTTTTAAATTTGAATCTGAGACTAAAGGGAGCATGGTTTGAGTTTTTGTAATACAAGTTGTTTTAAACGTAAGCAGCTCATGCAATTCCAACTTTTCGTGAACTCCAAGTTTTTGCAAGATCAAAACCTCCTTTCTGAACTTCTTTTGGTATTTCCTACGATTGCTGCCCTTATGCACGATCCAAGAATCTTAGTTTTCACAATGTCCTTTTCAGCTGTTTCTCATGATGAAAAAAGGTTCCTTCAAACCATTAGTCATGGTTTTGAAGGAACCTTTTTGTTCCAAAGTGGCAGCCAGGGCGGACACAATTTTCAGGTATGTACGCTTCCTGAAAAACCGTCCACATCGTCCTCCGGTTGTTGGTCAGAGCTGACGTTGTGTTCCTGTGTTGTGTTAGTAAACGTTTGGGAAGAGCCGTTTTTATACGCCTCGCTCCAGTCTTCATTGATGATGTGCGCTGGAATAATCCAATCCTCCGGGCTATAACCTGGATTTTGCATACCAATATTACTTTGTTTACCTGGACGATAAGTGAGAACTCCTGTCTCAATTATACTTCCTTCATAAGCTTGGCAAATCTCTAATGCAGACAGCACATCCTGGTTCTCAACGTGAACACTGAGGCCTGTATCACCGTTCGTGCTGGCAGAGTATCCAATTTCCTTTAATGTTTCACAGGCTTGGGCGGCTTGCTGCGGATCACGAAATTGAAAACGGAAAGAACCCGTATCCATGTGCTTCATCTCCTCTGAATTTATCTTATTTTGTTATTTGGGTTCATTAGGTATGTTATTTGTTAATATAACCAATCGGAACGCTATTTTTACATTCGAAACCTTTATTTTTCAAAAATTTACCTTAAAGCTTTGAAATTAAATAATTAAAAAAGCAGCTACTGTGACAAATCGCATGTTTTCCCTACGTAAATCCCTTTATGCTAGTAGTAAGGGTATGGTTGCCCGGTCATCCGAACCGAGCGGTCAAAGGATGCCCAAATCCATACATAAAGGCGGAATGAAGATGATAGATTACCGAACATTGGTGACACAGCAATCCATGCATTTGTATAGCGTGTTTGCCAAGTCATTCAAAAGTGTAAACGAACATGCGGTTGCTGGCATCAAAACGGTGGGCTTCAACCCAACGGCCTTCGCCGTGATGGAAGTTTTATATCACAAGGGAGCACAGCCAATTCAACAAATTGGAGCCAAGCTGCTGCTACAAAGCGGAAATGTCACTTATGTGATCGACAAGCTGGAGAGCCGCGGTTATTTGCACCGTCACCCGTGCGACCAAGATCGTCGTATTATATATGCAGAGTTGACGGACGAAGGACAACGTGTCATGGATGAAATTTATCCTGATTATACACGCCAGATTGAACGTGCCTTTAGCGGAATCAGCGAAACCGAAAGAGATCAACTCATCGGCTTGCTCAAAAAATTGGGCCGTAGCGCTGATAATCTGTCACCTTATCACAAATAGAACGAATAGTAATTTTAGCAACTGATCGTTTGTGAATAAACGAACAATCTTATAGCTGTGCTAAACGAAAATTTAGATTTACACAGAAAAGTCCACCCTTATATTCATGGGTGGACTTTTTTAATGACTAAAATGTTTGATAATTACATTACTAAAAATAGCCTTACCGCCATCTGAAAAAAGAGTAATTCCCCGATCCTCTAAGCGTGGGAATATTAAGGAGGAATAAGCTACTTCTCCATCATCTACAAAGACTTCGATGCTGGTTTTATCGACGAGAATCTTCAAGTGGACATTTTTCTTGTTGGTATCAAAAGGCGCCTTACTCTCTACATATTTTCCACTCTGATCCGGCTGCCCGGTGTTCGCTCTGTTTACATAAGAGTATTGACCCTCCACCGAAACACCCACATCTACATGACGCTTGCCATCCGCAGACTCTCGAAGCCTCAATCCTGTATTTTTGATCGTTGACCAAGATACATCCGCCTCTAACTGATAGGCATCACCTGCTATCGGAAGCGTGTGAGTCCCCGCTACTTGGATCTTCCCCAATGATTCCGTTGCAACTGGGAATTGCTCCAAAGCTGGTACAGGCTGTGAAACCAAGCGATAGCCGACATTAGATGTACGCTTCAACCGAATTTGGCGAACAACTGAATCCATTCCATTAAAGCCTTCTTTTAGGGTAGGCGTGTTATTGGCATAATCCCAATTGTTCATCCAGGCCAGCGCATAACGGTGACTGTATTGGTCTTTGGCTTTGCCATCCTCGAACGTAACCGCACCATACCAGTCAAAGCCATAATCCAGCCAATCAGGATCATTGCGATCAGGGAGAAATGCTTCTCCATTAAAATCTCCTATCCAATAGGCATACGTGTTGGGCCCGCCGGTTGGTTTACTATTGGCGCTCGCGCCCAGAATCCATTGATAGGTCCCATCATCCGCGCGCATCTGGTAAAGGTCAGGGCATTCCACAAGCCCGATATTTTCCGTTTGAAAGCCACTCGTAAACTGCCAATCCTTTAAATTTTTAGACTTATAAAAGCCAATCTTCGTTCCCTCCGCCATGACCATTACCCATTGATTACGCCCAGTATCCCGGACGATTTTGGGATCTCTAAAATCCTTCGTACCAGGATTGGACATCACAGGCTTGTTGCGGTAAGAAGTAAACGTCTTGCCTTTATCCTTACTGTACCACAGAAATTGTTCCTGCTTTCCTCCATCTGCGGAGGGCTGTGTGACAATGGCTACAAGTGCTCCTTTTCCAAAACCAGCGGTGCCATGATCGTCGATCACGACCGAACCGGACCAAGGATCTCCATTCGGGTTCGTATATTTGGGAATCGCCACCCCTTCATCTTTCCAATGAACCAGGTCCGTGGATGTGGCATGGCGCCATTCTGTACCGTTCTTATGAGGGTAATCACGATTATATAAATAATAATAATGATATTCCCCATCCATATAAATCGGCCGCTGTGGATCATTTTTCCACTTATCTGGGACGGTAAAATGGTAGGCTGCCCGATAGGTCGGTGTTGTATGCTTACTTTGATTTGCTTGATTTTTTGGAGTTGCAGCAGGTTTAGGGGGTTTACCAGCATCCTGTTGGTACATATTCCATCCCATAGCTATGAATATCGTTAAGCCTGTGATGACTACTACGGATCGTATCCAAATGTTCTTGGGAGCTTTTTTTCTCATTATGACGATCCTCCTTACTTCATTGCATCGTTATGTATCGTCCGACGGACGACAGATCGGGTTGCTACCGACTGCCGCCTTCGGACATACTGCTTAAATACCTACTTATTTCTTTCCGTACTCATTTTGGTGTTCTTTTTTGTCATTCGCTGGATCAATCGTGATTTGCCCTTGTTCCAGAATACCGTTTTTCACAACAGAGGTTTTCGAACCTTTAATATTCAGCAGGAAGCTTGGCGCAAAAGTAGATTTGTGATCCGGGAAAAGCCCACGATTGGTCATATAACTCGAAACGACTACGTTATTGCCTTTGCCTTGCGGGATAGCAAAATGGGCATACGTCCAGGTAATATCATCACGATCCAGATCCTGATGAAGAACGAGACCGGTTCCATTCAACGGTTTATAAGGCCCTGTCAAGGAAGTAGAAACATAACCCAGCATGTAAATATCATCGTCACCGATCGCATCTACAGTCACCTTAGAACCTCTTGTACTCGTAAATAAATACCACAAACCGTTCATTTTGAACACATTCGCCCGTTCAATTTCATCTGTTACCAGATTGGATGCAATCAAAGGAGGCATTACATTTTTCAACGTATAATCATCATTCAATTCAACGATGCCCAGTGCGCCGTTCGCTAGCTCAGCTCCCTTTTTCTTAGGACTTTGCAGCAGGTTTTGTTGCTCTTCCTTGAAGAAATTCTTATTGCCGCCATAATAAGCTGGGTTTTGAATCGAATCTTCGCCCTGATAGCCTGTCTCTGTTCCTGTGTTGGCTTCAAATATAATATATTTGTGGCCTTGATCCTCGACATAGTGAGGGTCTCGAAGAGTATGATTATCCATATCTATTCCGACGCTTTGCTGTACATTTTGATAGGTTTTCCCATCTCCACCGTCATAGATCGATTTCAAATCCTCGACTCCATCTACTTTCAGTGTCTTATCATCAGGCTGAGAGACATTAATTTGAGCCGTGCTCAAGGTTTGCTTGCCGTATAATTTGTTATTCGGGTCATACGGCTGTCTGCTGGTATAGAATAAACGTACATGTCCATCAGAGGTTAAGGTAGCTGAGCCGGACCATTCTTCTGACTGATTTTTGAGAATCGGATCGTTGGAGAGCAGTTTATCATTGTCTTTAAATACTCTACCAGCATTTTTCCAGCCGCTCAGTGAAGTATCACCCGCTTTTTGATAGAACAGATATATAAATGTATCCTCGCCTCTTTTAGGATCGCCTGCCAATCCAAAAACGATATTATATCCCTTGTAATTAGCCACTGTGCCATCGGCATTTTGTAACGGCCAGCTGTCCCAGACATCCAGATCAATCTGCTTGCCTGAGCTATCGTGACCAATAGCAGAAGGAATATTTTTAATTGTAGAGGCATCGAAGGACGGAACCTCATATTTCTCTTTACCTTGCTGTTTGAAAATATTCAGCATGTCACTACGCGTAATTTGGGTAAATGCACTGTCTGCTTTGGAATCTGCCTCGTCATTTCCCTTTGCAAAAGCCTGAACGCCGCCTCCTAACAGTAAGGTAGTTGCTACTGTTGCAGTGGCTGCTTT
The DNA here is from genome assembly GCF_052921365.1 of Paenibacillus sp. T2-29. Taxonomy (NCBI): domain Bacteria; kingdom Bacillati; phylum Bacillota; class Bacilli; order Caryophanales; family Paenibacillaceae; genus Paenibacillus; species Paenibacillus sp. T2-29. The sequence continues at coordinate 94,548 of NZ_JBREVE010000012.1, read as the reverse complement.
ACTAAACCATTTGTTAAACTTCAAGTACTCCATCTCCCTTAATCCGATTATGCTTTCTAGATTTGAAACCCAACTTTTTGGTTGGTAGGGCCATTTTATATGGTATGTCAAACGATTGATATAGACTGAAAATCCCTATTATGTGAGGGAAGAAAACAGATTCCTCTATAAATTTCATCCTCATATTTTCCTAGTAATTTTCTGAAAATCCCTTTTTTTTCATTCTTATTACATTCAGAAAAATTTGTTACTTGATTTTTTTTCGTATCCCATTTTGCTTGGTTGGTTGCTTCATTCACATGCAAAATCGTTCTAAAATAAATCATACAAAGCCCGATTTGGAAGCGGGTTCAAAAAAATGGTTCCTTAGTACTGTATGGCTCAATACAGAAACAAATTTTTAGTTACAATTTTTTAAGACTTTTTTACCATTTCGTTACCTATTCGATATGAATATATCGCAATCTCTAGGGGGTTTTATTTTCTTTTTTATATACTGGGGAATTTATCGGTCCTATACGAGGTGGCTATTTTGCTGAATCAGTAGGAGGAGAGACCTTAGCATAAAGAAACAGCCCGGCCCCTTATTGGTGTACCGGACTGTCTCTTATAATGAAAGAAGTATATTATTTTTTATGCGTGTTCTCTTTGTGGTGCCTTTATACGCTGATCTGCCTCTTCTTCCGTACCCGGTGGGCGGTTCCGCAAGCCGAGGACAACAAACCAGCTAATCACTGCAATAACGACCATGATCACGAACAAGGAATGCAGACTGTTTTCCAGTACAGACCGGAGTAATCCGGCAACCTTGTCACTTAGACTCTGTGAAGCATGCGGGGCCAGCAGACCATTGATATCCTCCTGCGTAACCCCTTGCTGAGTGAGCTGTCCGTCCGCTGTCTGGGCAGCAATGCGATAATTCAGCCATGAACCGAAGGCTGCAACCCCAATTGTTTGTCCCAATGTGCGCAGGAACGTATTCAAGGCTGTAGACGCGCCACGCAGCTGGAATCCGACCGAGGACTGAGCAATAATCGTGAACACGGTTATCGAGAAGCCAAATCCCAGTCCATACAATAACGTAGACAGGAACAGAAGCCAGATTGGAGTTGTTAGGTTCATCAAGGTCATGACGAAGGCTCCCAATACAATCAGAGTCAGCCCGATCAAAGAGGTTCGACGCGAGCCCAGCGTCAGCAAAATGCGTCCTCCGATCATGGAGCCAAACAGCCAGCCTACGGACATTGGTGCCAGTGCAAGACCAGATGAAGCGGCATCTCCACCGTGTACGCCCTGAATCCATAGTGGAAGATAGCTAGTCAGCCCGATTAGCAGGGTACTGACGAGTAGTGCAGCGGCACAGGAAAAAGCGATATCCCGTATCCGAAACAGCTTCAGAGGTACCATCGGTTCCTGAGCGCGCTTTTCGATAACCAAAAACAAAACCAGGAACAAAATGGCCACCGCAGCCAAGGCCAGCAATTCAGGAGAAGTCCAGTCGATATACTGTCCCCCCAGGGCCAATACGAGCAAGAGTGCCGTCATCCCGATGGTAAAGGTAACTGCTCCCGCCACGTCGATACGTGCGGTACGCTTGCTTACCTGTTCCCGCAGGTAACGGGCGATGAAGAACATAGCCAGAAATCCAAAGGGAACGTTAAAGCCAAAAATCCATTCCCAGCCAAAATAGGTGACCACGTAACCGCCCAAGAGAGGCCCGACAAGGGAAGAAATCCCCCATACCGAGCTGATCATGCCTTGGACTTTACCACGTTCCTCCATTTTGTATATATCACCGATAATGGTAAAGGTAACAGGAATGACACCGCCTGCTCCAATCCCTTGAATAGCCCGGTATAAAATAAGCTGCTCCATACTACCAGCCAGCATACAAAGCAAAGAACCAAGTACAAATAACGAGCACCCAATTAGAAAAATGGGTTTTCGGCCAAACAAATCGCTAAGTTTGCCGAAAATAGGCGTGGTTACAGCCATCGTCAGCAAATATGCCGTAAAAATCCAGCTGAGCAAACTCACACTGCCCAGTTCACTCACAATTGTCGGTCCTGCTGGACCGATAACCGTTCCTTCAATCGCGGCCAGAAAGGTGGCCAATAGAACACCTGTCAGCACGAGCCCGCGCTTCATAGGTTTATCGTTTCCCAAGCAAATCACAAATCCTTTCCTTGTAAATACTGTGTTGTATCTGTACGGTTTTCCTTCCAAGCTTGAATGATTACCCGCACTGCATAATCGTAAACAGGCGGCCTATATAGGCCGCCTGTTGTGTACGATGTATATATATTATTGTCTACATATCCTTAATTTTTGTCAACTGTAATCGTATGATAACTCCCGCTATCTTCCGTTTTATAGAGATACCCCTCTTCCATACGAAGAACATGGCTGGCAAAGCGTTCAGCTATCTGTATATCATGGGTAATGATTAGAAAAGCCGCGCCTTCAGCAGCCTGCTCTGTACACATACGGAGCAGGCTATTCGCCCCTTCGTAATCCGTTCCCGCAGTTGGCTCATCCAAAATGTAAAGCTTTTTGGGTAGGATAAACTGTGCCGCAACGCTCAAAAGCCTTTTTTCGCCTCCACTTAGCAGGTACGGTGAGGCCTCCAGCCTGTGATCCAGCTTGGCGGCTGCCAGTAAGCGATGCGCCCGTTCCTCATAGGCGGCGGGAATCGGATCTCCGATCCGTAAACCAAACTTGGCGCGCACGCTGTACAAGCACTCTTCCCACACCGTTGCAGCTGCAAACTGATGCTCTGGTTGCTGAAACACATAACCGATCCCGGCAGCCAGTTGATGAATGGGCAGCTTCGCCATATCCTGCCCCTCCCACCACATGCATCCCTTCGGTGCGGGGAGTAGACCCATAAGCAGCTTGCCCAGCGTGGTTTTGCCAGAGCCGTTCTCGCCCAGCATTACGGCCCGTTCGCCAGGCGCAAGGGCAAGACTCACACCCTTGAGCGCCGGGCGCTGGCTGCCGGGGTAGGTGAAGGGCAATCCCTTCACCTCCAGCAACGGCTGCCCAGCGCAGTTAGCCGCCGAGCCGGAATTCACCCCCGGCTCACGCGGCATGTCTTCCCTCCCTGCGGAAGAGGGGAGCAGCCCCCAGGCTGCCAGCTGCGCCCCATGCTCGCGCAGCAGCTCTTCGGGCGGACCTTGCAGCAGCATAGTCCCGCCCTTCAGCACGATGACGCGCTGTGCTGCACGCGCGCCATCATCTATACGGCCGGACGCAGTGATCACCGTCCGGCCTGCGGCATGAAGCCGCCGACATAGCAGGACGAAGTCCTGTACAGCCGGCGGGTCCAACTGCGCAGCTGCGTCGTCGAACACGACCAGCGGCGCTTCCAGCGCCAGCACCGCAGCAATGGCGGTGCGTTGGCGCTGGCCTCCCGAGAGGCGCCGCACGAAGGAGCCGCGCTCGGATGCCAGGCCGACGGCCTCCAGTGCAGCAGCAAGGCGCTGCTCTATTTCTGCCGGAGGCACGCGCAGGTTCTCCGGTCCAAAAGCAATTTCGTCTTCGACGATTCCCTGCACTAGCTGAGCATCCGGGTCCTGAAGCACGACGCCGACAGTGGTGGCGACCGTAGCCAATTCAGCGGTGTCGGGGTCCATCCCGTACACGGTCAGCTCTCCCGTCCGTTCACCCTCGCCAGAACGGGACAACCCGCCATGAAGCAGCTGGCACAGCGTAGACTTTCCACTTCCGCTAGCTCCAACAATGGCTACATGCTCGCCCACCGCAATGTCCAGCGTCAGACCATGTAACGCTGGCTCCACCTGGTCATCATACCGATAGCCAAAATTCCTCAAGGACACGGCCACTCTATTCTCAAAAGCATGATCACTACGTTCATTCATAACCGAAATACCCTCGATCCCTATTGTTCAAGCTATAGCCATGCATAGCCTTGGTTATGCACGTGAAGCGCGTCCCAGTTCAAAGCGTTTTAACAGCCCCGTTCCATTTAAGGCATCGCCCAGTACTTTCGTCAGCAGACCACACAGGACAATGCCGCTCAGGATACGAACGACCAGTGCAATCGTCAGCACCTTCCATCCCCAATGCATATAGCCAAACATATTGGCTGCCACGATAAACCACAGCGGAACCATGGCTCCGCCCGCCAGCATCAGTGAAACTGTGTTCCAGCGGCGATATCGCAAAAGAGCAAATACCAGTTCCGCCACAACCATATAGCAGACAGCCGCCGCGATGATAGACGCAATTCCATAGGCAGAGCCCATAAAAGACTGCACTACTGCGCCAAAGGCATAAGCAATTACCGCCGTACCTGGCTTACGAATAATATAATAGGCCAGCAAACCATATATCATGTACAGCCCGACGATAGTGGAAGTTGCAATAGGCCCTCCCAGACTGTTTAACGTTTTGTTAATCATCGACAAATACACAGTCATGACGCCGTTCAACGTAGCCAGCATGGCCATTAACACGATATCCAGCGTTGTAAACTTGGCAAAAATACGAGATTCTTTCATATATATTTCTTGACTCCTCTCCATAATCTAGTATACAAGGTCATAGACTCTGGCCCTTGTACAAACTGTTACTGTATAAATGTATTCATCCGCCGTCTCATTGTCAACCTAATTTTATTTAATAAGTTGACAATGAGAGCAAAAAAAAGGGGCTGCTTCTTTATCATACCCACCATAAAACAGCCGTAGCGAATACAGCAATCACAGCATATACGTAGCCTAAACGCCCATTTTTCAGTGTACGAAAATACGTCCGTTCTGCATAAGCGCCAAAACCTTTGCCCTCCATAGCCAGTGCCGTCTGTTGAACCCGCCTCACAGCATTCACCAACACAGCAGCCGCATACCCGCTCCACCATGATAACCGATTGCTCCATCCTCGTGGTGGCTCCTGTCCGCGGACACGCCGTGCAGCCATAATTGTTCGCCCTTCTTCTTCCAATAAGGGTAGAAACGTCAACGCCACTGAAATACCGAACGCAAACCGATAAGGCACACGCAAGCGCAGATTCAAAGCCTGCACAAAATCTCGGGGATCGGTCGTTGAGAGATAGATATAGGATGCCAAAAACAATACAAAAATCCGCAGCGTTAATGCCCCCGCGATATCCAGTCCCTCAGCTGTAATCACAATGGGTCCCCATGAAGCCACTTCATGTCCTTCTCGAATCGCTAGGATAGACAGTATAAAATATGGAATCCCTAAACCAATCAGGAACGACATAGCGCGAAGTTGTCGTGCCAGGGTCAACCGTGCACCCAAGCCAGCCACAGCGATCAGTACCGCCAAGAGTGCCGCTTCCCGTAGCGTCGAATCCCATGACATCGACAGAAGACTAAAGCATCCCACCCATATAAGCTTACTTAACGGTCCAAGCCTGTGCAGCGGCGACGAACCGCCGTTATACTGAAACAGCATTTCGTTGTACCTCCAGTCTGAGCCATTCTTCATGCAGTAATGAGTACATCAGCATATCCTTAAAACCTGTAGATGTATGCTGTACCTGCCGTAACAGCCCTTCCTGGGTCCAGCCCATCGAGGACAGCAGGGCTTGCGAGCCTGTATTGCGCGGGTCCACCAGCGCTTCAATCCGATTTAATCGGATCGTGCCATATCCGAATGAAAGCACCAAGCGAAGCGCCTCTGTCATATAGCCCTGTCGCCAATAAGGCTTGGCCAACTCATAGCCAATCTCGGCTTTATAAGCTCCCTCTGTCTGCCAATAATTAAAGCCGCAGCTTCCAATCAGCTTCCCGTTGTCCTTCAGCTCGATCCCCCAGCGCAGCGCATCCTCCGTCTTCGCCAGCTCATTCAACAGCCCAATCATATCCTCAGCATCCTCACGTCCTGACATACCGGAAAGATTCATATAACGGTGAACCTCCGGGTCAGACCAGCAAGCGAACATCGTAGCCGCATCCCGACTTTCCATCCTTCGCAGCCGAAGACGCGGGCTTTCCAGCAGTGGTATATGCCCCTTACATGCATATGCACACATGTTCCATCATCCTTCCAGCATCAAAATACAACAAATATACGCTACATTTAAGCATACACCTCCAACAAACACAACCTTATTAAAGTGGACAGACCCTATAAAATCAAATTAGCCCTCCGCTTCCTGGAATCAGGAATGAAGAGGGCTACCTTTTATTTTTATATGATTTTTTTGTGTCCCTATTCTTTTAAGAAGAGGCACGGGCAGCGACTTGCGCTGGATTTTTCACAACATCTTCGTACAATACGCCTAGCATTGACTGAATCTCCTGCAATTCTTCGATCCCTGCGCCGGTAAGGCTGAACATATCATCATGCGGTGTCAGAAAGTTTTCCTGTGTCAGGTTTTCCAGCTCCTGCTTGACTTCACGTTCTCCTACGCGGTATCCGCGTTCTTCGAGTACAGGTTGTATATCACTCACCGTCAAATCGTTCTGCTGTGCGTAAGAAAGCAGCTGTATACGGATAAACAAGTTCTGAACATCTGCATACATCGTTTTAGCTCCTCCCTGGCCTAAGCCAACATGTTACATTGTTTTTACCCATAGGGGAGAAGCTGGAAACAGATGAGGGCAACCCTCGCTGAATTACTTCCTATAACTATATGTCCCGCTAAAACGTAAAGCTTTGCCGTCAGCGCTGCTTGTACAGATAGGGAATTGTGCTGCTGTTAGAGTAAGGTGATTATTCCAAGACGGTAGTGCTATTTTCTACTTGACTGAATATGTACAATCGTTATATCTTAAATTAATTAACCAATGGTAAAAGCGATTTGCACAATTACCTATTTTTGGTGATATATACAACAGTTAATATGAAAATTTAATGTTAGGAGCGTGGACTCTACATGTTTCAAACTATCCCTTACGAAGGAACACGTCAGGAACAATTCGAATCCGTTCTCGGACAACTCCGGGCACTTGTTCACGATGAATCCAATAGGATTGCCAATTTAGCGAACGCTTCAGCGTTACTGGGTCACTTTCTTCCAGATGTGAACTGGAGTGGCTTCTATCTTTATGATGGGACTGAGCTTGTACTAGGTCCCTTCCAGGGTTTACCCGCATGTATACGGATTCCACTGGGGCGCGGCGTTTGCGGTACCGCAGCAGCTGAACGGCGAACACTTGTCATTGACGATGTACATGCATTTCCAGGACATATCGCCTGTGACGCTGCTTCCAATAGCGAAATCGTTATCCCTCTAATCAAGAACGATGAGCTGATTGGGGTGCTGGACATTGACAGCCCGCTAAAAAGCCGATTTGATCACGAAGATCGTGTATTCCTAGAGGAATTTACGGCTATTCTGGTATCCAGCCTGTAACCAAAAATTGTGCATATATATGCTCTTCCTTCGCCACAATATATGAGGGTCCTAAAACCTAAACTATCCGGCGAAGGAGATTGATGATCAATGTTCAATAACATGGCTCCGCAACAACAAATTCATCAATGTGAACAAATTATTCAGCAATTGGTACAACAAACACAGCAAGGAACCGCTATGTATCAACAGTTGCTGCAACAAGAGCAACAAAATGCATCCAGCCTTGAAAGCCTGATGCAACGTGAACGTAATGCGGCTCAAATGATCCAAACCGCAATCCAGGACCACCAAAAAGCTATGCAGCAATACCAACAAGTTATTCAACTGTGTAGTCAGCTGGAAAACACCATCCGCTCGAGCAACCAAATGACTCAACCTGGATTTGGCGATAACTATGCTTCCCGTAGTATGCAACCATCCGCCTTTAGTACAGGAAGCCACATGAATCACAACTTTCCGCAACATATGGGGACGACCGGACAGCATTTTGCAGGCAGTAGTAACATGCAGCAGTTCGGAAACAGCAGTCAACAAGGCATGAGAATAGCACCAAGCGGCATGTAAGCTGCTTTACACAAAAAAGGGTGAACAGCAGGCCGTCGATTGGTTTGTTGTTCACCCTTTTTTCATATTACTTATAGCCATTTCATCAGCTATTGCTAGGTTAATTCCCGCTTGGCCAGCTCCTTCATTCCGTCTCGCAAATACTCAGCCAGCCCAGGGTGATAGCCTTCATACATTTTACTGAAATCCTCATGTTCTACATATAAGTCTCCCAGCCCGCTATAAATTTCTGCTGTAGGGGTATAAAATCGGCTTACCCATTGAAGATGACGGCGGATCAGCGCCTGTACTTCTACACTGTTATGCTTCAATCCCTTATTCATGGCTTCAGCCAACTCCCGATGAATCTGATCTGCCTCTGCCTGCGAATCCAAATAATCCTCTTTGCTCCAGTTCGTCGTCGCAGTCTTACTCTCCTGAACCTTCTCTTCGACCTGTGAACCATAACGTTCCGTCAGATCACGTTCATACATTTCTTGTTTTTCCGGGTTAAACCCTTGGTACATTTGCTCTGGTTCCATCGTTTGTTCTCCTTTCAAATGAGCCACCGTTTCGTCGATGGTCTGAAGGAGAGTATGCAAGCGGAAGACCTTGGCCTCAATATTGGCTCGATGCACCTGCAAAACCTCAGCCTTTTGTTCCTTGGTTTGCTCCAGCACATTGCCAATTTCGGATAAAGGCAAATCCAGTTCCCTATACACCATGATTTGCTGAAGCCTCAACAGTTGTTCCTGTTCGTAATAGCGATATCCATTATTTCCGATATGATGTGGTTTCAGCAATCCAATTTCATCATAATAATGCAAAGTTCGAACGCTGATTCCCGACAGATTAGATACTTCCTTAACCGTATAAGCCATTCCGCTTCACCTCCCTTGCTTTCCCAGTCTACAGCCTCACGTGGCGTGAGAGTCAATGCCCCCACTTCCCCACCTTGGTACTACACTTTTACCCTGTAAGCACATTGTGAACCGCCTAATTGCCAACGATTTTTCATACTTGCGACCTACAGCAGGTATCTTTAGATATCTATGCAAAAAAAGCCCTACAGCGTATTTCAAATAGGCTGGGGGCTTCATATATTCAATTCGATCTGGCGACTAAGAGAAGCTTTTTCCCATGACCACATGATCGTAGTAAGCTATCTTTTGAATAATTTTCTCCAAATTGTGTTGCGTTTGTGCCATATGTTCTTCCACTTTCTTTTTGTGAGCAACCAGGAAATCTCTTCGCTCTTGGATCGTGGCTTCTCCTTTTACATTTAGCTCAAGGTATGCCTTAATTTCTTCAATGGTCATTCCTGTGTCTTTCATAGCCATAAGGAACCTGATCCAATCCATTTGTTTCTCCGTATATACCCTTCTCCCACCTTCATCCCGACCGACATCAGGTAGAATGCCCTCTTTTTCATAATAACGAAGGGTAGATGCGGGCAATCCGCTCCTGATTTCAACTTCTTTAATGGAGTACATGGTTGATCCCCTCCTCGTTCTTGTATTTTCGCTTCAAGTCAGCTGTAACGATAAGTATAAGTTTTCATAGAAAAGAGTGCAAAATTAGGATTTACCTATTCACCAACTGAACAGCTAGCTCTCTCCCTGTCCTTCCCCTCGCAATTTCCCAATATAACTCCTTACATTCTCCTCCGGATGGCTCACTTCCCATTGATCCAACAGCCGATTGACCTCCTCATCCTGAGAATTCAACTGGTAATAAAATATGGCCGCCCGTAATTGGTGGTGCTCTTCGACAGGTTCATCATCAGGCCAGTGGTACTCTTGCTTGCCGTTCTCATCGGTAGTCCCTATCGCTCCGTCCAGTAACGGAGAGCGGCCTTCTAGGCCTTCACCACGGGCAATGGCTTTGAGAAAATCGGCATGTCTCATGGCAACATCAGGCGAACAACGGTGCAAATTCTCGAAAATATCAAAGGCATCAATCGGATCGTATTCCAGATTCTCAAGGAAATGCCTTTGCAGCAGCGCGGCAACTTTCTTATTGCCCGTCAGTCCGGACAGAAAATAGAATGTAGGCATTTGTGCCTCATAACGAAAATCGTCGACATGGCTGATAATATCGTCCACAATCTGGTCGGTATGAAGGCCTTTACGGGCTAACCGAGTTAGTATCCGCACCGCCTTATACTGCGTCCAATCGTACACCCCGAACGCCACCTCATACAGCATGGGAATCGCCTTTTCCCTGTAATTGTAGATAATCTCAAAAATAGCATCCTGTTGAATATGCAGCCAGTCACCCAAACCTTCGTACTTTCCCGCCAAACTCTCTGGCTTCTGCAACTCAGTCCCGAAAAAATAACGCGGAAATAGAGACAATGCCTCTTCTCCCAGCATAGCAGCCGAATTTTTCGCCTCGGCGGTGAATTGCTCTGGCTGATCTACTAATCCGCCAACCTTTATAATGGCTGCAGGAATAGCAGTGTCCAAATTGATTGCCACCACAGTTTTTTTATTTTTCTTCCAAAACTGAAGTATTCTCATATGTAATTCACAGCCCCTTAACGTATATTACTAAAAATTTCTTTGCCAACTAGAATATTGATTCTGAATATATATCGGCAATCCCCTATAATTCCTCAACACGTTTTCTACCCTCAAACAAACATATTATGGGAATTACTTGTATACTTTTCAACAGTTTACTTAATATATGCGATTGCTTCTCTAAGCCTATTCTTTTTTATCATAATTATTTAGTATTATAAGGATATAAAAAAGGAGGTTATCATTTGAAAAGTACAGGTATGACACGTCCCCTAGATGCGTTAGGCCGTATCGTCATTCCCAAAGAAATGCGAATTTCTATGGATTTTAATGTGGGTGATCCCGTTGAGATTTTCGCAGATGAGGAAACCGGTATTCTTGCCTTTCGAAAATATACCGGGGTGACGTGTAAAATGTGTGGTTCAGCAGAACAATTGACTTATTTTAGAGATAGTTTTATTTGTAAAGAATGTATTGAAAGTTTAAAGAAAGGGTTAAATTTCAGTCCTGTCCTAAGACCAGCCAAATCAGCTTTAGCCAACGGACAACGGTCGATTAAAGAGTCCAAACGTCTGCGGCGATCGACACAGCAGATGATCGAAAGTCTCAAAGAATTAATGCAAAAGCAGCCCAATGCAGCACAGCACGAATATGCCAAAATGCTTGAGGTTTCCCAAGCCCGTATATCCCAGCTCAAAAAATTGCTATAACTACAGCTTGCTATCCTACATAGGTATACACCAGAGATTTCATCATGTACAGCTAATTTTGAACCGTGATACGCAGCATCATAGCTAACCGACAAAACGCAGGAGACGCATATGCGAAAATCCAATACTAGGTATAAAGAACTACTTGATGACTTGCAAGCGATTATGCCTTACTCAAGAAGACAATGCCAATTAATAGTAATGCCTAAATTAAACGAAATGACCTTCTCTATGTAAAGAAGGTCATTTCGTTTATTTATTCATTTTTAGCAGTAAACTACCCTATGCTTTTCCATCTCGTCAGCTTTTAGTAATTTCATTAGAATAGCCGCCTTTGTGTTAAAAGATTTGAATCAATTTCATACTGCGCTCGGTCCAGACGTTGGAACAGGTCACGATTACTGGTATTACTGAAGCTGTAAAAGGAAATAATCGGATATTAATAATGGTTTCAATTTATTAATTAATTTCTCTAAGATGCATTTATCTAGATTTTATCCGTGATGCTATGAACCAAATGCTTTTCATTCGTGAAGGTATGTTTTTGTAGTCCGTAAAAAGCATGCTTTTACAGATTAAAAAGCCATGATCTTACTCATTCATTAAACTACGCTGATTTAATATGTTCCGGTATATCCTATTCCTAATGTTTGTTTACATGTAAGCCTACCCATTTCTTGTCAGTTAACTGATATCTCCCCTTAGTTTACTTCTTAGATATTTATAGAAAGAATCGACCTCATGCTTGAAGTCAATTAAACGGCCCCAGGATTCAATATTTGTAAGTACGTTCAGGGTAAGCATCACTGCTTGGTTATAGAGTCCTCTGCCAGCTAGAAGCTGGGCCGTTCCGTATTGGTAATAGATTAACTCGATTTGATTAGGATGGTTTTTATCATATAGCAAAAGCTCAAAGGCTGTTTCAGCTTTCTCGTACTGTGCCTGCTTTACATAAGCTACTCCTAGGTTAAAATATGCCTCAATTGTCTTCTCCCCGCCATAAGTGCGGCTTATCTCATTAGCATGTTCGTACTGTGCAGTCGCCTCTTCGAAATTGCCCTTCATTGAACTGATCTCACCCTTAACCAAAAGCAGACGGTGAAGAATAATAGGGGAGTATGGCTCAAAGGTTATTCCCCTAATTATTGCCTGAGCAACATCCAGTTGGCCGGTTTTTAAGTAGCATCTTGCCTTTAGTACCTCACCAAGAATCTTCAAATCCGTAGCGTCAGGGTTACTTTGATCCATTATGGCTAATTCATGCATCCCTTCCCCAATGTAGTAAAGTCCATTCTCATTTTCACCGGTCTCAATGAGTGACCAACCAGCACCATCAATATAAAACATAGCTGCCAACATCGGGTTCCCTGCAGAGCTTGCATATTTTGCAGCTTTAATGCAGTATTCTGTCCTTGTCTCTAGATTAATCCGACTTAAAAAATGGGTTATTCTTAACATGATTTGAATTAGAGTATTGGAATCATGATTATCTGCCCACTTGAGCAATTTAAGGATGTTTGGCCACTCGGATTTTACCGGAGCCAGATCTCTTCCTAACAAAAAACTCCAATACGCCTCAGTGGGCTGCTCCCTCTTGAGATGAGTATCTAGATAAGAAAGGTAATACGAACTCCAATTCCTCCGAAGTTCCTTTTCCAACTCAGGGTTGTCGTTAAGGTGCTGTTCTCCATAGGTGAGGACTGTTTGATGTGCCTGATAGTGGAGACGGCCGTTGCTTCGCTCCGTTTCGACCAAGGAGAAGCTTCTCAGCAAACGAAGGGCCTCATAAAAGTTCTTCTGATTAAGTCCCGCCGTATTGGCCCAGCTGTCTTCAACGGTCGAATCACTAAAAAATCCGAATGTCTGCCATAACCGTCGTGCTTCTTCCGTACAGCGCTCCCAACTTCGACCGAATAGAAAACTAAACAGTGAGGAGAGAGTGTGCTCCGAACGAGCAATTTCATTAATCAGCTCACTGACTTGAATATCATCGTCAGCAAGGTCAGCGACAATCAGGGAGATTGCCTTGGGGTTGCCTGCCGTAGCCCTGATGAGCCGCTGTAATGCTTCTTCATCATCTGTCAGAAGCTTATTAAGGCGCTCTTTCTTGGCAGGCTGATAACTCATTTTTATTTGGTAATTTACTTCCTCTTTAAAGTAGGTTAGAGCCTCCATGGGCTCAAGTCCATTCAGTGTAATTGTGTATATTTCTTTCTGTGAGAGGGCATGTAGCAGGCTGTGATTCTCACGTGCAGTTAATAGGATTTTCACGCCGGGTGGAACTGTAGCCACAAATTCATGAATTTCATTATTGGCCATATCTATACTATCGATTATCAGCAGCAACGGTTTCTGTAGTGCGGCCGATGCAAGTACGTTCCGCACAACTAAACGTTTCTCATTCAGTAATTTTTCCAGCAATTCGCTGCGGCCTAGCTGATATGCAATGGTGTCTAAAAAATCGTTTAAGGTCAAATTTCGTAGTTCGGCACTCACCCAGATAACATGGGAAAGGTCAGGCCAAACTAAAGCCGGGGAGCTGGCTTCGCCATGCGGATCACCGATACAAGCATATGCGATTTCCAGCGCAATCGTCGTTTTACCCATGCCTCCCCAGCCAGTCAGAAGACAGATGGGGGAAGGAGAGCGTAGCCATAAAGATATATATTCGAGATCATGCAGGCGCCCAATAAAGGAGCTTGTCCAGCGGCCGGGAAGATTATGCTCAAAAAGATAGGAGTGTTCCTCTTCAGCTTCAATGGATTGCGAATCAGTGAAGAACGCCTTTACCAGATTTTTGATCTCTTGATCTGCCGGAGTACCGTACGATCCGTTATCCAGCAAAACTTTAGCTTTGCGAAAGCAGGAGATCAGCCAATCCGCAGTTGGAGGATCAATAACCGGAATGGAAGTGGTCAGCAAGAGGTCGTTGAACCAACGAGTATTCATTACTTCTTTTTCCATAATGATCCACAGAAGACCCAAAAGTTTGCCGTCTTCCACTCGGCTGGGGATATATTTAGGGCCCATTTGACCCATCCAACTTTTAATAGTATTAGAAGATACACCGATCCGGGCTGCAATACGGTCCATATAAGATTCGGAAAAGGATCTACCTGAGGGAACCGATTCTCTTTTCTTACGGCGGGTTCGGTATTCGGGATGCTCCCTGAGGGTTGAGATGCCATCAGCAAGCAACTCAGCGAACTCTACCCTTTTATCCAATTCTGCCAATATTCCCACACTCCTTACTTCTTTCACAATAAATGTACAGCCGCGCTGTACGAAATGGACAGTTCAAAAAGATAGATAGCAATTCCATAACTATATACAATTTTATTGAAAACAAGCAAGGTATCTAATTATCTAATCAACTGGAAAGGAAGGATCGCTAATGGATAACACTTTGGCAAGGGCGGACCATACCACCGTACACTCAGAGGAACCACATAAGCTGAGTATCTTAGAAAAGCTATCTTACGGAAGCGGCGATCTGGCCATCAACTTCTTCTGGTCGATGGTGCTGACATATATGCTGTTCTTTTATACGGATGTTGTCAGACTGCCGGCTGCGATTGTAGGAACAATGTTTCTTCTTGTACGAATCCTGGACGGATTTATAGATCTAGGTATGGGCTTTATTATCGACCGAACCCAGACACGATGGGGAAAGCTGCGGCCTTTCATTTTGTTTGGTGCGGTTCCAATGGCTATCGTAGGTATATTGTGTTTCTCTGCACCTGAATTTAGTATGACCGGTAAAATTGTATACGCATACATCACGTACATTGCAATTATGGCCATGATGTCCTTCATCGGAACACCATATGGTGCGCTCACATCAGCGATGACACAAAATCCTCTGGAACGTGTCAGCCTGTCATCTTACCGTATTGTTGGTTCCATGATAGGCAGTATCATTGTCTCCGTCATGACGCCGATGATTATCGAACATTTCTGGCCCCATAACGACCAGGTCGGCTATCGTAACACGTTGATGATCTACTCTGTATTCGCATTAATGTTCTACATGATCTGTTTTGCAGGCACCCGGGAACGGGTTTCGGCCAAGAAAGCCGTGTCTCTTCCGTTTAAGAAAGCACTTAAGGTTTTACTGCTGAATAAACCACTGCTGTTGATATCGTTTATTTATCTGGTATTCCAAGCTGCGGCAGGTATCCGTTCATCGATTTCTATTTACTACGTAAATTACAACCTGGACCGTACGGATTTACTGTCGTTATTCATGTTGCTTACCTTTGGCGGTAATCTAATTGGTACTCTGGCTGCCCCGCTTCTAACCAAATGGCTGGAAAAGAAAAACGCTATCATTCTGGGACTATCCGGCACAATGATCTGCGGTGTTGCCCTGTTTTATACAGATTATAGCAATCTGTCTATGGTTATTGTCTGGACGCTGTTAAGTAGCTTAATAGGTGGGATGCCTGCGGCAGTGATATGGGGAGCGCTTCCGGATACTGTAGAATACTCCGAATGGAAGACAGGGTACCGTACCGAAGGGCTCATCTATGGCATATTCAGTTTTGGACAAAAGCTGTCAATTGCGGTGTCAGGAGCACTATCTGGTTACATCCTTGAGATTTCAGGATATGTTCCGGATGCCGTACAAACTTCATCGGCACTCACTGGAATAGCACTTCTACTCTGTCTGGTTCCTGCATTGTTAAGCATTATGGGTATCGTTGCAGCATTATTTTACAAGCTCGATTCCAGACTTTTTAACCGGATTGTATCAGACTTATACCAAAAAGAATCAAAATCTCAATTATAAACAGAAAGGGTTGTAATCTATGACAAACTATCAAGTACCCCAAACAATGAAGGCTGCTGTTATGCATAATACTCGCGAAATCAAGATAGAAGAAGTTCCTGTACCAGAGATCAGTCCAGATGAAGTGCTGATAAAAGTAATAGCCGTTGGCATCTGCGGCTCTGATCTGCACTATTATACGCATGGACGAATCGGTAACTATGTCGTAGAGAAACCGTTCATTCTCGGACATGAATGTTCTGGGGATATCGTGGCTGTTGGATCCAATGAAAGTCGCTTCAAGGTCGGAGACCGTGTGGCGATTGAACCGGGCGTGACCTGTGGCAAATGTGAGGCCTGCAAGTCTGGCAGATATAATTTGTGTCCTAAGGTAGAGTTTCTGGCAACCCCTCCGTTTGATGGGGCCTTTGTTCAATATCTTAAAATGCGAGAGGATTTTGTATTCCAGATCCCTGATAACCTGACCTACGAAGAGGCGGCTCTGGTTGAACCATTCTCGGTAGGCATCCATGCGGCTGCCCGCTCCCAATTGCAGCCTGGATCTTCTATTGCAATTATGGGTATGGGACCTGTCGGTTTGATGGCTGTAGCCGCTGCTAAGTCTTATGGTGCTTCGACAATCATTGTAACCGATCTTGAGCCTCTCCGCCTTGAAGCTGCCAAGAAGATGGGAGCTACACATCTCATCAATGTGTTGGAGCAGGATGCGGAGAAAGAAATCAAACAAATCACTAACGGTCATGGTGTAGATACAGCTTGGGAGACTGCAGGTAATCCTAAAGCACTCCAATCTGCACTTGGTAGTTTGGCACGCGGAGGCAAGATGGCAATTGTCGGCCTTCCTGCACAGGCGGATATTCCTTTCAATGTTCCTTTCATAGCGGATAACGAGATAGATATTTACGGTATTTTCCGCTATGCCAACACCTATCCGAAGGGGATTGAATTCCTTTCGTCAGGTAGTATTGACGCTAAGGTACTAATCACTGATAAATATCCATTGGAGCAAACCTATGAAGCAATGGAGCGTGCACTAAACTATAAAAGCGAATGTTTGAAGGTCGTTGTATACCCAAATGAATAAAATTTACTGGAAATAGTAAATAGGACGGAAGAGGATATCCCGTTAAGGATACCCTCTTCTCTTCATGGGTCTGGCTTTAAGTACTATCGGATGATCTGAATTGATACCCCTAGAAGCCGCTATTTAATGGCTTTTTCATCTATAAAATAAGCGCTGTTGTCTAAATGCGGTTGTTACATTGAGCTTCGTCACCTTATAACCTTTAATAAGAGGTTTTAAAAAAAGCTGCTGAATATTTAGACTATGCGCAATCCTCAGTGATTGCACATGTTAAAGCCGGATGATGATCTTGATGCGATAAGTATGTCTGTCCTCGTATTTCATTAACGATGATGACATCGAAGAATGAATAATTCTGTAACGATCCATCTCCGGGTATGTGCAAAAATTTGGCTACAACTCATTAAATTATCGGAGGGATTAACGGAATTGATATATGGTATTTTATAGCGTAATCAAGTTAAATTTCGTGTGTTATACTAAAAAAACATGCTAGGACTTATAAGAATGAATCCACTGTTGAAGGAGGATAAAAATGTATAATTTTATAGCCCCCCCAGTAGAACCACAACAGTAGGATCTACTGTGAAGGTATCTACATGAAGTTTGATGTTCCTTTTCCATAGATTCTACTGTATGCAAGGGCAGACTAGATCCTGTCGGTCTAACCATCATATTAGTAGAAAGCGGGAAAAAAATGAAAGAAAAAGTATATTTTGTTTTGTCTATGGTGATTTTCGGTGCAGTTGGCGTTTTTGCAAAGTATATCGATTTGAGTTCAATTGAAATAGCTTTATTCATGAGTCTGATTGGCGGTTTGTTATTGTTCGGAATCTCCATCATAACCAAGAATAAAGTATCTTGGCCTAACATAAAAAAGAATGCTCTTGCATTATTACTTGCAAGCATCGCCTTGAGCTTAAATTGGGTCTTTCTCTTTCAGTCTTACAAGGAAACAACAATCGCTAATGCCGCTTTAAGTTACTATTTCGCTCCTGTTTTGGTAATCGGGATGTCACCTATTATGCTTAAAGAAAAGCTCTCCCTAAAAAAATGTTTATGCGCCTGTGCTGCCCTTTTCGGGTTGATATTAATTTTACAGAGCGCGAGTAACGGAGAAGACGGCAATCATTTGATTGGTATCGTATATGGACTTATTGCGGCAACTTTTTACGCAATTCTGACTTTGACCAACAAATTTATTAGGAATATGAATGGACTGGAAATCACGATTGTACAACTATTATTATCATCGATATTCTTGATTCCTGTTCTTTTTATTACTCAAGAGAAATTAGGAATATATCAGTTATCAGGCAATTCCGTTATCCTCATTTTGATATTAGGTATCCTGCATGCAGGCGTGGGGTTCTACTTATTCTTTTCCGGAATGAAAGGTATAGGTGGTCAAAGCATCGCTATATTAAGTTATGTAGATCCCCTAACCTCATTATTGATTTCAGCACTTGTGATAGGCGAAAGTATGACGTTATTTCAAATATTCGGCGCTATCCTGCTATTGGGGTCAACATTTATTAGTGAAGTAAGCCTAAAAATAAAATGTCCTTACAGAACTAAAAATGAGTAATCTCTCATTTTATTGAAGTCAACTTCAAAAATAAAAAGGCAGCCGTCCAGAAAGGATTGGCTGCCTTTTTTAATTAACGGGCTGACAATAGGGATCGTTGCAAAAATGCTCCTTTTTGTACTTTTTTGGGACAATGAATTTTTCAAGAAAATATCTTGTAGGAACATTGCCCATTCCAACGAGTACGTTTGCACATATGATGTTGCAAAATTCAATTTAAAGGAGAGATACACACCTTGTCAAAACATACTTCTAATCGTTCGATGGGACCGGTTGGTTTTTTTCCAACCACTACTGAAGTGAGTAATTTTGTTAATTTATGGGGGATATTTACTGTGAATGGTCAACAGATTGTTGCTTTCGTAAAAAGCGTAGATCCCGCTAATAAATCAATGCTAGTGCTATATCCTAACGGCACACAGTCTTATATTGACGTTACTCAAATCAGTCAGGCACAAGGTCCCTATCCAAGTATGCCTTCTGTTGCAGGACAAAGCGGTGGCCAAGGCGGCGGTCAAGGTGGTGGATCGCATTGGCAGCCTCATGGGCAGGGCGGCAGTCAAGGTGGTGGGTCGCATTGGCAGCCTCATGGGCAAGGCGGCAGCCAGGGCGGTGGGTCTCAATGGTGGCCTCCTCATGGGCAAGGCGGCGGTCAGAGCGGTGGGTCGCAGTGGTGGCCTCCTCATGGGCAAGGTGGCGGTCAGGGAAGCGGGTCACAATGGCCCTCCAGAGGATCTCATAGTGCTAATCGGAAAAATCGGAAAAACTAATACCCATACCTTAGTGTAGCAAATTGATGCTTGCCATGAGCGAGTGTTGATTGGAACACATTCAATATTGCAGCGAGCAAGAAGGCAACGCCTGCAGATGCACGCGTTGCCTTCTTTCCTGAGAACACATTTTCATTAAGCCTTGCTGGCCATGTCTGCAATCTGGTAAAGCCACTCTTTACGTGTATCTTCATCGGATTGGGGTACCGACTCGAAAAATATATGATACATAACGTCAAGTCCGCAATATTCAAATATACCTTTATCGGACGTCAAGCGAAGTGCTTGATCCATGCCATTGCTGGCATATTCCGCATGTGATTTCCCTTGTGTGTTGAGGATGATGACCTTCTTCCCCTTGAGCAGTCCCATCTGCACCCCGTTTACATATTTGTAAGCAAATCCGTAAGAGAATACGCGGTCAATATACCCTTTCATTATGGCTGGCATCCCCGTCCACCAAATCGGATAAATAAAGGTGATCACCTCTGCCCATTGCAAAAACTGCTGTTCCCGCACAATATCTTCTCCGATTCCTCCAATAATCTCGCTACTGCTGACTACAGGTTGAAAGCCGATATCATACAGATCACGAACCACCACATCATGTCCTTTTTGCTTTAGCCCCTGCACTACAGTGGTCAAAATTGCATGATTAAAGCTTCCCTCAGATGGATGCGCGTAAATAATAAGATGTTTCATCTTTTTCTCCTCCATTTACAGATAAAATGAGTGATTGATCAATTACTTAGCTTCATACTTCTTCATCTAACTGAATCTTTATCAATCCATAGTTCCAATAAAGATACGTTTAGTAAACTTGAAGCAGTATCTTACTCAGCTCATGAATGTTACCTCGTTGCTTGTTAATCAATTAGTAATTGATCAATCACTAATTAACTGGCCTCAGTATAGTTTATTCCTTTTTATTTTGCAAGTGCTTTTGGTTCAACTTTATATAAAAGATTGTAAAAAGATCTGATCCAAGGCAGTGTTATTATCGCTGTCCAAAGAAAATAAAGTCCCCCAGTTGATGCCCATTAGGGTGTGATGTAGAGCAATCACTTAATATGACTTTATAATGTCATGTTATAAGGTGTATGCTACCGAGTGAGGTGAAGCTTATGCCGTTAAGCAGACATTTTGAAATCGTTTATATGTTACTCCATAAGAAAAAAGTGACTGCTGATGAATTGGCAGAGCATTTTGAGGTTTCCACACGAACAATTTATCGGGACATAGATGCCTTAAGCGCAGCTGGGATTCCCATCTACAGCAGTAGAGGCAAGGGTGGCGGAATATCATTGATGGAGGGTTATGTCTTTAACACCTCTTTACTGTCCGAGCAGGAACAAGATGATATCTTAATGGCCCTTCAGAGTGTGGCTACAGCTACCATCCCACAGGTAGAAGAAGTGCTAAACAAGTTGAGTAGGCTTTTTAAAAAAGAAATGGGAAACTGGATCGAAGTAGATTTTTCGCCATGGGGAAGCCAAAACAGCCAGAGACAGCTATTCACTCTTATACGCAACGCAATAATCACAAACCGTGTTATAAAGTTCCGCTATTATAACGTCGCCGGGGAACAGAGTTATCGTAGCATCGAACCTGCCAAGCTCTTGTTTAAAGATAAATCCTGGTATGTGGAAGGTTACTGTTTAAATACCGAAAGTTATCGTGTATTTAAGATAAGCCGAATGAAAGAGATTGCAGTTACCGAAATTAGTTATGAGCCAAGAACAGTCGTAGCAGCTACAGATACAAAGATGAACGACTTGCTTCATACTATTGAAGTAACTCTTCACATTTCTGCTAAAGGAGCTTACCGCGTATACGATGAATTTGCCGAGAAAACAATTACTCAGAGGGAAGACGGCTCTTATACCGTCACGGCACAATTTCCTGTAGGCAATTGGTTGGACAGTTATCTGCTATCCTTTGGTCCCCTCCTTATAGAGGTTAGCCCCGAACAAGTATGTACAAGAATATTGTCTCATTTAGAAACGATGAAAAGAAATTTAAATGATCCTCTATAATATGACATCATGTAGTCATATTATTACTGCTATGATGAGTTTGAAGTTATCGCTCACAACATACTCACCATAGGAGGTTGAAGAATCAATGAATCCACATAGATCCCTGCCACCAGCAGTAGAAACTTACTTTACATCAGCGAACAAATCCCAATGTCACCTTCGAGATCGTGGATATGGATGACATTAATAATACCATCGTCGTAATTGCGAAAGTAGATGGAGACTTTGATAAATCGAATCTTCCCGACCCACTTCTACTTAAACATCAATTTCTAGTAAACAACAATAAAATTAAAGAACTGATTATTACACTTCCATAAAGAAATTAAAAAATAAGAAAGGGAAAACGTATATGCCCGCTTATGTTGTTTTTATACGTGAACAGAGTACCGATCAAACTGAACTCCAACTCTATTCTCAGTTGGCACCGGCAGGTTTGGCGGGACATTCCGTCAACCCCCTAGCAATGTATGGCGCATACCAGGTCCTCGAAGGACCCGATATTGAAGGGCTGGCCATCTTGGAATTCCCCACTTTTGAGGAAGCACAAGCTTGGTACTTTAGTCCAGCCTATCAAAAAGCCCTAAAGCATCGACTGCGCGGAGGGCGGTACCGGGGTATCATTGTCGATAGTTTGTAAGGTTCGCAAAACAAGTGAACCCGGAGTAGAGATACCTAGAGGTATTTCTCAACCACATTGTCAAAATTAGGAGGAATTATTTACATGAGTTTTCAATTAGAAAGCATTTTAAGTGAGTTTAAAGGCAAAAAGGCCTTGGTCACAGGCGGTACCCAAGGAATGGGAGAGGCTATTACTAAGAGACTTAAGGCTGCAGGTGCTACTGTAATAACTACGGCTCGAACTACTCCAGTTAATTTAGAAAATCCGGACCTATTTATTCCAGCCGATATTAGTACGCCTGAAGGTGTAGATAAAGTGGTAAACAGTGTTCTTGAGCGCCTAGGCGGTGTAGATATTCTTGTCAACAATGTTGGAGGCTCGTCAGCCCCATCCGGGGGAGCTCTTGTCTTGACGGACGAGCATTGGCAGCAAACTTTTAACGCCAATCTGTTCGCTGCCGTTCGTTTAGACCGGGGATTGCTGCCGGCTATGGTGGAAAAGGGTTCAGGTGTTATTATTCATATTTCATCCATTCAACGTCGCTTGCCTCTATATGATGCAACATTGGCTTATGCTGCGGCTAAAGCAGCTTTAACTACTTACAGCAAAGGATTATCCAAGCAGTTTTCGCCTCAAGGCATTCGTATTAATACAGTTGCACCAGGCTTTATCGAAACGAAGGCAGCACAAAGTTTGATTGATCGGATGGCTGAGACGACAGGCGACCGAGAAAGTGCATTAAAGCAACTAATGGACTCGTTGGGAGGAATTCCAATTGGTCGTCCAGGACTACCAGAAGAAGTCGCTGAGCTTGTTGCTTTTCTGGTATCTGACCGGGCCGCTTCTATTACAGGAAGTGAATATAATATTGACGGTGGAACAGTTCCAACGGTCTAAAACTCAAGCTAAATACGCTTTAACCAAATATTTTTCAGTCTAACACTTTATTTTCATCTGACATTCGCGCAAATAATGAGAAAAAAAAGCCCATCTAATGAGCAGATATACGTAAAACGTATTATCTATGTCCATCAGATAGGCTTCTATAGCTATTTACCGTTTAATAACGATCAGCTTGGTTTCCAGCATTTCTTCCATAGCGTACTTTACACCTTCGCGTCCGGTGCCACTTTGCTTCACACCGCCATACGGCATATGGTCAACACGGAAGCTTGGTATGTCATTGATCATCACGCCTCCCACCTCAAGCTTGTCCGCTGCATCCAGCGCGGTCGTGATATTACGTGTGTAAATTCCCGCCTGTAAGCCATAAATTGAATTATTCACATGATTCACAGCCTCATCTACAGAGCTAACGGAATGAATCAGCACAAGTGGGGCAAACACTTCGCGGCAGGATACCTTGGAAGTCGGGTCCACATCGAGCAATACGGTTGGCTCCAGAATCCCTCCTTCAGCATGGCCACCCAGAGCGATCCTCGCACCTGCTTGGACCGCTTCCTCCAGCCACTCACGAACACGCTCGACATCCTTGGCTGAGATGAGCGCCGATACGTCCGTGTCCGGGTCTAGCGGATCTCCAATTTTTAAACGTTGAGTCGCCTCTACAAATCGGGATACAAATGTATCATACAGCCCATCGACAACGTAAATACGTTGAACCGAGATACATACCTGCCCCTGATTGGCAAAGGCTCCACTTACACAACGGTCGATGACCGCGTCCACATCCGTATCACGGTCAATAATAACAGCCGCGTTGGAACCCAGCTCCAGCGTGACCCGCTTCAAGCCAGCCTTGGAGCGAATTTCTGTACCGACCGCCGGACTACCGGTAAAAGTGATATAGCTAACGCGCGGATCAGTGACCAGTACGTCGCCAATGGTTTTACCATCGCCGCTGATCACGTTAAGAGCGCCCACAGGCAACCCGGCCTGCTCCAGCAGTTCCGCGATCAAGTAAGCCGACAGCGGTGTCTGCTCCGCAGGCTTCAATACGACCGTATTGCCTGCTGCCAGCGCAGGGCCCACTTTATGAGCGACCAGGTTCATCGGGAAATTAAATGGTGTAATAGCTCCTACTACCCCGACAGGTTCTTTAAGCGTGTAGGCCATTCGGCCCTCGCCGCCCGGTGCTGCATCTAGCGGAATGGTTTCCCCATGAATGCGCTTGGCTTCTTCGGCTGCGAACTTGTAGGTTTGCACGGTCCGATCAACTTCCGCGAGCGCAGCCTTCCATGGCTTGGACGCTTCGCGTGCAATGATACGTGCTGCATCCTCACGCCGCTCTTCCAGCAGGTCAGCCAGCTTCTCCAAAATAGCTGACCGCCGGTGCGCTGGCATGGCCCGCATCTCTGCACGTGCATCAGATGCGGCCTGAATAGCGGTCTTGGCATCCTCAGCAGTGGCCCCTGCTACCTCAGCAATGACTTCCCCAGAATACGGTGATTTCAGTGTCGTATATGATGAAGCTACTTGCCATTCACCACCAATAAATAAATGCTGCTGCATGCTTTTTTCCTCCTTTTCTCTATATCAATGTTCCTTTTAACATCTATTTTACCGTCAGTACCGGACAAGGTGCATGCTGAATCACATGATGACTCACACTACCCAGGATCAGCTCCGAAACAAGTCCCTGTCCCCGTGTTCCCATAATGATCATATCCGCCTTTTCCTGCTTTGCACTCTCGCAAATAACACTCGCCGGATCACCATGACCCGCCAGCATACGGTACGAAATGCCCTCGTCCTTCAAATAGTCGGCTGCAGGCTCCAGAATATGACGACCTTCCTCTTCGATCCGCTCATCCACATCAATCCCAACCGGGGGCTCATTCATGGATAAAGTCGGATTTACATGCAATACGGACAGATGCAGGTTTCCCTGAAGCTGCTTGGACAACGTTTTGGCTGTCTCCAATGCCTTCATAGCGTGTTCCGAACCATCAATCGCGACCAGAATCTGTTTGAATTCGCTCATATTCTTTTCCTCCCCAGAAGTTCAATGTTAGTGTGCATCTACCTGAATATCCTGCATATGTCGACGACGTACGATCAGCACAGCTACACCAATCAGTACCATCAATGCTCCAAAATAAAACGGGGTTTCTGCTGAGTACCACTCTGACAGCTTCCCTGCAAGCCACGGCGAAATGGCCCCGCCCAAAAAACGCATAAAGCTGTAGGCCGCAGATGCTGTCGAGCGCTCCACTGGAGCAGCCTGCATAACAGCAGTGGTAATCAATGTATTATTAATCCCCAGAAAAATACCAGCTACAATGACGGCGACAATGACAGTCGTTGGCGAACCAGCTACCGTCCCAATCGCCATAACACCTAAATCAATGGCAAATAGCGTCAGCATGATACTAATGGAAGATACCACGCTCAAGCGTGCTTGAATCTTTGGTGCTACAAACACCGAGGTAAAGGCCAGCATAATTCCCCAACCAAAAAACACGTAACCCAAACCATGCTCGTCTAAATGCATTACATATGGAGAATACGCCATCAACGTAAAAAATCCAAAGTTGTATAACAACGCCACAATGCCGAGCGTGAGTAAAGCTGGATAACTAAGCGCTTTGAACGGATCGGCAATGGAGCCACGTTTTTTGGGCTTTGGAATCGAAGGCAACATAAACGTAATGAACAAAAATCCCACTACCATCAGTCCGGCTACACCGAAAAACGGACCACGCCAGGAAATGGAACCTAACTCACCACCTAGCAGCGGGCCGACTGAAATCCCGAGGCCCAAAGCCGCTTCATACAAAATAATCGCTTTAGCTGTTCCAGAAGTGGACAGACCAACAATCGCAGATAACGCTGTTGCGATAAACAAAGCATTCCCCAAACCCCAGCCTGCTCGGTAGCCTACAATTCCGCCAACTGTATTGGCCGTACCGCCCAATCCGGCAAACACAATAATAAATAAAATCCCGGTTAGTAGCGTCCATTTGACACCCAATCGACTTGATACGACGCCCGTAATCAGCATCGCAACGCCTGTCACCAGATTATAGCTGGTAAACAGCAATGACACTTGGCTTTTCGTAGCATGAAGCTGATCGGCAATGGCCGGAAGAATCGGATCGACTAATCCAAGACCCATAAATGAAATAACACAAGCAAAGGCGACCGCCCATACGGCTTTAGGTTGAGACAGCAAGCCTGAGCGTTCTTTTAACTCTTCAGGTAATGCATGTTGTGAACTCATATTATGATGTTACCTCCACATCTGAATGTAAATGTTCTTGTTATGATGGGTCGTGTTCAAGTTCCTCATCCAAAAGGATTTTGCGTTCACGAACCCTGATCCGCAGCTCTTCCAATTCAGTCTGGAGCATACGGATACTGTTGATTTTCCCCTCCATTAATTCCAACTGTTCGTTCAGCGTACGTTCCATATCCTCCAACATGGCCCGTCGCTCAATTGGTTGCAAATGCTCCGTCCGCTCGCGATATTCCTCCCGCTGCCCCTTGAGCATTTCCGCTGCGGACATGTAACGCTGAAGCTCTTGCAAAGAAAAACCAAGCACTTCCTTGGCACTCACTATTTTTTTTAGTAGATCCACATCCTCCTGCGTATACAGCCGCATATTTCCTTCACTGCGCTGCGGGGAGGGCAATAAGCCGATTTCCTCATAATAACGAATAGTTCGCTTGGTCAAACCGCTTTGTTTCGCGACCTCATCAATTTTATACGTAACCATGACACCCACCTTATGAAAAAGATTATATATAAATACTACGCCTATATAACGTTAACGTCAACGTCAACTTTAAAACAAAAAGAAACCGCCTCTATTAGAGGCGATTCCTATTTGGGATTGCATGGTCATAGACCCGAAACATCGGCGCTCAAGCCCATGAATATCGCTTTAGATGAAAATAGTACGTGTGATGATAACCAGCAAAATGAAGAGTACCAGAATAACACCAGTGGAAGTAAACATGCCATAACCGCCACCGCCACAACCTCTTTCTACTTCACCCATCTCAGAATTCCTCCTCCCTCTGTCGATTACAACAAATCGCCCGAAATCAAATTCTTGAGCTGAGAATTAGATAACGAATGCTTTGGAAATAATAACGAGCAGAATGAAAAGTACTAGAATCGCTCCTGTAGATGTAAAAGCTCCATAACCAGCGCCTACTCCAGACATGGTGATTCCTCCCTTCATGGTTTACAAGAGCATCTTATGCTTATGTTACCGTCCATGATAGGGACAAATGCCGCGCCTGACGCCCAAATGTGGGTTAAGATTCTACGGTTCCGTATCCTTCGGATGCCAGCATACCACGATACAGTAGGTTTCGTGCCTGCATGGCAAGAACAGACGGACTTTCGCGCCCAGGCAGCAATTTCGTTAACGTCAGCCGTTCTATCAAACCGATCACGCATTCTGCTGTCAGTTCAGGGTCCAGTTCCTCACGGCAGGAACCCCATCGTTGTGCTGCCATCAGATGTTTTTTGATGTGCTCCGCCATTTCCGCCTTAATGCGCACCGAGTCTGCTGCCTGGTAAAATCCGACACGAGTGATCGCCGGATTATTAGACAACACGCGAAAAATAGCCTCCAGAAACACTTGTCCCCGTCTCAAAATTTCAGTCTCGCTCTGATCCGGGTCTACCTTCATGCTCTGTACTGTCTCATTCACCAAAGTACGAAAGCTCTCCACAAGCTCCTCATACATCTGTTCCTTGCTTTCAAAATGAATATAAAAATCCGGCTGCGTCAATCCTGCACGCGCCGCGATCGAACTTACCTTTGTCTGATAAAACCCCGTCTGAGCGAACTCTTCAGCCCCCGCTTCCAGTAACAACCGTCGACTTTCCCGACTTCTGACTCCCGCTCTCATCACGGTCTTGCCCCCTTACGCCACAAATCTATCGTATTATAAAATTCCTTTGCAGTAAGAACAACGGGCTTGAGGATGATATATACCTGTCCTTCAAAAGTCCTAATACAGAAGAACTGAAGGTTTTGGAAAATCAAGGGCATCTCCCTACGAGGTATAATTAACCAATTAGATGGATGAGCGAGCAGGAGTGAGTATATCGAAATCAAATTTTTATGTTGGCGTTATACATATATCAATGATGAGGACAATATTTACGCATCATTTCAATTGTTATCAGATCATCATCTAGCCCCCGTTGTTGCAAGCCGTCGATAATTTGCTGGCGCTCCTGATCTTTAACATTTTGTCCAAATTTAAACTTGGCAGTCCATTCCTCGGGTACAATTTTGATCAGAGCGACCCCTTTCAAACGTGAGGCATACCGAGAATCGTTGGCATCAATCGTGTCATACCCGCCTTCCGGTTGCAGCTTACTCATAAAAATGGAAAATGCTGATGCTTTTTCTTCCAAATCCACTACATGCTCCGCATGACCACGCACGGTAATACTTTTAAAAAATGAAGTCGCAGGACATGCCATATGTTCATCTGTAAAATAAGATGGAATGAGCGCATACTCTTTGGCAGCTGAAAAAGTAACCCGATTATCCTCTTTCATCCGTTCCATCTTTTCTCCAGCACGGCTGCCATGAATATAAAAAACGCCATTTCCATAAGCGAAATTCAAGGGAACCACACGCGGAAAACCATCCTCGCTGTTCATGCCTAAAAATCCGAAACTGACCTCGCTTAGAAACTGCTCTATTTCCTCTAGTTCTTCTACCGTAAATTCCTTTCTTCTCATAGGGAACTCTCCTTCCATCTATTGACCAACGATATATTTCAGATTATGTTGAAAATGGATTATTAAAAAGACCCAATATAAACGAAAATGACTGGTCCAATATAAGGAGAAAAGTATGGACATTACGATTGCTTATCAGCGTGCGATTCAAATATATCATTTGAAATACTTGGCATTGTATCACGCTCTTCGAGAGGGAATTCTCACTGGCTCCCTTGCCAGCGGTATGCGCCTGCCTTCCAGTCGCGATCTGGCTGTGATGTATGGAATTTCGCGCGGGAGTGTTAAAGAAGCATACGATATGCTGTTGGCAGAAGGATATGTGAATTCGGTAGTAGGCAGAGGAACCTTTGTTATGGAACAGACCGCAATGCTGCCAGACGAATCTCTAATCGACCAGCAGAACCAAAACTCACCTAATACAAAACAAAAAGCCCCTGCTCTGTCAGCATGGGGACAACGAATAATGCAGATCGAAAGGGAACGAGCCTTATACTCGACTCCTGTGTATGCTACAGATAGAGATGGTGCACACCAGCCTTTGATTTCTTTTCAAGCAGAAGAAGTTATATTGGAGGGTAGCTCACAGATCGCATGGAAAAGTGCATTGGCTGCCGCCGGCAAAGATCTGCAAAAGCCCTCGGATGGCTCGATGCCTGCACTAGTGAACGGTGATAACTGGCTGCGTGAAGCAATTTGTCATCATGTTGGCAGAACACGCGGAATTACGGCCACCCCCGAACAAGTCGTATTATGCAGCGGTTCCATGGAAGTGATCACGTTACTAAGTCAGCTGCTTATTCATGAACAAGATAACATTGTACTGGAAAATCCCTGTTATTCCGGCATCTATCGTGCAGTAACTGCCTCAGGCGGACAGATACACGCTGTTGAACTGGATCAGCATGGAATTATTCCACAGGATTGGGATGCCAAGCTCCTGTTTGTTACGCCTGGACGGCAGTTTCCAACCGGTGCTGTATTGCCATTAACACGCCGTCAACATATTTTGCAATGGGCAGCGTCCAAGGGGGCGTGGATTATTGAGGATGATTATGACAGTGAATTCCGCTGGGCAGGACGTCCCATTGAACCGTTAAAAGCATTAGACCACGCGGATTGTGTCATCTATGTCGGTTCCTTTTCCAAAAGTATGTTCAGCAGCCTTCGACTCGGTTTTGCCATCCTGCCTGTGGAGTTGGCCCAAGCGCTTACTGCTGCCAAACGACTATACGACCCCCTGCCGCCTGCCCGCTTGGAACAGCGTGCACTGGCACGTTTTATGATACGCGGAGACTACATTCGTCATTTGCGGCGGATGACTCGAATATACAGATCACGCTACGACGTGTTCCAGCATGAAATACAGCCGTTGAGTGAACTGTTTCACTGGCATCAGAACGATTGTGGTTTACACGCCTATGCCATCTGGAAGCATGGACCTGCCCCGTATCATCATTTGATGCAGATGGCACGATTTTATGGAGTCACATGGCGTGATGCCGCAGATTACCAACTGACACCAGGACCTCCTTCAGCCTGCTTTAACTTTGCCCACTTAACGGAGCAGCAAATTATCGAAGGTGTTAAGCGTCTGTGCCAGGCCTGGGATCGTATCAAACATAAGTATCACGGAGCAAAGCTGAAGCTTTAAAAGGGTGCTCCATTCGCACTTTATATATAGCAAATTAGACTAACGATAAAGAAGACTTGCCCTTTCCATTCCCTTACTTTTTCATATGATGCTAGTAAATTAAAAGAATTGGAGTGAGAGAAATGGCAGTTAGTCCACTTTGTAAACGTTTGCCGATATATTAAAAGCAACACCTCAGATCATTAACGGAGTTTGTACTGCATCTGCAGTCAGAAACAACATCAAGCCAATCATTTTGGGGAAAAGGACCAGATCCTTTCTTGCAATACCCCAAGCTTTTTCTTTCGAAAGTATTGGCCGTAACGGAAAAGGATTATGTCTTGGCGAAACCGTGATTTTAACCGCAGAAATTAATCCGTTTATTTCTCGACTTCGTAAACATGATATCAAAGTGACGGCACTGCACAATCACTGGCTATTCGATAACCCCAACCTTTGGTACATCCACTTTGAAAAAGTAGAAAAGCCGCTTGTTTTTGCCACAGAAGTGCGTGACGCGCTTAATGTCTTGACAACGAAGCCTGTACGGCCGGTTATTAAAAAAAAATAAGCTATTAATAAATGCAAGAGATCCGCTTAGGCGGATCTTTTTTTGTTAATGGTGGAAACAGCATGCGCTAGACATGAGACCGTATTAAAAATCAGTGAGGA
Organism: Paenibacillus sp. T2-29; assembly: GCF_052921365.1. Taxonomy (NCBI): domain Bacteria; kingdom Bacillati; phylum Bacillota; class Bacilli; order Caryophanales; family Paenibacillaceae; genus Paenibacillus; species Paenibacillus sp. T2-29. The sequence goes on along the minus strand of NZ_JBREVE010000012.1, from coordinate 63,543 downwards.
ACCCCTTATTTGATCACTAGCCCCAAAAGGCCCACAAAGGACGAAGCCTGATGCGGGGAGATGATGCAGCCATTCAAGTCTTCTATCTCCACTTGTATTCCATCAAATTCGCAATCACTGAGATCTACCCCCTTGAGCTTGGACCCCGACAGGATGGCTTGATCCAGATTGCAACGGGCAAAAGAGGTTTTTTGTAGTGTTAAATGATAAAAATCTGCACTTATCAAAGAACAATCCTCAAAACCAACTTGCTTGAAATTCGCAAAACGGAACATCGAATAATCCCCTAAGCAATCCAGAAAACGAACGTTTTGGAATCTGCTTCTCGAAAAATCCGTTCCAAGCAATTTACAATTTCTGAACTCTGCGCGATGGATAAAGGAACCGGAAAAATTAACATTAGACAGATCACATTTATCAAAAATGACGTCTGTCCATTCACTTTCTGGCAATGACGATTCTGTGATAGTTACATTTTTAAAAGTCATCTTCTCTAATGAAACTTTAACTGCTTCGATATTGTCCAACATGATTTCCTCTACTGCCCCCACACTAAGTTCGTCTTTGGATTGTATGAAGCGTATTTCTTCACTTAATATGGGTAAGTCCGCAGGAATCTTCGGTGACTCCATTTTATTTTTCATGATACCTCTACCTCCACTATGAATAGACTTCTAGGACATCTATATGAATCTATTTTCTATTAATTCTCGCGCATAAGGTAGCAAAAGTATTTTTGACACATATATTAACATGTGAGTACACTCACGAACCTTTGTTAGGAGGTTGATAGCATGGCAGTACAGCTATCTAATCAAATATTCTCCATCTCGATCGGGAATTATGGGGATATCTCTTCCTTACGTCTGACAGGAGACACCTTCAATACGAATTATGTCTTGAACGGCTCTAACGCACCTAAGCAAAATACGTTAGATCATCAGTGGCTGGGTGAACTTATGTTCACCTATCGTCTCGGTAACGGGGCCTGGACTCGGTCATGGACAAGCAATTCTGCTGATGCGCGCCAGATTACCTCTTCTGGTAACAGTGTCCAGGTGTCCTATCAAAATTCCTCAAACCATCAGGGAATACGCAACTTCACTTTACATGAAACCTATTCGTTGGTTAACGACTATTTACATTGGCAAATGAAAGTAACGAATACCTCTAATCAAACACTGGAAATTGGAGATTGGGGGCTGCCGCTACCTTTTAACGAATACTGGCCCAGCGGCAATAACGAACAAATCTATGAAACCAGGGTACTCTCTCACTCCTTTGTAGGTCATCACAGCTCCTTTATTACCGCTGGACGACCTAGCGGCATCGGACCGTATATCCTGCTTCTGCCTGATGCCTCAACGGGTGCTGGTCTCGAATATCAGGATCACTGGAGAGTCGAGGAGCATCCAGGCAGTACATGGGCTATGGAGCAAGGTGTCTGGTCTGAGGGACTGAATGTGTTCTATATCCACTCCAATGTCATCAAAAGCACCAACCGTGGTTATCTCGGGAGCACCAGTCTGTCGCTGGCCCCTGGTGAAAGCAAAACGTATGCCTTTAAATTCTACAAGGTAGCAGACGAGCAGGCTGTAAAGGACAGGCTATACAGCGAGGGACATGTGGATGTGACTGTGGTTCCGGGTATGATTGTCCCGACCAATCTCAAGGCTAAATTCGATCTGCATACCCGTAAATCCATTACCTCTGTCACAGCGCAGTATCCCTCCGAAACGACCATCAACTATTTGGAAAATGCCCCTACAAACCACAAAATATATGAACTTACACTAGGACGATTGGGTCACAACAATATTACGGTCAACTACGGTAACGGCGAAAAAACCGTTCTCCAGTTCTATGCCATTGAGCCAGTTGACACTGCACTTCAGCGTCACTCCACTTTCATGGTCAACAGCACGCAATGGAATGTGCCTGGCGATCTGAGGGACAAGGTGTTTGACGATTGGATGATGCAATATAAGGCCAAACGCAACAGCTTTGCTGGCTACTGGGGCTGGGGCGATGATTGGGGATTAACTCACGGCCAGTTTCTGGCGGAGAAAAATGTCCAGAAGCCCGTAGCCTCTGAGATCAAAGCAGTCGATGATTATCTGGAGGTGGCTATCTGGACGAATCTGATGGAAGGCCATCATACCGATTATCTGGTCCCCGATTTCCTGATGCCGCAGCCTAATACGACACCAACGTACCGGGGCTATGCCTATCCGCACATCTATAATACGTTTTTCAGCATGTATAAACTTGCCAAGCTGTATCCCAACCTGATCAGCTATCGCAATAGCAAAAACACATATTTGCTACGTGCTTACCGTATTTTTAAAGCGTTGTATGAAGGCCCTGTTGCTTATAACTGGAACACAGGACTTATGGGTGAGCTGACCACACCGGATATAATTAAGGCGCTTCAGGAAGAAGGATTGACTACTGAGGCTAACGACCTGATTGCCAAAATGGCTACCAAGTACAACAATTTCAAAAACACCACCTATCCTTATGGCTCTGAGTACAACTATGACAATACAGGCGAAGAGGCCGTATATACACTTGCCAAAATGAACGGCAATACGACGATGATGAGCAAAATCAATGCCAAAACACGCGCCGCACGCGGTCATATGCCTGTCTGGTACTATTACGCCGATCCGGTCACAATCACCGGAGAAAATTGGTGGAACTTCCAGTACACCACCTCGCTGGCGGGCTATGCGATGGACGACTGGACACGTCGTTATTCGTCCAATCCCGAAGTGGACCAGCGTCTATCCTATGCCGCCAAGCTGGCGAACATCGGGGCGATTAATTCGGGACAGATCAGCTCTGATCCTGCCAATATCGGGGCAGTATCGTGGACATATCAGGCAAGCAAGGGCAATTACGGAGCCCTTGGTCTGGACGGCGGCCCTCTGTTTAACGGATGGCGCGGCATGTCCGGGGAAGCTGATCTGGGGCTGTTTGGAGCCATTAAAATCCTAAGCTCCGATGTTGCTGTCGATCCGATATTCGGCTTATTCGGCTATGGCTGTGACGTTACTGAAAGCAATAACAGCTATACGATTACTCCAAAAGACGGCGTATTCCAACGTCTGCATCTGATCACCCAGAAGCTGAGTCTGGAGCTGAACCGGGATCAATATAGCTTGGCCATCGTATCCAAGTCCAAGAACAACATCCGCCTGATGTTGAAAAATACGACACCAGGCACAGCTCATACGACTGCTGTTACGATAACTGGACTCGCGGCAGGTACGTATGACGTATTGGTAGACGGCACAAAAACCGGCTCAGTCACAGCTGTTAACAATGCTGCGACTACTGCCAGACTGAATATCGGTACGGCAGCCAACTACGATATCCGTATTCAGTCCAGTACAGGCAATCCAGCTCCCGCTGGGGACATTATAGCCCATTATGAATTTAACGAAACGGCCGGATCAACCGCAGCCGATTCGTCAGGTTATGGGCAGCAGGCCAGTGTAAATGGCGGCTCGTGGGGCGCGGGACGGAATGGCAATGCTCTGCGCCTTAACGGTACAGACGCCTATGCCAGCCTGCCCAGCGGAATAGTTAGCAGCCTCAATGACTTTACCATTGCCGCGTGGGTACGAGTGAACACGCATAACGGCTGGGCTCGTCTGTTTGATTTTGGAGCAGGAACAGATCGGTATATGTTTTTGACCCCGAAGGCCGAAGGGACAGGTATGCGTTTTGCCATCACTGTCTTGGGGAACGGAGAGGAACAGCAGCTGAACGCCCCGGAACTGGCGACAGGGGTCTGGAAGCATGTTGCCGTGACTCTGTCAGGCACTACAGGAATTATGTATGTGGACGGTATAGAGGCGACCCGCAACACGAATATGACGCTGAAGCCTTCCAGCCTTGGACTGACAGATTGGAACTACATTGGGAAATCCCAGTTTGATGATCCTTATCTGAATGGTGCGGTAGATGAGCTGATCATTTACAACAGGGCTCTGACCGCTCAGGAAATTAGAGGCTTGGCCTCGGCAAGCAGCACCATTACAGCCCATGATGTGGGAGTCCAAGCATATGCTGAGGGGGCAGATTAAAATACACCTATGCATTCATTTCATGCCATTAACGTTTTAGATTGTGAATGATTTGTATTATGAATGATTTGTACCGTGAAATATTTGCGTCGTAAATGATTGGTATCGTGAATTACTTTTGCTGATGCATCCCATCGCCTCCGCCCCGGATTTCTTATATTAATTCTGTAATCAGGGGAGAAATCCGGGGAGATGATGCTTCCGAAACGAGCCTTCCTATGGAAACCTCTTAAAGCGACCACTTTACCGAAACAATCAGCGGCAGCTTTTCCATCAGCAGAGGAATTAGCTCCCTCTAATGCGTGTCGTTCTTGGTCTTAAGCGAACAAGCTCCTCACTGGTGAGTTGTCTAGTATAGGAGCGAGGGGAAGATCCTGTATCTACTCTGAGCACCCTGCCTGCCCCGCTGGGGCGGGCTACTCGTGTGTTGAATACCTGCATGAACCACTGTACCGGAAAGGCTATGGATAAGCGACCATCTGCCGTGCCTGCATAGTTGACCGCGGCTGCATAATTATCGGACTGTCTGAGCCATACAGAGCCGGAATCCCCGGGTAGTGATACAGGAGTCGTACCTCTAATAACCGTCTGATCTTCGAAGGTCAGTAAGCCCAACTCTCCACCATAATTGATTTGCAGGTCCGTATAGACGGACTCTACCGTGCCATTAACCCGCCCGGTTGTACGCCCTACCTTCTTCAATTTTTCTCCTACGCGATAAGCGGTAACATGACCCGGAATGGCTCCCACTGTAGCATAACGCGGATTGAGCAGGTTATTGCGGGTCGGAAGTGAAAGCGCTGCATCAATCAGGTTCGTTCCGGTGGGATTTAAGCGCACGTAACGATACAGTCGTCCTATACGATTCTGGGCAACCGTCCCCCCATCGGCTCCGCCTGGTTGAATTGTAGCTTCCCGATTGTCTGTATTGGAGGGATTGAGGACATGGTTATTGCTAAAAAGATAACGTGTAGCCGGCTCTCCAGTTGGGGAAACGATGAGTCCGGTTGTACCGGAACCTTCAATCGTCCCGACACTGTAGCCGGCGATGACCGGGCGGATGCGCACTCTGTAGTCCGTGGCATTAGCTCTGATCTTTCCAGTCTTTACAATTCGGATAGGAACGTTCGATTTCTTTCCTAAGGCAGTGGCCGACAAGAGTCCAGTAGAGGCCGACGCTAGACGATCCGTGTACACAATGACAGCGGCTCCCCTTTTGGGATGAGCAGGGTCCCTGTATCCTACGCCAATGCCGTGGACACCAGACATTTTCAAGACACGCTTGGCCATCCGCTTTTTTACTTGAAGCGCGGCCGAGAAGGTAGCCAACATAATCATCTCCTTTTACATTCAGATGAAATATTGTATGGCTAAGGCCGCTCCGCGTTCCATTTGATCTTACGATCACTGTTGCTTCACTTGATCCAAATGGACCGCTGCGCTATCGAACTCCGTATTGAAATGTATATGAAGTTATTACAAAATATGGTATAATCACTCCCGAGATTGACATTCGCTCATTCGATTCTGATGTTCAAGGAGGTACTTCATGTTCTTAACGATATTGACCTACAGCATACAAGCAATTGTAATTTTACTAATTATCTTTACATTGGTGAGAAAAAACAGAAAAAAAATAGGCCGTGGATCACTTTCACTGCTGTTATCTCTTCTTGGTATGGCTGTTTCTTTTGAATTTGGCGATTACATATTGGGAGATCAGTTGCTTTCCTTTTTAGGATTGCCCGCCTGGTCTAACAGTGTTGATAATACTAGGTTTCACTACACCATTTATCTATCCAGTATTTTTTTTATTCCCAGTTTAATCATTGGCTATAAAAATCCTGAAGACTTTGGAGCTCTTATCGGAAGACGAGTTTCTAGTATTTATCTATTTTTGATCATCATTTCGCTTTTATTTTTTATAATAAGCTGTTTGTCGAAGTGAAAGTTGGATCTGCGTCGTTCCAAAACAAGAGCCTTCCTTAATTATAGGAAGGCTTTGATATTTATGTCATGGGGATGATAGGTAGTACCATCCGCCTGCCCACCGTCTCCACCTTATCCCTTAACCGCTCCCTCCGCGATGCCTTCCATAATGAATTTCTGAAAGAAGGCATAGATCAGGATAACCGGGATAGAAGTCAGCACGAGCGCGGCCAGAATAAGCGACCAATCCTTGTTGTACTCTCCAAACAGCATATTGGTCGAGAGAATCAGGGTGTAATGGTTCACATCCGTCAACATCAAAAGTGGAAGCAAAAAGTCATTCCAAATCCACAGAAAATCCAAAATAGCAATCGTGACTGTGATCGGCAGCAGCAAAGGAAATATAATGCGAAAGAACGTTTGGAACTCATTGCACCCGTCCATTTGCGCAGATTCTTCCAGCTCACGCGGGATGGATTTGACGAATCCGTGATACAAAAAGATTGCCATGTTCACACCCAAGCCGATATAGATCAAAGCCAAGCCGTACGTACTGCCTTGAACAGACAAATCCTTTGCCATTCGTGTAAGCGGTATCATTATAGAGTGAAACGGCACCAGCATGGAGGCAACAAACAGGAAGAAAATCGCACTGCTCAGTTTTCCACTTGTACGAGACAGCTTGTAGCCTGCCAGTGCCGAACAGACTACGATCCCGCCAATACCGATAAAAGAAATAATCGTAGAATTCAGAGCGCTATTCAGCAAATGGGTCTGATGAAAAGCCTGACTGTAATTTTCAAAGTGAAGCTTCGTCGGCAATGCCGTAAAGGATGCAAACATCTCGCCCTGTGTTTTAAACGAATTAATGACCGCCATGTAGATCGGGAAGAAGGACACGACTGCGCCCACGCACAACATCAGCGTGATCAGCAAGGAATTAGCTTTTTTCAGCCTCATGCCTCCACCTCCCTCTTCTTCATGACACGCAGTTGGATCAGAGTAAAGATTAGCACAATGGCGAACAAAATAACGGATTTAGCACTCGCATAACCATAGCGGAAGTTGTTGGAGAACGCTTCCTCATAAATGTTCATCGTAATCACCTGTGTACTGCGTCCCGGTCCCCCGCCAGTCAGTCCGTACACGACCTCATACACCTTGAAGGCACCGTTAAGTGTCAGGAAGAAACAGATCGTAATCGCGTGGGTAATCATCGGCAGCGTCACACTTCTCAATGTCTGAAATGCGTTCGCCCCGTCAATAATAGCAGCCTCCTTCAAGCTTTGTGGTACACCCTGAAGCGAAGCCAGATAGATGATCATCATATATCCCACACCATTCCAGAGCGAGACAATAATGATGGAAAAGAAGGATACTTTTGGATCGCCCAGCCATGATTGACCTAAAAAGGCGATGGCCGTCTTTTCAGCGATTTGCGGTAGCACGGAGGAAAAAACGAATGTCCACATAAATGCGCTAATAATAGTACTGATCATATTAGGCATAAAAAATATCGTCCGAAAAAATCCTTTGCTGCGTGTGCGTGACTCAATCAACACTGCCAGTACTAGCGCAAGTACATTTTGCAGCACGATCATGACCAATACGTATTTAAGTGTAAACCAAAGGGAATTGAGAAAATCGGGGTCTTCCTTCAAGGATTCCACAAAGTTCCCCAAGCCGATAAAGTTGTAATTGGGATTCAATCCGTTCCAGTCTGTAAAACTGTAGTACATACCGCTGATCGTTGGAATAAGCAGGAAGATGGCGTAAAAGATTAGTGCCGGAGCAGTAAACGCCAGCAGCATGACGTATTTTTTGTAGATTTTAAAAGGCATGGAGTCTCTCCCTCCCGATGTCATTCTGTAGGTTACCGCTACTTGTTCACTTTGTTATACGATTTCCATGCCTTATCCAGCGCCTTAATGACGTCATCCTGCGAGAGCTGGCCAGCATAATAGGATTGTAGCGATTTGCCTGCCTCATCCTTAACCGCCTGCGGGATGGATGGATCTTGGTACGACTTGCCTGCTTTCACATACTCGGTAGCGTCATTAACCCAAGGATAGCTTTTAAACGTATGCACTTTGGAGATGGGGTTAAATTTCAATGCTTCATAGAATGCGCTCGAATCCTTGTCGTCCAACACATAGTTAACAAAATCGAGCGCAACCTCCTTATTCTTGCTGGTAGAGGATACAGCCAGCGAAGTCGAAGTGGACAGATTGATCAGGGTCGCATTAGGATCGTCATTAATCGGCAGAGGTGCTACTCCAAATTCCATCTTCGGATCAGATTTTAAAATCGTTTCCGCAAACCACGGTCCCTGGATCCACATTGCCGCTTTACCCGAAGCAAATGCCGCTGATCCATCATCCCCGCCAATTTCCAGCGCCTTGTCTGTGCCATTGCTGTTCACCAGATCAATAATATCGAACATGCTCTTCATTTCGGAAAAAGAGCCTTTGTCTTGATTCATCCGTTCGATAAAATCTTTATTCTGTGTGTTCATCATCGCACCTGCTGTGAGCGGCACAAACAGCTGTGGAATCCAGGATTCCTTGTAAGACAACAGGAACGGTTTCACATTGTTCGCTTTCAGCTTCTCGACGACAGCCTTCATTTCGGTTAACGTTCCTGGCGGCTTCAAATCCAAATCCTTAAATATCTTTTTGTTGTACAAATAGCCCCAGGAGATCGTTTCCAAAGGAACCGCTACAACCTTGCCGTCTTGGGTTGTCACCGAAGGCTTCACACTATCCATCAATTTACTGACGAATGGCTGACCGGACAAATCCTCCAAGTATCCCGCTTTGTAAAACGGTGGAATTTCATTCACCGCATGCAATGCGAATACATCCGGTGCATCGTTGGAAGCGAGTCTTGTCTTCAGAATTTGTGCGGCATTGTCAGCAGGCGGCATCTCTAGTTGAACGGTGACGTCGATATTTTTATCTTTCTTCTCTTTGGCTACAAACGCATTAATGTATTTATCGTAGTGCTCCTTTAAGCGGGGCTGAGCAATAAACATTTTGAGATTTACAGTTTTTCCGTCTCCACTGGAACCGCTGCTGTCACTGCCTGAAGAATTTGCTCCACATCCGGCCAACAACGTGCCAACCAGCATCGTACTCAATACACCTTTCCACATTTTCATGCAAAATGACCTCCTCTAAGTTGAAAATCTCATTTTGTATACGCTTTCATTATAGGATGAGAGGTCACTTCTGCCATTGGACACCCTTAACTTATTGGATTGGATTTTTTTAAACTTCCTTTCTCATTTCACCGGGGGCCATGCCAAAATGCTTTTTAAATACCCGATAAAAATAAGACACATCTTCATAACCAGCCATCTCTGCAACGGCTTTAATTGAAATCTGTTTATTGGACAGCCATTCCCGCGCCTTTTCCATTCTCCGTTCTACAATGTAGTCCGTTACATTCTGACCATACTCCTGCTTGAATACCTTGCTCATATATTCCTTGCTCACAAAAAAGTTTTTCGCCAACTGCTCCAGTGTAATCGGCCCAGCAAAGTGACTGTCGATATACCGCCGTACCTCCTCCAAATTCAGCTTATTTTTGTATTTCCGTTGCCGAATCAGCTGATCCAGTTCCTGAACATAGCATGACGATACGAATTCCAGCGCATGTTCTACAGAGGATAGGGCAGCCTGCGAAAGCGGAAATCGTTTCTTTGCCGTAGAAGTATCCAGCCCGTTATCCGCTGACAGCCCTTTCAGCAGGGAAAGCAACTCCTGTACCAGCCTGCCCAGCATAGGTTGACTTGGTGCTCCATAACTCTCCAGCTCCTGCACAACCTGCCTGCATGTTAAGTTCACCCCGTCACGATTCAGTTCATTAAAATAAAGACGCAGCAGTTGCTTATACCGGGTTAACTTGTGGAAAAACTCATAATCCAGTTCTGTTGCTTCTGGCTGCTGTTCGGTCGCCTTGACCTCCAGATCGTTTTTGCATTTGAGTAGCACCGCATTCAGCTCGACAGGATTGACAGGCTTGAGCAAATAATCAACAGCCTTGTAACGGATCGCATGTTTGGCATACGCGAAATCATCATAACCGCTCACGACAATGATTTTCACATCAGGACATTGGTTATTTAGCGCTTGCAGCAGCTCTACTCCGTCCGCACCCGGCATGTGCATATCCGTAATCACAATGTGGGGAGCTAACTCCCCGACCAGCCTGAATGCCTCGTCTCCATCCTCAGCCTCACCCACTACTACCATTCCAAGCTTTTCCCATGTGCCAAATGTCTTCAAAATATCGCGGTTCCACGGCTCATCGTCAACGATTAATACCCTGATCATATTTTGCCCTCCTCTGCTGAGATGAATGGAATACGAATAGTGACACATGTACCGACTCCCTGCTCACTATCTATAGTCACTCCATAATGCACTCCAAAATTCATTTGTATGCGTGAAGCCACATTGCTTAATCCGATATGACTGCCCTGCGCCCAAATTGGTTCCTCCGATGCGTTTTCCAGCTTAGCCCGAACTTTCTCCAGCTTGTCCGGGGGCATACCGTTACCATTATCGCTGACCGTAATGCACACTTCTTCCTTCATAATTTCCACGCGGATTGCCATTCGCCACGCCCCTGCCTTGCGATCAAGACCATGCTGAAACGCATTTTCCAACAATGGTTGAAGCGATAGCTTCGGCAAACGAATATCCATCGCCTGCTCTTCTGTCTCCACCTGAAATACCAATCTTTGCGGAAAACGACGCTGCTGGATACGCATATAATGTCCCACATGATCAAGTTCTGCACGCAGAGAGGCCATATCCTGAGGCTCACGTACCACGTAACGGAACATCTCACTCAGCGAACGAATGACTTCATAGGTATCCTCCGGCTTTTGCGAAAACACCATACTTCCGATCATTTGCAGCGTATTTTGCAGAAAATGAGGATGAATCTGCGCCTGGAGCGCTTTCAATTCAGCCGTCTTTTTTTGCAAATTGATACTGTATTCCGTCTGGATATGCTCGCGTATTCGGCCTGCCATCCCATGCAGACTTCTTTCCAGTAATCCAATTTCATCCGGTCGTGTACTTGGCTCTCCAACTGGCCCCTTGATCATATCCAGCTCCTGCACCGAACGTGCCAAATGGACAATCGGGCGTGCGGTCCGCCATGCGATGAAAACGGCAATGCAGATGGAAACCAGGATTGAAATCACGCCTACGACAATACCATACAGCATGGTTGAAAAGGCACTGTGGTTAATGGAGGAAGTCGGTACGATTTTGACCAGTTTCAGTCCAACTACATCCAGATCATTGTAGAACACATAATGTTCGGCAGTTTGAAGCATCCCGTGGCCCGGCTTAACATCACGAAGAGCGGTCAGTACTCCTGGAGGAGGAGGCGACTGACGAGCCTGCGTTGGATACATGACCCTGCCATCCCCATCTGTAATCAATACCTGGTGCTGATCCCCACGTCCCAACAGACCCAGCGTCTGATCAAATTGTGACCATAGCACCTCCAATGAAATAGCCCCCGTCTGCTTCTGGTCTTCAAAACGCCGAATACTGCGTGTCAGTGTAAAGCGATCTGGATCTGCAGGGCTTGATCGAATCGAATAATCCTTGTTCGCTTGCCACATCTCGGCGTACTGCGAGGGAATACCGCCCACTGTCGTAATTTCATTTTGCATACTATTAAAGGTAAACAGGGTTTGCGATTGCTTCAAATACAGCTGAATACCGATGACATGACTCCCGGCTGAATAATATACATTCGCCAGCGTATTCAACATTTTTCGCTGAGCATTAAATTGGCTTGAAAGATTGTCAGGCTCGCGTTCATTCAAATAATCGCTTAGATCAGGGCTGATCTGAATGCTGTAAATCAGATGATTCAGACGATCTAACTGGTCGCTGATATAAATGCCCGTCCATTTCATATTGGACATGTTCGTCTCGACCACTTCGGTTTCCATAGATGCTCTGCTTTTCTCCGCAGCCAGCACCGTGACAGCAATGACAGGCACAACAGACAGAACTATCATCGTCAAAATCAGTTTGAGCTGAATGCTGCTTCGATACGGGGCCGTCAGCGCCCGGAACCAGCGGACTGCTCGGGTTGGCATAGCGATGCACTCCTCTATTCAGCCATATGCGAAAACGCCCCGCAATTCGCAGGGGCGCTTCAATGTGCCGGATCGTTACGGCGGGATACCTATTCTGATATTATTCGTACGTCGATTTCAACTCATTATTCATCATTTACGCTTCTTCGATAATTATAACACTCCAAGGCTTCAATTGGAGCAATTGTCCATGGGTAACCGCCTGCTCTCCGATCAGCTCCTTGCCGTCTCCGTGCGGATACACCACCGACCCTGCTTGTTCGGAATAGTTAAAATAGTACCGGATCGTTCGTCCCAAATCATTCGTACCGGACTTAACAATGATCGGATAAGAAGCTTCCTGATCCAGTCCCCATACGCCTGCCTTTTTGGCTACAGAGCTGAACAATTCGCGGATGACCGCCGAACTGATGATACAGCCGATGTAGGTCGCCGTTCCCTGACCATAGCGATTTTGCGTAATCGCAGCATATTTGCCCCAATGCGGGTGATCGTAATAGGCTAATACTTCGGCAGTCGTCGGCGTTATCAGCTCCATCCACGTATCTACCTGATTGTCCTCTTCTGCCACTTTAAAAGGATTATCCTTGAGTGTCACATTTTTCGGCTCCACAAACAAGCTGTAATGAATACCACACGCTTCGCTAATCACGCCCGGCTGCTGCGATGTTCTCACCTGGACATGTTCGTCGGTAAATCCGCTGCGGGACGTGTATACCACATGACCACCTTGTTCGACATATCGGTTCAGCTTTTCCAGCAGTGCATCTGGCGCAGAATACAGACTCGGAACGATCAAGAGATCATAGTCATCAAACGATTCTGTACCCGGATGGACGATATCCGTCCCGATATTCAGCTTATACAGCTCGTCATACAGACGGCGTACGATGTCATTGTAATTCAGTGGGCTGTTCATATTAAACTTGAACCAGTTAATGGATGTCAACGCTTCGTTGCTAACCAGGATAGCTGTTTTATTTTTCTTTTTCAGATTGACCAGATGCGTGGACAGTCTTGCAAAGTCCTTCCCTATCGTCTGTGCTTCCTCATACACAGGATTCGTTTCAAAATCATGGCTAAGCAGACCCTTCCAGTAGGTTTCGAAGGAATTATGAATGGAATGCCAGTGCCAGTAAGCTACCATATTGGCCCCGGAAGCCAGATGACTGAACGCTTGCAGACGCAATTGTCCCGGATAAGGAACCCAGTGTGTAAACGCCTGCGCCTCCGTTTCCAGCACTAAGTAATTATTATGTTTTGTCGAACGTGCCACATCACCACCGAAAGAGATTTCAATTCCAGTCAAATCATCTTGTGATGGATGGTAAATATCGACACCCGTCACATCAAACGCTTCAGATGCAGCAAAGTGATCCACGTCCGGCTGAATTCCAAAGGAATGACCTCTCCACTCAAAATCAAAATTTTGCGTAACAAATTGGTCTTCCCGCTTATATTCATTGACAATCGCGACCTGCCAGGCCAGGAAGTCCGTCACCAGCTTGCGCTGGAACTGGGAAAAGGCCGCGCCCAAGCTTCCATTAATCGTTCCGACCACCGAAGGGAAGTCCTCCCAGCTATTGATGCGATTGCTCCAGTAATCCAGTCCAAATTTGCGGTTCAGCTCCTCCAGTGATTCAAACCGCTCCCGCAAATACTTCACAAACTGTAATTGCACATTGGGACCGCTCGTATTATAATGCTTCGTCTCGTTGTCTGTCTGAAAGCCAATAACTGCCGGATGCTGACTCACCCGTCCAATCAGCTTGCGTATGATTCGCTCAGCATGGAACAGATATACCGGGTTCGTAATGTCCATAATCTGACGAGCCCCGTATTGGCCCGGTCCCTGAGGTGTTGTCGCCAATACATCGGGATGCTCCTTCACCAGCCATGTGGGTACGGCATAGGTCGGCGTGCCCACAATGACCTCAATACCCGCCTTATGCATGGCGTCCAGCACCCGATCCACGGAGGTGAAATCAAACACTCCGTTCTGCGGTTCATGTGTACTCCAGGTGGATTCGGCTATCCGCACTACGTTGATTCCTGCATCCTTCATCATTTGGATATCTTGGTCCAAACGGTCATAAGGCATATATTCATCATAATAAGCAACACCGTACAATAGCTTTTTCATCGAGTCGTCCTCCAATAAGTTTAATGCTTCCTGATTACAATATGGTGCCGCTTTCAAAAATACTATATATAAACGATTTTTTATGTAAAAGCATGCATTACAGCACTTGTAAGCGCTCTTTTATTATAGATGAATGTTAGGTACAATGAGATTGTCTAAGCGGTGTAAAATTTGCCCTAATCGAAGGTGATCTGATGATATTAAATCCGGATGTTGATCCAGCTCTATTCCATGATTGCCAATGGCTACCCATTATTGACTGGAATGTGAAATTTTTTGGCGCTCATATTCATCGGGTCAAAGCGGATTGGTGCATGCCCGAGGAATCTCATATCGGTTTTGAAATTGCTCTCATTTTAGAAGGCCGTCAGGAAACGATAATGGAGAATAACGTATACTCGGTGGGAAAGGGCGATATTTTAATGATTCCACCAGGATTCAAGCATGTAACTCAGTGTGTATCCCCGGATGGAATGTATTATTTTAGCACCCATTTTAATGTTGATGATCCGCTGTTCCGTCAAGAAATGATTAAGAACAATCAGCTCTTTTTCCCGGCAGGCACTGAAACCAATACCAAGCTGCAAAAGGTGGTCCATAGCTGGATTAGCATGGTGCGGGAGAATGGAGAATATACGACAGCGGACCGCTTTCGCATGCAGATTGCTTTGTTCGAGCTATTCGGGATATTCTCGCAAATGATTTCTACGGGATTGGAGCCGAGAATTGCACCTTCATCCGTTCAATATGCCAAGGCCATTATGGAAGCAATTCAATCGAGGTTCAAGCCTTATCGGGGGGATGAATCTGGTGAGCAGACGTTCCGACTTGAAGATGTGGCGGCTTCCCTTGGGATCAGTCCAGGCTATGCGCAGGAAGTGTTCCGCAAGGTCTACGGCTATTCACCACGTCACTATCTATCGGAGACCAAGCTGCATGAGGCTAAGGTGCTGATCCAGCAACCCAATCTACCGCTAAACAAGGTAGCTTCCCTACTGGGATACTCCAGTCTGGCTCATTTCAGCAGACAGTTCAAGCGCTGGACAGGTACCAGCCCGCTAAAATACCGCCAGACGTTAAAACCGATTACGGATGAGCAAAGGAGCTAGACATAAGGAAGGATAACAATGGCTTCACTGCGTTAATCATATGAAAAAGAGCACGACACCGTATATTGCGGCTGTCGCGCTCTTTTTACTTTATTTTCTAATGAGTTTCATTGCCTTAATAATCTATATTGATGGTGAAGTTCCTATCCTGCGAATCATAGCCTGATATCTCCTATGTGCTGATGTACTACATACATCATCCCCATCAGGAATAAGGCCAATCCCAAGTACCCGATTCCGAATTTCCAGCGTGATGCAGCGGGTACTTCGTAATATTTATCATTTTCAAACGGAATGTAGTCAATCCCACACAGCAATCTGAGCTGATACGCATCCGGGGTCGGTATATGTTCTACACCGTTCAGCCATACATGCTGGACAAGACACTGCTGGGGCAGCAGAAGCGTATGCTCCACATCCAGACTTTCCATATATACCGTTACATATTGCTGCCCCTCCAGATCCGAGTAGGTATTAAAGGATAGTCTGCGCGTATGCTCCGGCCCAGGCAGCGGATATCCTTGCTCATACAAATGCTGTACGTCAACCAGCGGCTTCTGTAATAACGATTGAACCTTGACGTCTTTTTTATTGCGTTTGACATATTTTTTGTATAGATCATAGGCAAATAATGCCCAAATAAAGAAAAATAAAATGGATTTCAAATACACAATCACTACAATCCCACCCAATAGGCCCACCAGCCATAACCAGCGTGTCACTGCTGTAGAAATCCGTCCTCCATCGAGCGGATGAATCGGCAGTAAATTGATCAGGTTCAGGAAAAAACCGATATATGCTAGTGCATACAAAAGTGGACTGTCTGTTGCTTACGCTCCTGCGTATACTGCCATAGCCCCAACTGTCCCCAATAACGGGCCGCCCATGGCTACGTAAGCCTCTGTCTGGGCATCCAAAGGATGGCGTTTCATGGTGATTAACGCACCGAGAAAAGGAATAAATAACGGTGTCGACACCGGAAGCCCCTTGCGTTTGGCAGCTAATACATGCCCCAGCTCATGCACAAATAACAGCAACACGAACCCAACCGCAAATCCCCACGGGTATATGATCGCATACGTGCCAATCGTAAATGCCATAGAGATCAGCGCGCCGCCAAATTTACTGAATTTTAAAAGGGCAAGTAACGATTTGCCTTTCAGCAGGAGCAATGCTGCTGCACTACCAAGATACCATTTGGATGAGCCGGATTTGGAATCGGTTTTATTGTCTTCTTTTTGCAAAATTATCCGTCTCCTTTCTCTAATACTTCCATTGTATCTTGCAATGTGCAGGTTGTAAAAACTTCTCTAACTCACAGATAAGCGAACTGGGGAAGCTATGTACATTATTCCGTATATTGTAGACATCCTCGAATGTCGGATGGTATATTGGTGCTGGGTTAGATACCCTATTTTGTAAAAGGAGGTTTGCTCATTCATGTGTACTCACTACATGCGTCTCAGATAAAAGGATAGACTTCTCCATGAAGCTCAACCTGTTTTTCACATGAAGGGTTGACGCTTGTTTAAGTTGTCTTTTTTTAAGACTAAATCTGAACAATGAGGTGTGTTTCATATGACTGAAAACCGTCCCTTGACTAACTCAAAAGATGTTAGCGATATATTGGCCCTTGCCCAAAGCAACGGGCTTCACATACGACATGAAGGATTGGAGCTCAACGAGTCCGGGCTGGATTTCCGGGCCCTATTCGCCAAAGACGTTCAGGGTACCCCTTGGGTTCTACGTACACCGCGACGAATAGATGTGATCCAATCAGCCGCTTACGAGCACAAAGTGCTTCGGTTGATTCGTGATACGCTACCTGTAGCGGTACCGGATTGGCAGGTATATAGTCCAGAGTTCATCGCCTATCCTCAGCTGGAGGGCACACCTGCCGCTACTATTGATATGGAAACAAAAAGCTATGTATGGTTCATCAACCCTGATGCTCTGACAGATAGATTCGTTGCTTCGCTCGCTAAAGCCTTAGCCGCGTTGCACCAGACGGATCACCGACGGGCAGCCGATTTCGGTGTCCGCGTAAAGCAACACGACGAAGTTCGGCACTTAATGGGTCAGCGAATGGAAGAAACACAGCGCGTCTTTGGTGTATCCGGGGAGCTGTGGCAACGATGGCAGGCCTGGCTGGCAGATGATAGCTACTGGCCGGAATATTCCGCACTTGTCCACGGCGATCTGCACCCAGGCCATATTCTAGTCTCATCGAATACAGAGGTTACTGGAATGCTGGACTGGACCGAGGCCGAAGTAGCTGATCCAGCGATTGATTTTACGAGTTACTATACTTTGTTCGGAGAAGTAGAGCTTGCTCGTCTATTGAAGTTTTACAAGGCAGCAGGCGGACGTGTATGGCCGCGTATGAGCGAACACATCATTGAACTGACCGCGGCTTACCCTGTGCTTATCGCCGAATTCGCCCTCAAATCCGGACTAGATGAATATATGGAGATGGCACGTAACGCGCTGGGTGTTCATAAGCAAGAAGAAGGACTGCCCGACATATAATATAGCTGTAGCCACCTGGCAGACTTTGGTTCAATGACAGACCAAGGCCTGCTTTTTTTCTGTCCTCTCTCCTTGTTCGTAAAATTACATTCCGTACTCAAGTGTCTTTCCCCCTGTCTGTTCTGTTATCATGTAGAAAACGGAATAACTCAGGAAAGGATTACGAACCATGAGTTTTGAACTTACCCGGCGAGCGATCAGACAACTATGCAGTCAATCTGCTTACGACGACGGGGATGCCTATTACCGGGCCAAAAAGGTGGCCTTTACACAGATAGATCATAATGAAGGTGTGTATGAAGCTACAGTCAAAGGAAGCGGCTTTTATGCTGTTGCTGCGATGATCCGGCCCAACGGCAGTATCCGCGCGGAATGCACATGTAGCTCATTTCAGACCACCGGACGTTATTGCAAACATATTGCCGCTGTTCTCCTAAATGCCTATGATATGCGACGTGGGAAAAGTGTGTCCGCACGTTCCTATGTCTCCAGACTTCATCCCGGCCCTGCCCCAGATCCAGCGGGAAGCATGGGTGCAGACGGGATGTCTACAGATGCCCCAAATGAGCACACTGCCAGAACAGCACGATCCTCAGGCATCACACAAGGGGATCTCCAGCTGACCGACAGTATGTTAAAACTATTCGACCGCAAGAGACCACTTCGCAGCACACCTGCGCTGCTGGATACTCGCACGATCTTGGATTTTCAATTTGTCATCCGGCCTTTTGCCTACGGTTACCAAAAATATATGTTCGGATTGGAAATGAAGGCTGGACCCAAACGATTATACATCGTTCAGAAAATCCGCCCGTTTCTGGATAGTATTGACCGTGGGGATAGCTACATGTTCACGAAAAGCTTCTCTTACGAGCCGGAGCTGTACCGCTTCCGAGCTGAACATGACGCTATCCTCCAGCAATTATCTCAGGTGTGCCACCAGGAGCGCATGATTCGGGAAACCTCTGGTACGTATTCAGCCTCCGGCAGTCATATGAGTGGTGAGCGAATGCTTCTCATCCCGCCCGCGGCCTGGGATAGGCTGCTCCCCTTGCTGACAGCAGCACAGGGCGTCTACTTTGAAATTCACGGAGACATGAGCGAAGGTATCCCCCAATCCGACCTGATGCTTCCGCTGCAATTTGAATTTGATGAGACCGAAGCCACAAGTGAAGGCTACCAGCTAAGTATTCAAGGACTAGATGACTTGACCATCATGGAGGACTACGGTGTCGTCATTGCCGATGGCAAGCTTGTCAAGCAGAAGGCTGATTCCTTACGGCGTTTGTCCGAGCTTAAACGGATGGTCGAAGTACATCACAGACGAGCAGTCCAGATTGCACCAGAACAGATGGAATCATTTATGGATAAGGTCGTGCCCGGGTTAATGAAGCTTGGACGTGTCCATATGACACGTGCTGTCTCAGATCGGGTCGCCCAGCATCCGTTGAAGGCCAAACTGTATCTGGACCGGGTAAGAGACAAGCTGCTGGCAGGACTGGAATTCCAATATGGAGACATCATCATCAACCCGTTGGAAACAGATGCTCGAACGCCAGGTAACGATCGTATTCTGATACGTGATGGGGAACAGGAGCAGCGGATTTTGGAACTGATGGAGCATAGCTCCTTCGCCAGAACAGACAGCGGATATTTTATGGAAGATGAAGATGCAGAGTATGACTTTTTGTACCATACTGTTCCGCAACTGGAAAAGCTACTGGACGTCTATGCCACAGGTGCAGTCAAAGCGAAAATCAATAATACGCTACCTGTCCCAAGAATACGAGCGGAATGGGACGAACGTACAGATTGGCTTGAATTTAAATTTGATATTGAGGGTATACCAGAATCGGAAATTCGCAAGCTGCTCCAATCGCTGGAAGAAAAACAGAGATATCACCGTCTGCCGAATGGCGCCTTGCTACCGCTAGAAACAGAGGAGTACAAGGAGTTAATTCGGTTCATGAACGAAACAGGTATCCGCAAAAGCGATCTGGATGCAGCGCAAATTCGGATCCCAGTCACACAGGGGCTGTACTTGATTGATCCTCACGATCATGTGGAAAATCTGACCTTGGGTAAAACCTTTCGCCAGCTGCTAGAAAATATACGCAATCCTGATCATCTTGACTTTCCCGTACCCGTCACGCTCGCCCCAATCTTAAGAGATTATCAGGTCTACGGTTTTCAATGGCTTAAGACCTTGGCACATTACCGTTTTGGGGGCATTTTGGCAGATGATATGGGGCTGGGCAAAACGCTGCAAAGCATTGCCTTCCTCGTCTCTGTATTGCCGGAGATTCGCAGTCAACAGCTTCCAGCCATGATTGTGTCCCCTGCATCACTGGTGTACAATTGGCGGAATGAACTGGAGAAATTCGCCCCGCATATCCGCGTCACTATTGCCGATGGCAGCCCGGAGGAGCGAGGCCGGATTATACGGGATGGCGCCAGTTATGACGTCATTATTACATCCTATCCGCTGCTACGGCGCGATGCAGAGGTGTACAGCAAGCCATCGTTTCATACGCTTATTCTGGACGAGGCGCAAGCGTTCAAGAATCATGCCACCCAGACGGCACAGGCAGTTAAGGATGTACAAGCCCGTTACCGCTTTGCCCTGACAGGAACGCCTATCGAGAATACGTTGGAAGAACTATGGTCCATCTTCGACGTTGTATTTCCTGAGCTATTTCCCGGCGGAAAAAGAGCGTTTCACAACCTGCCTCGCAATGTGATTGCCAAGCGGGTTCGTCCGTTCCTGCTGCGCCGTCTGAAGAGCGATGTTCTTAAGGAACTGCCGGAAAAAATCGAATCCGTGCAGGTATCACGGCTTCTGCCGGATCAGAAAAAGTTGTACACGGCTTATCTGGCCAAGCTACAGCATGAAACGTTGAAGCATCTCAACGAAGAAGGATTTCAGAAAAACCGGATCAAAATTCTAGCAGGTCTGACCCGGCTTCGTCAGCTCTGCTGTCATCCGGGCTTATTCATAGAAGGATATACGGGAAGCTCGGCCAAATTTGAACAACTGCTGGAGATTATTACGGAATGTCTCGGCTCCGGGAAGCGGATGCTCATTTTCTCACAGTTCACTACGATGCTTCAAATGGTCGGACGCGAGCTTTCCCGTGAAGGGATTCCCTACTTTTACCTGGATGGACAGACTCCTGCCCCCGAACGAGTCGAGCTGTGCAGTCGCTTCAACGAAGGAGAACGCGAGCTGTTCCTGATTTCCCTCAAGGCAGGAGGTACGGGTCTGAACCTCACCGGCGCAGATACCGTCATTCTATATGACCTGTGGTGGAATCCCGCTGTAGAGGAGCAGGCTACCAACCGTGCACACCGAATGGGCCAGAAAAAAGTTGTGCAGGTTATTCGGCTCGTCGCCCAAGGTACGGTAGAGGACAAAATGTATGAGCTACAGCAAAAAAAGAAAAACCTGATCGACCAGGTCATTCAACCGGGGCAAGAAAGCCTTTCAGCACTGACCGAGCTAGAAATTCGTGAGCTGCTCATGATCTAACCAGCTCTTCCACGCTTATTTTTACGATACTGACACTTCAGAACCCAAAAGGTCCAATGAGGGTGGAAATCTTCCCGCATTGGACCTTTTAATGTTCCATATGTGATTGTCCTGCTCAAACCGATTCATCCTGTTTGAGCACTCTAGGCTCAATGGGAACCAGATTAGATTCAATCTGGGCGCGCTGAGGCTCATACCATTCAGGCAGCATCAGCTTGTGCCCCAATTCATTCAATTCCTCATCCACCGTAAATCCGGGCGGATCGGTTGCGATCTCGAATAATATACCGCCTTGCTCGCGGAAGTATACGGCATTGAAGTATTGGCGATCTACAATGCCACTCGTCCCAAAACCATGCTGACGAACCCATTCATTCCACGCCTGATGTTCTGTATCATCCTGCGCGCGCCACGCAATATGGTGAACCGTACCGGCGCCGCCGTTCCCCCACGGTACATCCTTGACTGGAATATCGATCAGGTTGCCCAAATCCCCAGTCGTCTGATAACGGATATAGCCCGCATCTGCGTCTTCACCGATGGGAGTCATGCCCAGAACATTCTCCAGCACGCCTTGGGTGTGCTTGGAATCCGCACTGTAGAGCACTGCTCCTCCAAAGCCTTTGATCGCTTTATCTGTAGGCACGCCTCCGGCTGTCCACGTGTTCACCGGGCCTTCCTCGCGCTCCACCAGTTCCAGATGCAAGCCCTCATTGTCTCGGAACTGGATGAATGACTCGCCAAAGCGAGTAGCCTTCGTGAAGGATACCTTCAAGCTGTGCAGACGGTTTTCCCAGTAATCCAGCGAGCCCAGCGGCACGACATACGTCGTAATCCCGACTTGCCCACCTCCAATTTTACCCTTGCGTGTACCCGGAGCCGGAAAAAAGGTAATGATCGTTCCCGGGCTGCCTTCTTCATTCCCAAAATACAAGTGATATACTTCTGGAGCGTCAAAGTTAATTGTCTTTTTGATCAATCTCAAACCAAGCACACCTGCATAAAAGTCAACATTGCCCTGCGGATCGCCTGCAAAGGACGTAATATGGTGAATTCCAGCGGTTTTCAAAGACATCTCAGTCACTCCTTAATGAACATGATGATTTACAAATTTCAAAATCCATTGTAGCTAACAAACTGTCCAACCGGCTTGCGATATCCTCTTGCCCGCTGACCTGATTCGTCCTCTTTTCCCAAGGTGATCATCATCACGGGTACAAATTGCTCTGGGATATTCAGTACTTCCTGCACCTTCGCCGGGTCAAAACCGATCATCGGACAAGTATCCCAGCCTTTGTCCTTGGCAATCAACATAAATTGCATAGCCGACAGGCTGGCATTACGAATTGCTTCTTCTCTCTGGAAGACAGGTCCCCGCTCGCGATAAAACTGAGTTACCGATTCTACTGTGCTATCATATTCCTGCTTGCTCAGAACACCCAAATTCAGGAACCCTTCGTTGAGGTCAGCTACCTTGGTATAAGCCTCTGTATCACCCAGCACTATAATGGTGGCCGAAGCAGTTAATATTTTATACTGCTTACTTGCCTCATCATGCAGCCTTTGTTTGATTTCTGCATCCTGCACTACGATGTAACGCGCATGCTGTAAATTAAAAGCCGATGGAGCGAACTTCACCAGCTGAAATATCTCTTCCAGTTCTTTTGCATCTATAGTAACATCAGGAATAAATTTAGAAGCCGATCTTCTCTCTTGAATAACATTCACCAGTTCGCTCATATTCAGGTCCACTCCTTGATATTATTTTCAAATAAATTATCTTTAAATTAAGAATATATCTTTAGTTGTTTTCTGTCAAGTAAAACTGTAAAAGTGTTATGTACGGGCTTACCACCCTTTACAGATCCGTTGACCGTATCCTCATCGTAATCGCTTCGCGTTGCGCTTTGGTTAAGCCCTTGAAGACCAGCTCATACGAATGATCGATCATGCTGTACAAATCCTCCAAAGGGAAGCTGTTATCAACCTCTATCGTATTCCAATGCTTTTTGTTCAAATGATAGCCTGGTTTAATGGCCTTGTTCTGCTCACGCAGGTTTTCTGCAATGACCGGGTCACATTTCAAGGATACGTGGCTAATGCCATCTTTTTCAGTCAGGAGAGCAAACATCTTGCCCCCTACCTTTAGTACCAGGGGATCAGCACCAAATGGATAATCCTTAACAGCCTCTTTTTGACTCAGACCATACGCTACAATTTGCTCAAACATCAGCCTTCTCTCCTCTGCTCCAAGTTATCGGTCTATAAACCTATTGCGCCCTATTATATCACCTCTATACGCTCCATATACACTAGGTTCGTGCTTTATGGATACCATCACACACACGCTGTTCGGATTGGATTTATATGGGACAGGAACCCTATATTCTGGTATACTTCCCTGAGAGGCTGTATCGATATATTCGAACGGTACTCTGGTAAGATGCAATTTAATAAGTATAAGTGTGAGCCTATGGAGGTGAACTCGTTGGATTTTGCTCTGATCCGAAAGGACCGAGACAAAAGAACGGTCGCAAATTGACTCTTTTTTTGCCTTTCGGACCTTTTCAGCAATGTGCTGGAAGGTTTTTTTGTTTTTCAAAAACTAAGTTAGGAAAGGCAGGGACCCTATGATGCGGTTTCTAGTTGTGGGTGCAGGTGCTATTGGAGGCTATTTCGGGGGACGTCTGGTTCAAAAGGGAGAAGATGTGACCTTTCTCGTCCGCCCTTCCAAGAAGCTTCATTTGGCAGAAAACGGTCTTACGATTCAAAGTGTGCACGGAGATTTTCAGACACCGATCCAGGCTATTACCTATGGTGAAGCTACTGAGCCATTTGACTGTATTATTCTCGCGGTCAAAGCGTACCATCTGCCTCTGTTGCAGCCCGATCTAGCGCCTTATATCAGTAAAAATACAATGATTCTTCCGTTACTTAACGGTTATGAACATTTTGGATCTTTACGCGAATATTTCGGAGCTGAAAAAGTGCTGGGTGGGCTTTGTTCTATTGAAACGACGTTAAATCACAAAGGCTCTATCGTTCAGACAAGCCCGTTCCACCGCATTGTTTTTGGTGAATGGGATGGAGGAAACTCAGAGCGGGCGCAACTACTATGTAGCCATCTTGATCATGCAGGCTTCACAGTCACACACAGTCATGACATTCAGCGTGAAATTTGGCAGAAGTATATATTTATTGCCAGCATGAGCGGAATCACAACCCTAATGGGTACCTCCGTCGGACCTATACTCGCCACGCCCGAATCGCGTGCAATCTATGAAAAGCTACTGCATGAGATCGTCACAATCGCACGCAATGCAGATATGCCTATTCATTCAGAAATGGAAGCACATACGCTAAAAACGATGGATTCCTTAAAGCCTGAGATGATGTCTTCTATGCAACGTGATATGCAGAAAAATCTACCGGTTGAAGCAAGCCATCTGCATGGTGCACTTCTGGCATTGGCTTCTAACAGTAATATTTCATATCCGATACTTGAAACGGTGTATGCCCGCTTAAAGGTCTATGAGAGCTTATTGAATTGAATACGAAGTAGGTGGCCATCCGAAAAAGCAGATCCTTCTATAATGAAGGATCTGCTTTGAATTTCCCTATACCTTTCCTCGGCAAACTTGCTCAAGCCCTTGAAGTAATGCTTCCAGCTCCTGTCTAGTTTCAGCATTTGTAATGATGCCTTCTTGATTCAGCTTCAATGTGATATGCGGAATAATGACCTTTCCATTTTCCACAATCTCTGCATTGATCATTTGCATGTGAGCAGCAGCGAAGCATGAGCCAGATTGCCGCCCATAGGGGACGGTGAAGCGCTAATGACCGCTGTAGGCTTGTTTACAAATTCACCTGAAGATACGAGCCAGTCCAAGGCATTTTTCAAAGTACCCGGCACACCATTCCCATATTCAGGCGTACAGATCAGCACTCCATCGGCTTGTTTCAATTGCTCCCGTAGCTCTCTTACGGAAGCTGGCCCCTCCTCTACATCCAAGTCAGGATTAAAATGGGGCAGATCCCCCAATCCATCATAAACTATGAATGATATATTTTCAGAAGCCAATCCAATAGTAGCCTTCATAAGCGCGGTGTTGGAAGACTTTTGACGAAGGCTCCCCGATATAGCCAATACCTTAATCTTTTGTTCCATCCTTATCATCTCGTTTCTTTTCACTTGATCTAATCTTGATACTCAGTGTACTACAGTCAACGCCAGGAAAATCAAAAAAAATGCCTGCGGCTTCGCAGGCATTCGTGATGAAGAATCCATAGTCACTACTATGTTCGTATCTGTCGTGAATATATTAGGTATCCTTCTCTTGCTTGCGTTGTACTCCAATCAAGTCAAGGAAGAAGACAAACAACGGAATACCTACAATCAAGCCCCACACCCCAATTAGATGCTCAGAGAAGATCAATACAACAAAGGTGAAGAAGATCGGTAAATTGGTTTTGGATGACATCAGCTTCGGATTCAGGAAATAGGCTTCAATCGCATGAATAACTACGATCAGAATAACCAAGTAAATCACATAATTGATTCCTCCGACGCTAAAAGCAATCAGACCGAGCGGGATCAGGGAAATAAATACGCCCGCCACTGGCACCAACCCCAACAAGAATATAATGAGCGCGAGGCCGAGCAGATTGGGAAAACCCATAATCCAAAGAGCTGTCGTCGTCAATATACAGTTAATGAGTGAAATTAATAGTTGAGCTTCCAGCACCTTCCCGAATGTACCCAGAAACATGCGTCCAAAATGGCCCACTTCCTTGAAGAACCAACCCAGCTTACTATCCACAAACGTAGCTGTAAAGCGTGTAATATAGGATTTTTCCATCAGGAAGAACAAACTCAAAATAATCGATACCAGCAGTTGTGTTCCCAGTTGGCTGATTTTCATTACCGCATTCCAGCCAGGCTCAAATAACCGCTGAACATTAAGCGTGTCCATAAATTCAATAATCGTTTCGTTCCATTGGTTACGATCAGGATACATGTAGGCTTGCTGAATCATGAGATACACCTGCTTGACCTGTACGCTGATTAGCGGCACCATTCGGTAAACTCCCCACACGATAATCAGGATCAGCAACCCGTATACCAGTAGCAGCACGATCATAGGCGGCACATTGGCGAACCGCTTGATCAGCTTATTCACACCGTTATATATACTGCCAATCAAGATCGTAAGCAACAGTGTTAACAAAATAATATTCATCATGCTTCTTAACATAAAGAGCAGTAAAACGATTATCGCAAGGACAGCTGCCCGCCTGACGCCTGCATGATTCATCCAGTTTCTTACCATTCGTCTTTATTCCCTCTCTCCTACTTGACTGTCACCCTTGCAATCTTCCTCGGCATTAACTTTCTCTCTTTAATAATTTACTGTTAGCAATCAATAGAGAACCTACCATGACTAGGATAGCAATGGACCACCAGAATGTATTTTGAGCATCATCATGGTCCACAATAATGAGCCTGATGACGGCCGTAATCCCAATATAGATGAAATAACGTAATGGAAAATGAAAATTGGTTTTAAAGTACTTAACTATTAATGCAATGAATTCAAAATACAAGAAGAATACAAGCAGTTCTTCCGTGAATTCATAGTAATTTTTGTCGGCTTCTGTATACAAGAACACATATGAAAATATGGACCATGTTTCTTTTAGAAGTAAGAAGCTTAAAATCAGCCCGACCAGAAACAGCGAGATGTTCAAGATTATTTGCAGAAAACCAGGTAACTTTTCAATATACTTCATTAGTGCATTCAATACAGATCCCCTCACTGGTTGTACAGGTTCTTTTATATTATATTATCGGTGCAATACATGAAAAATGCTACATTACTTTTGCGGTCACCTTAATGAAAATTTATATTCGCCCCCGCAATGTAACCAATAGAGATAAAGATCAGTGTCCATACCAGAGAACCGGCGCTGGCCACCAGCATATATTTTCGGACAGGCATCGCGCTAATCCCCGACAAATAGCTTGTTGCATGTCTGACTCCTGGAATAAAATAACCGAACAAAATGGTCCACAACCCAAAGCGTGCAAACCATCCTTTTACCCGTGCAAACCGCTTCGGTGTCAGTCCCACCCACTTGCCGTGCTTATCTACCAATGGCTGACCCAGCTTTTTGCCTAGCGTGTAACTGATCATCATCCCTGTCATCGCCCCAATGAAACTGACTAATATAGATAGGGAATAATTCAGTACCATGATAGAAGATAGATAGCCGACAAACACCATAATAATTTCATCAGGAACGGGTAGCCCTATAATTCCAAGGGCAAGAAGTGCAAAAATAGCGATATATCCGTATTGTGTAATCATGCTGATGGCCCATTCCATAGGGACGCCACCTCCTGACCGATTATTTTTTGAAGGACGGGAAGGGAATACGGCTAACCATTAGGAATGACAGCACTACCATGAGAGCCAGCAACAACCCCGGCTTCAAATGCTCACTCCATAAAAACATAAAGGACAAAATCACACCTGCGGCCGTAATGGGCATGCCCACAAAGCCTTTGCTAAAAGCCATCAGGTTGAATCTTGCCAACCTCACCGCACCGCATATCACAAACAACACAGCTACAAGCGGTCCTATCCAATGAGTATCTCCCAGCTTGTATAACAAGATCAAGAAAGCAGGGGCAACCCCAAATGAGACCACATCCGCCAGCGAATCAAGCTGTTTGCCAAAATCACTGGAGCAATGCAGCAGCCTTGCCAGCAAACCGTCTAATACATCCCATAAAGCAGCCACCACCACAAGAATAAAAGCGGTCATGTATTGCTCATGAATCGTGAAATACAGGGATAAGACCCCTGCCCCCAGGTTTGCAATCGTGCATAGTGAGGGCAACCAATTCCATTTCATACTCTTAACTCCTTTGCCGTAGCTTAGCCTCCGAATATAACGACAAAACGGACGCCGTCCTTGGTATTCTCCGCCTTATAGCGGAATTCGTGTAAATCGAGAATTCGTTTAACGATCGATAGCCCGAGTCCTGTCCCACCTGTCTGACGGCTACGGGAGAGCTCGGCCCGGTAAAAACGATTCCATATCAGCTCCAACTGATCGTCTGGGATGGTCTCACCCTTATTTTCAATGGAAAACGTATTTACTTCCCCAGAGCCTTCGATACGAATCGTGATGGAGCTTCCTTCCTCGGCATGCCGTATGGCGTTGACAACAAAGTTGATAATCACCTGTTCCATCCATCCTATATCGGCATGAATCGGCAGCTCATTGGCAGGAATAATAACCACTTCCAGCTTCTTCTCCTTCAACAGATGGAATAGCTTATCCACAACCTCCTCCACCAGCTCACTCAGGATAAAGGTCGCCTTGCGAAGCTTGAGGGTTCCAGACTCCAATTTGGCAAGGTCTAGCATATCCTTGACCAATCGCTCCATTTTGTCCGCTTCCTCTACAATGACCTTCATATAATGATCCTGCTTCCCCGCGCTAACCCCATCTTGTAGTCCTTCTGCGAATCCCTTGATGATACTTAACGGGGTTTTCAGCTCATGAGAAGCATTGGCAAAAAAGTCTTGTTGCACAGCCTCCATCCTCTGCTTCTGTTCCATGTCCTCGACCAATTGCTGATTGGCCTCCTGAAGCTCGCGCAAAGCTGTGTCCAGGTTCTGGGACAGGGTATACATGCTGTAGGACAGGCTGCCCAGCTCATCATTTTGCCGGATTGGCGTATGGGCTGTAAAATCGAGCTTGGCCATCCGCTTGGCGGTATTATTCAAAGTAATGAGCGGACGGGTTACCATTCGGGAATAGAACAGGGACAAAATCAGAATGAGTGCAAAACCGCCGATCCCCAGGTACAGATAAAACCAGCGTAGAGCCTCATTCGTCTCACTGATTTCCTGCAACGATGTCACAGTGAACAAGAGATCGATCTCGCCTGTGCTCTGACGAACAGGATGGACGATAACTGCATTTCGTACCCCTGTCCAAGGTTCTGTCCAATCTTCTTCCAACACTTCAAAATTTTTGAGTCTCTCCAGATGATCCTGGGATAAAGGAAACCATTCCTCCAGCGCACTAAACAGCAGGCCTTGACGCTGGCTCCAGGTTTTCAGATCCGGCAGTACAATCTCTGTCACCGTACCGGACAGCCTTACATTGTCATTTGTGCTTGTCTCTTCCGAGTTTGAACCTATATTTTTGAAACCGAGCTTCTGTATGCCTGTTGGGTAAATTAAATTGGCAGAAGAGATTCCGTCAGATCCCAACATCTCACCTTCCACAGTGACCTGATCACCAGGCTGAATCCGGGCAGCTCTCAGCTCATCTCCGTGCTCACTCATAAATAGAGACAGCGATATTTTAACGACTTTACCATCTGCTTTTCTGAGACTGATATGAAACGCATCATCCAGCTTTACTTTGCCGTCCAACGTTACAATCGCCAACTGGTTTTTATTCTGAAGCATGAAGCGGGCCGCCTCACGCGAAACCCTGCCCGATCCCCAAGCCTCCTGGACATAACTTTGACCGAAGCTTTGCAAACGGCTTTCCACACGCCCAATCTTCTGTTTCTGATAAAAATTTTCAAAAAACAGCAGCTGACTTAAAATCACCATACCGTAAAAACACAGGAAAAACACAACTGTCATAATGAACAACTTAAAGGTAACTCCCCGTTTGTTCATTCTTCCTCCTCGAACCTGTAGCCTGTGCCAAAAACCGTGCGAATATGGCGTGATTCACGGCCCAGCTTACTTCTCAGCTTTTTGATATGCGTATCGACAACTCGTGTATCCCCTTCAAAATCGATACCCCACACCCGGTTCAGTATCGCATCCCGTGAAACTACGATGCCTTTATTATGTATAAGCAGCCGCAGCAACTCATACTCCTTGGGCGTCAGTTCAACTTCCGCCTGATCCACTTCAAGCCGATGAGCCATCGTGTTGAGCATAGCACTGCCGAACCGCAAAATATGCGACTCCGGCTGCACATGCCCCTCCACCCGTTTCATCAGCGCGTTCGCGCGGGCAATCAGCACCTTGGGACTGAAAGGCTTGGTCACGTAGTCATCTGCCCCCAGCTCAAAGCCCAATATTTTATCATCATCACCGGATTTGGCCGTCAGCAAAATAATCGGTACCCCTGAACGGCTGCGTACCTGACGGCATACTTCCCAGCCATCCAGCTCAGGCATCATAATATCGAGTATAATTAGTTCCGGTTGCACCGAATCGAACCAGAGGAGTGCATCTTTTCCATTGCCTGCTTCATAGACTTCCCAATTATTTTGTTTAAAATAATCCGCAATCACTTCACGAATACGTATTTCATCCTCCACGAGAAGAACTCTTTTATTCAAATCGACTTCCCTCTTTCGGTCATTCTAGGACAACAGCATATCAAAGAGATGTGTACTTTATGTGTTCTCACTACTTTTTATCTACAGAAACTTCCCATCCGCAAATTTCACCTTGGATTAGGGCAAATTTGTCTTCGCTCAGACCATCTCTTCCCCTAAAATCCTACCCTATAATAGGTAGAGATACAAAAAGCCTGAACAGGAGGGTAACATATGAGCAATCAAACCATTCAGTGGTTTTCCACTTCCAAAGCTAATGCTTGGCAATCCCAAGCTCATCATTTGACCGAAACCCAAGAGAGTGCCAACCTAATCCTTACGGGAGAAGCATATCAGCTCGTCGAGGGCTTTGGCGGCTGTTTTAATGAATTGAGTTATGTAGCTCTGAATCATTTGGACAGCGAAGAACGAGAGCAGGTGCTTCATGCTCTCTTTCACCCGGAGGGCGAGCACAAATTCACAATCTGCCGACTTCCTATTGGAGCGAGTGATTACGCGCTGGAATGGTACAGCCACAATGAAACGGACGGCGACATGGAGATGAAGCACTTTTCCATTGAGCGCGATCAGCAATATCTCATACCTTTTATTCGGGAAGCGTTACAACTCAATCCAGACTTGAAGCTGTTCGCCTCACCCTGGAGTCCGCCGACATGGATGAAATCACCCAAAGCTTACAATTACGGCACACTGCGCTGGGAAAAGGATATTTTGAAAGCGTATGCATTGTACTTTGTCAAATTTGTTCAGGCATACCGCAAGGCAGGCATTACGATTCACCAGGTTCATGTTCAAAATGAAGTCATTGCCGATCAGAAGTTCCCTTCCTGTGTATGGACCGGAGAACAGCTGCGTGAATTTATTCGCGACTATTTGGGGCCCGCTTTTGAGGAACATGGGCTGGATACAGAGATTTGGCTGGGTACCATTAACGCCCCTGATCCGTGGGAGGAATTAATGAAAAAGACGTCGACCGGATTTGATGAGTATGCCCACACCGTGTTGAGTGACCCCGAGGCCTATAAATATATTAAAGGTGTAGGCTATCAGTGGGCAGGCAAAAATGCCATTCAGCGCACCGTAGCCAGCTATCCTGAGCTTCGTTACATGCAGACCGAAAATGAATGCGGAAACGGAGAAAACTCATGGGACTACGCCAAATATGTATATAACCTGTATCAGCACTATTTCACCAATGGTGTGAATGCTTATATTTACTGGAATATGGTTTTGGAGCCGAAAGGGAAGAGCACATGGGGCTGGGAGCAAAATTCGATGATCACCGTAGATCCAGCGAATCGAAAACCTATTCTGAACCCGGAATATTACGTTATGAAGCACTTTTCTCATTTTGTATTACCAGGGGCCAGACGCATTGGAATTCGGGGTTCATGGGCTGGAAATGCGGTTGCTTTTCAAAATACAGACGGACAAAAGGTTCTGGTCATCGCCAACCCGTTTAAGGAATCTCGCGTGCTGAATCTGTCTGTCGGAGAAACAACACACCGTTTGGAGCTGGAGCCGGAGTCCTTTAACACCATCGTTATTCCTGCTTAACCGTTGTAGATTTTTGGAAGCTTCCAGTCTGGCGCACATCATCAGATTGTGATTTCAGTCGATTCGTATCCCATCGTATGCATAGTTTCCAAAATGGATGTATCTCCTTTTGCGTACTGTAGTTATACATAGTATACTTGGAATAACTACGGACAGGAGGTCGATGAACATCACAACTGTAAAAGACCGGATTGATTTGAAACTGATTAATTGTGATAAAGAATTGACTCTCGCGGTCATCGGTGGCAAATGGAAGTTGATTATTTTGTGGCATCTTGGTATGGAAGGCACCAAGCGGTTCGGTGAATTGAAGAAGCTGATCCCCCACATCACGCAAAAAATGCTGACCAACCAATTACGCGAGCTGGAAGAAGATAAACTCATTCTGCGTACAGTCTATCCTGTCGTCCCTCCACATGTGGAATATTCACTGACCGAGCATGGTGAAAGCCTGATTCCGGTACTGCGAGCGATGTACGATTGGGGATCTAACTATCGCGAGAACGTGATCTGGAAAGAAGAAAAAGAAGAAGTGATTCAGGATGTAACACCCGTGTGATTCAGCTAAACAAGCATTTTGCAAAATGCAGATATATATTTTTCATAAAGACGACCCTGGGGTGACCTGGGGTTGTTTTTTGTAATATAAAGACCATCGTCAATTTCCTGATCCAGAACAGTATCAACATCATTGCTGCGGCTTGCTTACTATGTCGTGTAACGGCGCTCAGGGCCTGGCGGAATATAAGCTGCGACCATCCTCCACCACTCCATTAAGCAATCCACTCTCCAGTTTACGTAAAAAAGCCTGAGACTGCTTACCACAGGCTCAGGCTGTACAACTTCCATTAACCATGTTCGATTATGCTTGCAACTTCCCTGCACGAATATCGTCTGTCATTCCAGCGTAAGGTGCTTGGGAAATTAATTGTTCATTGTTCACACCTGCATTTTCGATGAAGGTAATATCCGCAAATTCAGGAACCACATACTTCGGATAGGTTTCATACTTTTCACGCGATTCTTCCATCAGCGGAATAAAATCGTTTTGGTAGCGCACCGTGATTTCCGGATGCTCATGAACCCATTTAGGGAAGAAAATAATGCCATGCATCCGTTTTTCTTCAGGCATAAAGTTCAGGGAAACGTCTGTGCCTGTCGGTTCGGTCCACGATACTTTATACACATTCTCTACCAGCTTCACCAGATTGACCTTCTGATCACGTACCCAGCGTCCGCCTACCATCCCACTATGAATGCGATAATCAATCGTATCTTCATTTTTAATATATATTTCGTACTCCCAGCCATTCTCATAGGTGTAAATCATGTGACTGCCGATAAACTTTTCCATCTTGCATCCTTCTTTCCTTATTATGAGTTTATGAATTAAACAAGACACCAAAATAATAAACAATCATTCAAACATGTAAATATAAACATGTTTTATAATACATATAAATTGTAGCGCTGTGATATACTATTGTCAAATACCCATTGCGAGGAGAACAACGTTGAAACGCACATTAAAATATGCCATTTTGGGTCTGGTTCACAAAGAGGAAATGAGCGGCTATGATATTACGAGCCAATTCAAGCAGGAAATCGGACAATTTTGGAGCGCCAAGCACAGTCAGATTTACCCCGAGCTTAAAAGGCTGACCGAAGAGGGACTCATTGAATATCGCACCTCCATTACAGGAGCCAAGCTGGAAAAGAAGCTGTACTGTATAACCCCCAAAGGGACCCAGGAGCTAACTGAATGGCTGCTAAGCCCCAAAGAGTTACCGGAAACAGAAAAGGATGAGTTTATGCTTATGCTGTATTTCTCAGCAGCCATCCCCAAGGAAGAAAGCAAGCGCTTGTTCGAGGACCAGATTGCCAAACGAGAAGAAAAGCTGGAATACCTGTACGAAAGTAAAAAATCCCTTCAACGGCTGGACGAGAACCTTCAAGTGCCCGGATCTAGTCAATTCGGCCATTATTTAGTGCTTAGCCGTGCTATTAATCGGGAAGAAAGCTATATTACATGGCTGAAAGAAACACTATCTCTATTTAAATAGACTTAAAAAACCTTCAATTCCACTTGGATTCGTGGTATTGAAGGTTTGTCCATAACAGGTGCAAACGAAATTCCTCAGTCTGCCGTCGTAATCGAAGAGCCGTAATCTTCAATATGGATATCTGTGCTAAACCGTACAGGAATGGTGCTAAAAGTGGTATCCCAATCCTTTTTGACCTTACGCCAAACTTTAGGATGCTGAATCCTCAAGGCTTCTCCGAAACCTCCGACGTCAACCTTCAGCTTTTGCATTTTAGCTAACGTTTGTTCAGCTAATGAATTCACTTTCTCCTGAAAGAGATTCTCTTCTTGTCCAAGCACTTTGTTGTTGCGCAAATTTTCATTCTTTATGTGCACCTCCGAAATGCGTCCCTCTGAGGTCATTTTTACCTGAAAGAAAATGTCATCCCCCTGAACGATGGCCTTGATCTTGCTTTTCACCGCTTTGATCTCATATGCTATATTTTTCCCAGTCTTCGGATCGCTGCTTTTCAGCACGCCTCCCTTCAGATCGCCTTTGATCCACATAAGACCTTCAACCTCTGACTCATTCAGATAACCACCGTAGGTTTGCGTCTTTCCCTTAATGATTCCCGCACCTGCGAGCTTGATTTCATTCTCCGCCGTAATGACATTAGGTAATATAAAGCTTCTTTCACCCTTCATGGGTCCGATCACTTTAGCCAAAGCCACGGGCTTTATCAACCGTGCATTCCGTTTACGGTTTTGGAATATATCCTTTAAAATATAAGCAGGAATCTGACCAGGAATTTTCTCCTGAAGCGTATTCCCCGCCTTGTCTGTACTAATCAGCAACTGTACGCTGAGCCGAATATCATTATCCCCCAAGGAAAAGTCCAGCAACTCATACAAAGGAATCTTGCGAAGCAGACTGGAGCTGATAATAATGGTTTTCAAATGTTGCCCGATGGGAGGACGATTGGTCCGTAATGAAATTTCTCTGATCATTTCAAAAATGGAATCTCCCGTTTCCGTAATATTAAAAAATTTTTTAGCTTGTGGAGAAGAAGTGTTGGAGCCACCGCTTTCTTCTGGAATGATAAATTGAAAGGTTCCTGTAATTAACTCCTTCTTTGGATAATCTCCTCCTTTTCGATTAATTTGTTCTTCTTGCAAAGATTCTTCCGCTATATCCATAGCAATGCCTGTCTCCAGATTCAGATCCTCCACCGGTGAACTGCTCCAGCAGCCTGAAAGTGTACAGCATAATAGGAGTGCCGTCATTCCGAGTAACCCTGACCGAGCCTTTATCATGACCGCACCTTCCTCCAGCGAGAAATAAGCAGCAGTGGCAGTGGAAGCAGAGCGAACAAAACAAAAGCTGCATTCCCGATGACCGATCCAAAAGAAAATAGCTCATTCAGGTTTTTCGGAATTTGGGACAGGAAGTAGATGATCGGAAGCAAAATGAACAGCGTCTTGGAATAAGAGCTATTCAAAATTTGAGAAACTCCGAGCGAAGCGCAATAAAAAGCAATACTAAATGTGGAAAAAATTTGCATGATCCAAATGGTCAACAATAAGGATTCGAACCGTTCCAATAACAGGTACTCCACTTCAAAACTGCGAGCCAAATCTAAAAATGGCCAGGTTCTGCTCAATACTCCTTCGAACGAAAAAGCGCCAATGCACAGGATCAGCGTAGCTGTATAAAAACAGACCGCGATCCCGATCGCCAGTCCGATTGCCTTGGTTGCTTTCTCGGGTTTTTCCATCCGACAAAGAATAATCAGCAAGGACTCTGTCCCCGTTAATGTCAGGATTGTAGTCTTGAGCGTTCTAACCACGGGCATCATCCCCTCCGACAAGACAGGACGCAAATTATTCAATTCGAAAATATTTAAACTCAGCAAGCATATCAACAAAAAGATAGCTGCCGTAATGGGGAATATTAATTGGCATATTTTCCCCAATGAGCCCACCCCTCCCATGCATAGGTACAGAGAGAGCCACATAAAAGGTGCTGAAATCGCCCACGCCGGAGTGCCTTCAAGCAGAAAGAACGACGTTACTTCCTCCACAGATCGGATTTCAAATGCGGCTATACAAACAAAATAAATAACAATCAGCATACCAATCCCTTTGCCAATGACTTTGCCTGTTATCCGCTGAACATACTGATAAAAGGTACTTTCCGGAAACCTTGAACTTAGTTTGATCATAATCCATCCGAACAGGAAAGTGCCCGCCCCTGCTAAAATGACAGATATCCACGCATCCGGTGTTTTTGCAACTTCAGTTGCTACTCTGGGAAGGGTAAGCAACCCGGCAGCCAGCATAAAGGAAACCACAATTGCCGTTGTCTGCAACGTTGTAATTTTATCCGCTTTTTTCCCACGGGCCATCTTGCTCCCTCCTGTGTCGAGCTCATCCTTGTCGCTTAGGATCTTTATGCTTCAATAGAATGGGTCTGTTTTTCATAAATTGTATCGGTGCTCGTATGAAGTAATCTTTCCAGTCTTTCAACGAACGGGGGGTCGTCAGACTCAGGAACGGCACACCGAAGCTGTGTAATTTAACCATATGAATGCTCAACATCAGGAAAAACATGATCACGCCATACAACCCGAAGGTGGCCGCCGTGAACATGGCCCCAAAGCGCATGACACGCATGGAAATCCCAGCGCTGTATACAGGGGCTGAAAAGGAAGAAATCGCCGTAACAGCCACCACAATAACGAGAATCGGGCTTACAATCCCAGCGTCAACAGCGGCCTGTCCGATAATCAAACCTCCGACGATGCCCATCGCTGGTCCAATGGGTTTGGGGAGCCGAAGTCCTGCCTCGCGTAAAATCTCAATCGAGGTTTCCATAATCAGGGCCTCAATCAGCGTCGAAAATGGAACTCCCTGTCTCGCACTGATAATGGAAATGACCAGCTTGGTTGGAATCAGTCCGGGATGAAACGAGATGAAGGAGATATACAGCGCCGGGGCGAATAGTGATATGAAAGTTGCCATAAAACGAAGAAATCGAATCAGCGACCCCGGTAGCCATCGTTCATAGTAATCTTCAGGAGACTGGAGCATCATCCCGTACGTTACAGGCATAAGAAGCGCAAAAGGTGTACCGTCCAGCAGAATCGCTACACGTCCCTCTAGCAATGCAGCCATGACTCGATCTGGTCTCTCCGTATTTTGAATTTGCAGAAATGGGCTGAGAAAATTATCCTCAATAAGCTGCTCTACATAGCCCGACTCCAGTACCTCATCCATATCAATGGTTTTGACCCGCCGCTTCACCTCATCTACAAGCTCCGGGTCGGCAATATCTCTGAAATACACTACCATCAGCTGTTTTTCCACTCTTTTGCCGACTTTGAAGGAAGACATAGCCAGTTCCGTACTTTCTCCATGTCTGCGCAGCATCGCTGTATTGTCGCTGAGTGTCTCTGTAAAGCCGACTCGTGGTCCGCGCAGCACCGATTCCGATATCGGGTCTTCCACCCCTCGTGTACTCCCTTTGGGCGTACCCAGTACAAAAGCACCGGGTATGCCCTGAATCATGAGTATGACTGAACCGAACAGCACCTTTTGCAAGGAAAACTGTACCTCTAACGTATACTCTGTCTCCGATACCAGCATGACCTGGTGAACAATCATATCCCGAAGCTCTTTTCCTCGCGGAAGCTCTTCCCTTTCTTGCCCGGAGCTGCCCCAATCCATTAGCGGCTTTAAAATGTTCTGATCCATGCCAACCTTGTCCGTTAATCCATCTACAAAAAAAAGTGTGCCTTCAGCGTTCAGATTCTCCAGAAAAATCGATCGTTCGTTTACGTCTGCCATATCCGTGACTGCTTGTCTGATTTTGGCTACATTGGCTTCATAATCTTCGGTAAAGGTCCCCTTTGCCTTCTCTGCCTCACTGACAGACGGATTATGATCAGCCTGCTCCGAACGATCTTCCTCTTCTAGCAGCTTCAATCGCTCCTTGCGTCTGCTTTCCCGGCCATCCAGCGCTTTAAGTTGTCGTACTGTAAGAAAAATAATCAAAGGGATGATAAATAAAAAGAGGGCTTCCACCCACACATTCCATTTGGGCACATGAGTTCCGATGACCTTCCACACGTTCATTCCTCCTTGAATTCCACCCGATTTGTATATAGATTTACCTGGATTAGAAAAAAGATGCATGAAAGATGGACCAGATGGAATAAATTTCTTTGCTCACAAAAGGAATAAAAAGGTGAATTTGATAGATGAACTGTATTGCAAAAGTGGAAATCCATGATAATATCTATTCATTCTATGACTAATGTCACAAATTTGTTGAATTCGTGGTCCATTATTCGAATCTAAAAGGAGTTGTAGGTATGAAGAATCATTTTTTGAAAAAAACCGCTGTATTGAGTCTGCTGGCGGTCATTTTGTTAGGAGGAACGGCAATCAGTCCCAAACAGGCTCAAGCATCGCCCGAGCCTTATATTGGGGAAATTACGATGTATCCGTATACGTACGCTCCTAAGGGCTGGATAAAATGCGAGGGTCAACTCCTGGATATTTCTCAGAATTCAGTATTATTCAGCCTGCTGGGCACTAATTTTGGCGGTGATGGAGTGCGTACATTTGCATTGCCTGACTTGCGCGGAGCTTCCCCGTTGCCGAATGTAAACTACTACATCGCTACCGAGGGGCCATACCCTTCCCGCCCATAATATGAATACATCAATAAGTGTGCTATTTAATAAAGAAGAGGTGATAGCGTGCTCGAAGGCAATAGCTTCACACGCAATAAGTTAAAACCCTACCGTGTGCTGGTTCCACTCATGCCATTGATCAGTGGTGCGTTCCTGTTCATAGGGACGAATGAAGCCCATGCTGCCGGTTGGGAAAATGTAGTGTTTAACAAACCAACTACATCCAGCGGTTACACCCAGCCCTATGATCCCTCCAGGGCTGTGGATGGGTCAGTCGACCCGACAAGCCGCTGGTATCAGGCAAGCAATGGTGAAAAATGGATCCAGGTAGATCTGAGAGACTGGTATATCGTAGATCGATATGTTGTTACAGGTATGGGTGTCCATTATGGATGGAACGATCAACGTGATCCATACAGTTTCCGATTGCAGACGAGCAGCAACGGATTTAATTGGGCGACTGTGGATACCGTGCAGAATAATGGGAGTTCTAATTTTCAAAAAAGCATTCCCCCTGTAACTGCACGATACCTGCGATTATATATTGATCAAGGAAATGCAAGAAACAATCAATGGGCTTCCATCATGGAATTCTCGGCTTATGGGGAGCGATTACCCGTTCCACAGGCCCCGGGCCATTTTACAGGTATTAAAAATGGAAATACGGTGGAGTTAAGCTGGGATGCCGTTCCTTATGCAACTTCCTACAAAGTCGTGCGTGATGGTATAACGCTCTACACAGGCAGCCTAACCCAATTCATAGACACTTCAGCATTGCCGCCAGGTGAAGCAGTTTACACAGTTCAAGCCGTGAATGCTAAAGGGGAGAGCACTCCCTCAGAAGTCAAAGTGAACATACTTACCGATGCAGAGAGAGTTGCACAGGCAAAAGCTGCACTTGCTCTAAGTCTCGCACCTGGAGATACGGTGGAATCGGTATCCCAAAAGCTGACCCTGCCACTCACTGGGTTGAATGATACGACGGTGAGCTGGAGTTCGGATACTCCTGACGTTATTACGAACGAAGGAGCTGTAATACGCCCGCGGTACGATATGGGTGATCAAAAGGTAAAACTGACAGCAACGATTGTAAAAGGAACCGCCTCGGATACTCAAACTTTTGAAGTTACCGTTTCGAAGATGACTGCTCAAGATACATTGAATCAAGCAGCAGATGCCCTATCGCTTGGCGATTTGTCTGCGGTACAAGAAAATGTATCTCTCCCTTTATCCGGTTATGGTGGAGTGCAGATCGAATGGTCCTCGTCCAAACCTCTTGTCATTGCAGCAGATGGAACACTCACCAGACCTTCCTATAGTAGTGGAGATACCGATGTTACCCTAACGGCCACCCTGCAACTTGCAGGCTTAACGAAAACAAAGGATTTTACTGCACACGTACTGCGTCTGCCGATGAGCGACACTGAAGCCGTGGACGCAGCATACAGAGCACTTGAACTACCGCTAACGACAGTAACCGGAGACGTATATTTGCCAAAAGATGCTCTGAATGGTGTTCAGGTGTCATGGTCGTCGAGCCAACCGGAGTTCCTGGATCATACTGGACATGTCACCTTCCCGACCTATGTACAGGGCGATCAGACCATCACGCTCGAAGCGATTGTGTCAAGAGGTGGGATTGAGCTTCGAAAAACCTTCAGCCTGCTCGTACCCGCATTGCCTGTAAGTGCTGATGAAGCAGTGAATTTGGCGGCAAAAACACTAAATCTGGATTACCCGGAAGGGATTAAGGATTCCATCACCCTGCCTCGTACAGGGGCATTCGACACCCAGATCGACTGGTCTTCGGATCGACCGGATATCCTCAGTGACAGTGGTCAGGTGAATCGGCCTAAATATACAGACGGTGATATGAATGTACAGTTAATTGCTATGATTTCTAAAGGTATAGCTTCTGTCCAAAAAACATTCACGATTACCGTGCTGAAAGCATTGCCGAATACACCTTATGTACGACTGAACGGCAGTAATCCAATTGTTCTGGAAACTGGGGATAGCTTCACTGATCCAGGAGCCAGCGTACTGGACAGTGTATACGGCAATATTCTGATTCCCGATCTTTCAGGTATCGGCAATGTCGATACGAATGTACCTGGTGTATACGTATTGAACTATACTTATAGCGACAATGGAAGTTGGACTGCAGAGCCGGCAGAACGCCGTATAAACGTGCTGCCCCGTGCTGTTGCAGCCGCAGCAGGCGATGAGGACATTGCCTCTGTGATCGTCACAGGCGCTTTACCGAACGCACGGCTTGAACTGTATAATGCTCAGCAGGAGCTTATAGCGGAAGGAATCGCTTCGAGTGAGGGAAAATATACATTTACACCAGTACCCGAAGGAGCTAGCTACTATGTGCTACAAAACGTAAATGGCATGAAGAGCGCGCCCTCTGGGCTAGTGTCTCCACAAGGATTAACCGCGCAGCGTGTCGCGGATTCCATCACAAGCATACCTGCCCCTACAACAAGTGATACAATGCTTATTCTGCCTGCTGTACCCGATGGCTACCGTGTGACCATCAGCAGCAGTAGTCAACCAGACATCGTGCGTACAGACGGAACTATTTTTCAGAGAGACACTCCTTCCGTTGTCACTATAATATTGGATGTCATGAAGGCAAGCGATGGTTCTCATGCTTTGACGCAGGCCATAAAAGTCATCGTCCCTGCTAAAGTGACTGTGGGCACAGGCAAGTCTAACAAAGATAAGAATGAGGGTCAGGATCTGTCTGCTGGCGTACAACAGATCGTTTTTTCAGAGCAAGGGAAAGCTGTTTCCCTCTTTGTTCCTTCGCCGGCATTTCTGGATGAACAGAT
Source organism: Paenibacillus sp. T2-29 (assembly GCF_052921365.1). Classification (NCBI taxonomy): domain Bacteria; kingdom Bacillati; phylum Bacillota; class Bacilli; order Caryophanales; family Paenibacillaceae; genus Paenibacillus; species Paenibacillus sp. T2-29. Next base: position 21,572 of record NZ_JBREVE010000012.1, on the reverse strand, counting down.
TCAACAAGCACTGCGCGAAGGCAAGGCATACGCTGACATTCGTTTGGAGCAGGAAAAGCAAATGAGCCGTGTTCTCCTGACTCATTCTGTACTGAATAAATGGGCGCAGATTGGAGCTTCGGTGATCTCCCGTTATGGAACACTGATGCTATCCAGTGACACACTAACCAGCATGGCCGCCTCAGGTCAGCAGGACGTTACCATTTCATTTCAGCAGGCAGATCAGCAATTCCGAGATTGGGCTGAGCAACAATCCAACCTGAAGCTGATAGGAGCGGCTGTAGAAATTAAAGCTAACGTGACAGGGACTTCGTCCATCGTTCTGCCGCTGGATAGCGAATCTTCAAGTGAATTGCAGAATGTAGAACCCCAATTCTCTATTCTTGTGATGTATGAAAATGGCGAGCGCGAGATTCTAAAGGGCACTGCTGTGATAAATTCACAAGGGATTTTGTCGGGTGTGAGTCTGAATACACCTCGGTTAGGTACCTTCGCTGTTGCCGTCTCTACGGACGCGTCTCAGGTTGATCAGACCGATGTACAAAATGACCCAATCCATTCGTCAGATTCGCAAGAGCCAGCTCAAGTGTGGCCGGACCTACAAGATCACTGGGCAGCGAAGTCCCTACAATCTCTTGCAGCCAAAGGCTGGATGCAGGGCTATAAAGATGGCAACATGCGCCCTGAGCGTGCGGTAAGCCGTGCAGAATTTGTAGCCATATTGATCAGGGCTTTAGGAACTACTGGAGACGAAAGCCTGTCTACCTCATTTACAGATATGAAGGGGCACTGGGCTGGATCAGCCGTGGATGCCGCTCACCGTCAGGGATGGATTCAAGGACTAACCGCTCAGACGTTCGGACCTGATGAAAGTCTTACGCGTGAACAGGCGATGGTGATCCTGTCACACGCGATGCAGAAACAGACATCCGTTTCCAGCCCTACTGGACTGCAATCTTACAAAGATGATCAGCAGATTGCTTCCTGGGCTTCCACAGCATTCGAGAAAGCCATAGGTTCGGGTTGGATTAGCGGGTATCCTGATGGAACACTCAAACCAAAAGCCGCCATCAGCAGAGGCGAGATGGCTGAACTGCTGGTACGAATTTTCAAATAAATCTTTCGAAGACGTATAATCTAATAGACTACACACTAAAGCGCGGTCCCAGGCTATTTGGGGACCGCGCTTTTTGTTATCAATATTTTATTAAGCTTTGCTTGTGTATTCACCCTTTTCGCTTCAATAAATATATTATGAATATCTGTAAAACGGGGCGATTAACCATCTGTCACCTCTACAGTAGGAAGAATGAGGAGGAGATACTTGAGCATGAAACATAAAAGACCGTTCAGGTTCAGTGGTGCTTCAAAAAAAGACGAGGACTGCAAACCACCAAGAGATAATAGAAGTATCGAAGCGCTTCTCAAGCTTATTCATGAATTGACCTCGATCGTCCCACTTGTATTCGCAAACCCTTCTGCGGCTAATGTATCTTTATTGCAACAGATTTTAAGACAATTGCTGTCTCTGGCGAAAAGTTTAAGACTTAGAAGCGGGGCTAAGGCAGATTTACTGGCGGCGTTGGAACTTGCTATTGTAGCATTAGAAGCCACACCTTTCTCTCCGATCAGCGTAGGTACTACATTACAGCAACTGCTGGATGCCCTATTGTCCATCGTTCTACAGGAATCCCTCAATTCAACTCTTAAAGACAGTTTAATCCGTGCAATCAGAACTGCGGGTACGACGGTTAGCAACGCACTAAGTGAACCGTATTTGTCAGGGGAGCCCGGCCCACAAGGGCCTCCGGGACCTGTGGGGCCTGGTGGTGCGCCTGGTCCAGCAGGTGTGCCGGGCCCACCAGGACCTCCCGGACCTGTGGGGCCTGGCGGTGCGCCTGGTCCAGCAGGTGTACCGGGTCCACCAGGACCTCCCGGGCCTGTAGGGGCCGCTGGACCTATCGGAGCTGAAGGGCCTGCCGGGCCTGTCGGAGCCGCTGGGCCTATCGGAGCCGTCGGACCTGAAGGGCCTGCTGGGCCTGCCGGGGGTGTAACAGGCGCCACGGGCGCTACGGGCGCTGATGGTTTGGTCGGACCCGCTGGAGCCACAGGGCCGACTGGCGCTGATGGACTGCCAGGCGCAGTTGGTGCGGTCGGACCCGCTGGAGCCACAGGGCCGACTGGCGCCGATGGACTGCCGGGCGCTGTTGGCGCGACTGGGCCTGCTGGAGCCACTGGACCGACCGGGGCTGATGGGCTGCCAGGTGCGGTTGGTGCGGTCGGGCCCGCTGGAGCCACTGGACCGACTGGCGCTGATGGACTGCCGGGCGCGGTTGGTGCGGTCGGGCCCGCTGGAGCCACTGGACCGACTGGCGCTGATGGACTGCCAGGCGCGGTTGGTGCGGCCGGGCCCGCTGGAGCCACGGGCGCTACAGGTGTCGGCGGAGCTACTGGAGCCACTGGGGTTACTGGAGCCACCGGTTCAGGGGCAATTATCCCATTTGCCTCCGGTGGTCCTGCTATACTGACAACCGTTCTTGGCGGATTGGTAGGAACCACAAGTTTGATTGGTTTCGGAAGCTCAGCTACAGGTATTGGCCTTGTAAATGGGGTTATAGACCTCACAGGTACGCTTGTAGGACCACTCATTAACTTTGCTTTTTCCGTTCCACGGGGGGGTGTAATCACATCCATTACCGGATATTTCAGTACAACTGCTGCTCTAACCCTCTTAGGATCATCCGTTAGCATTACTGCCCAGTTGTTTAGTTCCCCGACACCTAATAACACCTTTATAGCCGTTCCCGGAGCTACCGTTACATTGACTCCCCCACTAACTGACATCGTTGCTTTAGGAACGACTTCTAGTGGTATTGCTACTGGATTGGCTATACCCGTAACCGCGCAAACCCGTCTGCTTATGGTTTTCTCTGCCACTGCGACAGGCGTTTCCCTCGTCAATACCGTGGTGGGTTACGCAAGTGCAGGTGTCACTATTACCTGATCCAAAACAAAAAGGGCCCTGCAGGATTGTTCCTGTCGAGCCCTTTTTATGCTTTCCCTCACATGAATTAAACCGTCACAAGCGATATTTTCACTACTTCTCCCTCTTCACAGACGGCGAACGTTTTAATTTGTCCGTGGTCAGGCTCTTGAACGAGGCCTGTTTGCAAATCAATTTTCCAGTCATACAAAGGATCATAAATATAATGACCAGATACTATTGCCTCTGTAAGAGGACCCCCCTTAGGGTGAGGATTACTATTTTCAACAGCATACAGCTTATTCTCCGAAGTGCGGAAAACAGCAATTTCAGCACCTTTGACGTGGATAGTGCGTCCTATTCTGATCGGAAAATCCTTGCTATGACCGACAACAAGCCATTCGGCATTCTTGATCATTTGCTTGCTCGCTTCCTTCCTCAGGCATTTTTAGATGCAATTTTACACAATAGACGGAGTGACAGCCTCAAATAGATTCTTGCGTGTATCCTCATCATGGATGATTTTTTTCCATGGGTCTTCGACCTGTTGTAATGCAAATTCAACGCGTTCTACTAAAGCTTGTCGATTAGCTGTATCGTTAACGACAGCCTTCTGAATCTCTTCCAGACCGATCCGTTCCACCCACTCGGAAGTACGTTCCAGGTATTGCCCTGTTTCCCGGTAGAATTGCATCACGGCTCCTACAATATCAATCAGTTCAGCGTCGGTTTTTACTTTACAGAGTGAATCAGCCAACCGTGCTTTAATACCACCGTTTCCACCGATAAAGATCTCCCAGCCCCCATCGTTGCCTACGATTCCGATATCTTTCGTACATGATTCCGCACAGTTGCGTGGACAACCATTAACCGCTAATTTGAATTTTGCTGGGAAATCCAATCGTTCGAATTTCCGTTCCAGCACTTCTCCCATGCCCATCGAGTCCTGTGTACCAAAACGGCAAAATTGCGATCCAACACAGGTTTTCACCGTACGAAGCGACTTCGCGTACGCATATCCCGAAGGCATATCAAGTTCTTCCCACACTTTAGGCAGATCTTCTTTACGGACACCAATCAAATCCAGCCGTTGTCCCCCAGTTACTTTTACAACTTTAACGTTGTATTTAAGCGATACATCAGCTATTTTCTTCAAATCTTCTGGAGTCGTTACCCCGCCGTACATTCTTGGCACCACTGTAAACGTTCCATCCTTTTGAATGTTCGCGTGCAATCGCTCATTTACAAACCGGGAATCTCCCTCATTTTCATAGGTATCAGGGTTAATCATACCCAAGTAATAATTCAGCGCCGGACGGCATTTGGAACATCCTTCATCATTATGCCAGCCGAGTACATTCATCACTTCACGCGTAGTGGTCAGCCCTTTGGTTTTGATCGCTTCCACAATCTCGTCCCGGCTCAAGGTTGTGCAACCACATATTCCCTGCTTGGCTGATGTTTTGAAGCTGTCTCCAAGAACATATTGCAAAATTTGCTCAACAACGGGCTTACATCCTCCGCAAGAACGCGTAGCTCCGGTACATGCCTTAATTTCATCAACGGTGGTTAGTCCATTTTCATTGATTGCTTCCACAATTGCCTTTTTAGTCACACCGTTACAACCGCAGACAATTTCATCGTCCGCCATGGTTTCAACGGATGACGTTTTCACCCCGTGATTGCCGCATCCAGTACCCATGATCTGTCCATAGATCTCATCTGTCATTTCCGTTTGCTGACGCACATATTTTTGCAGACTAGCAGATTCACTCACATCGCCAAACAGTACAGTACCAACAATTTTATTTTCACGAAGCAGTACCTTTTTGTATGTTCGCTTCCACTCATCCTTCGCTACAATCGCCGTATGTTCAGGTTGGGTTATGAATTCGCCAGCTGAGAAAACATCTACCCCTGAAATTTTAAGCTTGGTGGAAACTACCGATCCTGCATAGCCTTCAGTATCCACGCCTGCCAAATGCTTGGCAATCACACTTCCCTGTTCAAACAGCGGAGCTACCAGACCGTAGCAGATTCCACGGTGCTCAACACATTCCCCTACAGCGTATACATCCGGCATGGAGGTTCTCATGAAATCATCGACCACAATCCCGCGGTTCGTTTCCATACCACTTTCTTTAGCTACCTGGATATTAGGTTTAATCCCGACGGCCATTACAACCAAATCTGCTTCCAGCTCGCTTCCATCCGAGAAGCGCAGTCCTTGTACCCGATCTTGACCGTACACTTCCGCAGTTTGCATTTGCATAGCAAACTTGATTCCCTGACGTTCCAGTTCTGCTTTCAACATCGCAGAGGCTTCCCGGTCTAACTGACGTTCCATCAAATCTTCCATTAGATGAACGACCGTAACATCCATCCCGAGGTTGACCAGGCCTTTAGCTGCCTCCAGCCCCAATAGACCTCCGCCAATGACAGCGGCCTTTTTATAGGTCTTCGCTGCTTCCAGCATGGCCGAGCAATCGGCGATATCTCGGAAACCAATAACTCCCGGTAATTCTTTACCCGGAATAGGCAGAATAAACGATTGTGAACCAGTAGCCACCAAAGCCACATCGTAATCAATTTCCAGTCCGTCTTCGGTGAGAATCTTCTTGTGCTCACCGTCGATACTTTTAACCATTTTTCCTGTATATAAAGTAATCCCTTGATCCACATACCATTGCAAATCGTTCAGTATGATATCATCTATTGTTTTACTACCTTCCAACACATAAGAGAGCATGATCCTGTTATAGTTCGGATGCGGCTCACTTCCCAGGACTGTAATTTCATATTTATCTGTTAATTTTAAAATTTGTTCGACCGTATTGATACCAGCCATCCCGTTCCCTATAACCACAAGCTTCTTTTTACTGTTTATCATATACCGGTTCCTCCATTCATTCGACGCTACTTCCTATCCGACGACATCTCTACGTTTCTAATGAATATTGTTTATGCTTCTATTCTAATACAGCAGATAGGTCTATATGTGATTTCGATCACAATGTAGTTAAAATTATGAATATTTAGGGATTTCCCTATTCTATTTCAAGGGATTAAGGTAAGGACCGGAAATCATAGCAGTGTCATCGAAAGAATCTTTCCAATTCATGCGTAAATACAACCGTTATAAGGAATACTTTATGAACAACTTGTATCTTATGGGAAAACGAATTGAATTGTTTGGAGGTAATCAGCATGTGGTCTAAAATCATTTCTTATCTTCCTAGCTGGAGTACACTCTTTCAAGCTGGCCTAGCGTTGATTATTCCTTTAGGAATTTATTATATAAACACCTCGATTTATTCATTTGTCGGCAGTAAGGGAGCCAAATCCAAACACTCTGGCAGTCATCCGCTCTCTAATAAACATAACGAAGGTCACATGGATCAGCAGCATGAACCGAGCTCTAAAATTACAGGAAATTATGATTCCGACTTACAGGCAATTCGTGAAGCTATTGGCGAAAATAGTGATGTGCATTTTCGTGAGTTTGTGGTGAAGAAATTTCATGCTCGGTCCGTGTTAGTCTTCATAGAAGGTATGCAGGATGAAAAACTTATGAGCAAGCAGGTATTGGAGGTCTTGATGTTTGAAGGCCAGCAGCAGGGTCAGGATCAGCAGGAACAACCGGAAGGTATAAGTAACTCTTTTATAAAAGAAAGCCTGATGCCACTTACGCAAATTAGTGAAGTTACCCGTATGGAGGAATTGTACGAGTTCATCCTTTTAGGTCATACCGCCCTATTAATTGAAGGAATGAAGGAAGCGCTACTGGTGGGTCCGCCTAATGGCGCTATTCGCTCCGTCAATGAGCCAACCTCTGAAGCATTGCTTCGGGGTCCCAGAATCGGTTTTACGGAAGTATTGAGTGAAAACACTTCGATGCTTCGGCGCCAGGGTTTAAATAAAAGTTTGGAATTGAAGAAATTCCAAGTGGGCAGCAGAATCAAAAAGGATCTGGTTATCGCGTATATAAAGGATATTGTGAATCCAGACCTTCTTGAAGAAGTAAGCCGCAGAATATCAAAAATAGACATGGATTTTTTACCTGAATCCGGGTATGTGGAACAACTCATCGAAGACAATTATTTAAGTCCATTCCAACAGGCTCATAATACAGAGCGTCCTGACCGTGTTATTAATGCTTTGTTGGAGGGAAGAATAGCGATCTTACTGGATGGTACTCCCTTTGCACTTATTGTCCCGGTGACCTTCAGTATGCTGCTTCAATCTCCCGAGGACTATTATGAGCGATGGATTCCGGGGACACTATTACGTCTGCTACGGTTTAGCGGGGCTTTTATAGCGCTTATGGGGCCTGCTCTGTACATTTCTTTTATATCGTTTCATCCCGGTTTAATTCCAACCAAGCTGGTCATTAGCATTATCGGAACCCGTCAAGGCGTCCCTTTCCCATCCGTTATAGAGGTCATGATTTTGGAAATCTCTATCGAAATTCTACGAGAGGCCGGCATTCGCCTGCCCAAACCCATTGGCCCTGCGATGGGCATTGTGGGAGGCTTGGTCATCGGTGATGCTGCTGTCAATGCGGGCATCGTTAGTCCCTTCCTTGTGATTGTAGTTGCAGTTACTGCCATTTCATCGTTTTCGATACCAACATATAGTGCGGGCATTACCCTGCGCCTTTTGCGTTTTGTCGGAATGTTCTTTGCAGCAATGCTGGGCATGTTTGGAACCATATTGTTCTTTCTGTTAATTTGTATCCATCTAACGAAGTTGAAAAGCTTTGGTGTACCATATGTAACTCCCTTTTCCCCTATGCGCCTAAGCGATTGGAAGGATCTGTACATCCGGGCTCCTATGTCTCTGATGAAACGAAGACCTGTCATGATGAAAACACAACAACGCAAGCGTAGATCATGATGCCCAATACGAAGGAGGAGCCACTGTGTTTAGACGCTCTGATGATAAAATCACAACTAAGCAAGGGGCTGTATTCCTGACCAATACCGTATTGGGCGCGGGGATATTGACACTGCCGAGAGGTGTAACTGAACAAGTACAAACTCCTGATGCATGGCTTTCTGTCCTCATCGGTGGAGCTATTGTCATCTTCGTCGTCTGGATCATGGTGAAATTAAGTCAACAGTTTCCTAGAAACACCATGTATCAATACTCCAAAAGAATTGTAGGCACTGTTCCGGGAGGATTCTTAAGCGTGCTATTAATTATATACTTTATAATTATAGCCGGCTTTGAGATCCGTGTGTTAGCCGAAGTAACCATGTTTTTTCTACTTGAAGGTACACCTATCTGGGCGATTGTGATTCCATTCATTTGGGTAGGTAGTTATTTGGTGTTTGGAGGCATTAATTCCATCGCGCGGCTGTACCAAATTGTACTTCCAATCAGTCTCTTCTTTCTGCTTTTCTGTTTTCTCTTTAGCTTAAGAATATTTCAAATTGATCATCTTCGTCCTGTATTGAGTGACGGGATATTACCCGTCATCAAAGGGCTAAAATCGACTATTCTTGTCTTCTCTGGATGTGAAGTCGTCATGACACTGGTCGCTTTTATGCAGCATCCCGAAAAAGCATTTAAGGCCATGGCAGTGGGCATCAGTATCCCATTAGTTTTGTATTTTTTGACCGTAGTTATGGTGATCGGCGGGCTATCGGTAGATTCTACTGTGACAAGTACTTGGCCTACCATTAATTTGATGCGCAGTTTTGAGATCCCCGGATTTCTTTTTGAACGTCTGGAGTTTCCACTGCTGGTGATCTGGGTGATGCAAATGTTTTGTAATTTCTGTAGTTTTTTCTTCAATGCTTCCTTAGGTGTCTCACAGGTATTTGGTCTTAAATATCGTTATGCGATTTTCGGCTTAATCCCGTTTATCTTTATTTCCACGATGACTCCTGTTCGTATGACTGAAGTGTTTCGCCTTGGCGATGAGATCGGATACATGGGAATCGTATTATTTTTTCTGATCCCGGTACTTCTCTCCATCGTTTTTATGATCAGGAAGAAGGGAATGAAGCAAAATGTGTAGACGATCTTTCCTATCCTTGCTGCTTGCTTTCATTCTGCTGGTGACTCAAGTCGGCTGCTGGAGCAGCAAGGAAGTAGAGGAGCTTAGCATATATACAGGATTGGCTCTCGATAAGGGAGAGCTCAGTCCATTGGAACAGGATCTGGAGAAGAAAGGCAGCCGTTACTTCAAGAAAAATACAATTACGACCAGCGTACAAATCGTCCCCAAAAAATCATCCGGAAGCACAAATCAACAAGGCGGCGACGGTGGACAAGTGCTAAACTATGTAAATATAGCTGGCACCGGTGATTCTATACTTGAAATCTTCCGACAGCTCTCTCTCCGTTTGGATCGCCCCGTTATTGGTCACCACCTAAAAGTCATCGTGGTTTCCACCGAACTGGCAAAACTACAAACGATGCAACAATTGATGGATTTTGTGCTACGTGATAATGATATTCGTCCAAGTTGTATGGTTTTCTTAAGTAAGGATCGAGCAGCCAACACCTTAGTTACCAAATATACAGGCGAAATTCCGTCTATTCATATTCTGAATATGCTTCGTAACCATTTTAGAACCAGCAAGGTAATGAGGGGAGTCAATTTGTCTGAATTAGATGGGTTAATGCACTCCAAAAAAAGCTATATACTGCAAAACATTACTGAATCTAAGGGAGAATTAGAATTTTCAGGTGCCGGCATTATTAAAGGGGAAACCGGTCACTGGATTGGTGCTTTGGGACAACAAGACGTGGAGAGTATTGGATGGATTACAGGTGATGTTGAGGGCGGAGCTGTCAAAACGTATGACAAGCGGAATGAAGCCATAACTTATGAAATCAAATCGGTAAAAAGCAAAATAACAACTAAAGTGGGCAAGGACGACGACATCTCCTTTCACGTAAAAATTGAATCCAAAGGGCGTTTAATCGAAAACTGGGATGAGAAGGTAGACCCGACTGAGACGCGGAACATGAAAGAAGCTGAGCAAGAGTTTGAAAAACAAGTGACTAGAAGGATTAAGTCTCTTATGCACAAATTACAATCCGAATATAAAGTCGATGTTGCCGGCTTTGGTGATCACCTGAAAATTGATAAACCACAGGTGTGGAAAAAAGTAAAAGATGATTGGGATTATAAGTTCAGTAAAATCCCTGTAACCTTCGATATTAAACTAACCATTACGGATTTAGGTTCCTCTGCCGAATAGTCGAAGTCTACTCAAAAATTTACCTTGGAGTTAACAAAACCCCCTCTTCTTAGAAGAGGGGGTTTCCACCACAGGGAACTATTCCGATTTAATCTCTCGTCCTTGGATCAACCCTAATGGGTCAGCTTAAAAAATCAGACTTTCTCTCTTCACCGTGGGAACGTCTGGCAAAATCGACGAATTGGAATTTGTCCAGTCGATGCCTTGATTCGGTATACTGGAACAATGTGGTGTCTTCCAGATAAACATAGTTACGTACTACAACCACATGAGTATAGTTCTGGAGGTCCATTAGCTTACGGTCTTCTTCATCTGCATCTTCTACAGAAACGACTTTTTTAGCATAACTGATTGGAAGATGGAGTTCCCCCTCCAGATATTCGTAGATAGATTCACGACTAATTTCCTCGGTAAGCACAGGGACAATGTCTGATCGAAAGTAGTCTTTATCCAGTATGACACATTCACCTTCAATTTCACGCGCACGAATGACTTCCCAAACCAAATACTTATCTTTGTCAATCTCAAGATGAGTAGCTATGTCATCTGGAACGGGAATCAACTGATTTTTATGAACAATCGTTTGTGATTTACGCCCAATCCGCTCAGACATTTCTTTGAAACTGACCAATCCCCCTATAGGAAAATCCATCCGTCCGATATCCAGAACAAAAGATCCTTTAGCCTTTATTTTATGGATATACCCATTTTGTGCAAGCAAGTGAAGTGCCTTACGCACAGTCTCACGAGAAGTGTTATACTCCCGGGCCAATTCATTTTCAGAGGGCATTTTCGAACCAGGAGCCAATTCGCCTGTCTGGATTCGCCCCGAGTACTCTTGATAAATTTGCAAAAATATATTCTTAGTCAATTTTCATCACCACGTTTATTGTAGCATTCTTTCACTGACCAAGTTACTAAATTAGGCTAGCAGGGATGAATCTGACTTAATTCGTTTTGTCTGATGAAGAATTCAAATGAATTCTCATTAAGACATATTGCGAATCGTTCGCCTCACCTGGCAATTCCTCAATCGATTCAATCATACTCTGCCCATCGGGAACAATGACCGGTGTAATGATAGGATACCCCGATTTCTGAATCAGCTCACGGTCAAATTCCATCAGTAGCTGTCCCTGCTCCACATTTTGACCTGTCTCCACGTGCATGGTGAATCCTTGTCCCTTTAATGACACCGTGTTGATTCCTACATGCACCAGAATCTGCACACCTGTTGGATGCTCCAAAATCAAGGCATGCTTGCTTTTCACCATGATGTGAATGACTTTTCCACTGAAAGGGGCAAGAATCCGACCATCCTTCGGTTCCACTGCAATTCCTTGCCCCATCTGCCGTTCGGCAAAAGCCGGATCAGGAACCTGTTCTAATGGCACAACATGTCCTAGTACCGGAGTCTTTACTTCAAGCACATCCAGTGCAGAATTTTGTTGGTCCGAATTTTTCCGTATGGAGTCATTAGCTGGTGTAGCTGGAGTCTGACGACGCTTATTGAGCAGCTTCCCATACATAAAGGTTAAAGCAAACGGCACAATCAATACGATCGCCATCCCAACGAAGAATACCCCCCAGTTGTTTGGGAAAATAGACAGGAAGCCTGGAATCCCTCCCACACCAATGGAAGAAGCCAACACATGATTTACGGTGAGCAGTATACCTGCGATACCGGAACCGATCATTCCGAATACGAACGGATATTTATACCGAATATTGACCCCGAATATGGCAGGCTCGGTTACACCCAGAAAAGCAGACACGGAAGAGGTAAGAGCCAATCCTTTTCCCTTTTGCTCCTTCAATACCAACATCATTGCCAGTGCCCCGGCCCCCTGAGCGATATTGGACAGGGCCAGCATCGGCCATAGGAACGTTCCACCTTGTGTACCAATTAATTGCACGTCCACCGCCAGGAAAGTATGATGCATTCCCGTGATCACGAGCAAGGCGTAAAAACCTCCATAAATCAGGCCACCCAGCGCAGGAGCCAAATCGAAAACGTATACAAGACCAGTCGTAATCGCATTACCAATCATAAAAGTAACCGGACCGATCACTGTAAAGGCAAGAAATCCCGTGATTAATAATGTAATCGGTGCTACGAGCAACAGCTTAAATGAATCCGCTATCTTTTTATTTAGGAATTTCTCAATTTGTGCGAGCACGTAAGCGGATACCAAAACGGGTAAAACCTGTCCTTGATAACCAATCTTATTCACTTCCCAACCAAACAAATCCCAAACTGGAACAGTTCCTTTGGTAACGGCATCCGCATAACTGTATGCACTTAGCAGATCTGGATGAACTAGAATCAAACCGAGTACAATCCCGAGTAAAGGACTACCGCCAAACCTAACAACGGCCGACCATCCAATCAAGGCAGGTAGGAATGTAAAAGCGGTACTGGCAATGGTGTTAATAATAGACGCAAAGTCAGTCCATTGAGGATAGACCTGTACCAGAGCCATTCCTTCGAAAAAGATTCCCTTTCCAGTCAAAATATTATTGATCCCAAGCAATAAGCCTGCAGTCACAATTGCGGGCAAAATAGGAATAAAGATATCTGCCAGCGTCTTGATGGCACGCTGAATCGGGTTTTGTTTTTTACTAGCGGCGTTTTTAACATCGTCCTTAGAAGCCCGACTGCCTCCTGTAATGGAGATCATTTCGTCATATACCTTATCCACCAGACCTGGGCCAATCACGACCTGATACTGTCCTTGTGAAGAAAATTGGCCTTTGACCAGATCATTTTGTTCGAGTGCATCTTTATCGACCAACTTATCATCATACAGGGCAAATCGCAGACGAGTTACGCAATGCGTAGAGGCCTCTATGTTGTCTTTACCACCAACGGCTTTTATAATGTCTTCCACCTGTGCTCTTTCAATCGCCATCTAGTCCACTCCCTCGACGTTTGCTCATTTTTAAAGCAGCACCCCGGCTTAAAAATAAATGTACTACCGGGGTGCTACTGGATATTTCCATACTATTCATTAAGGTTAACGAACAATCCACATATAGGAAGCATACGGAGTCAAAGAGACCACCTGATTTAGCTGCGGAGCATACTGGGTATTACCGATTAAAAGCTCAGCCGCTGCTACTGCTTGATTATCTAATGATAAATAAAATGAATCCGGTATACGGAATTGTACATCCCGCCCACTAAAATTAGAGATGACGACCAAAGTCTCCTGTTCATTGCTGCGTTGATATGCGTAGACCTGAGGATGAGCTTCGTCCAAACGTTGGTAATCCCCATCGGTGATGACCTGTACCGTCTTACGCAGACGAATCAGCTTACGGTAATGGCTGTAGATCGAGTTCGGGTCCTCTAACTGAGACTGAACGTTGATCTGTGGATATCGTTCATCTACCTTAATCCAAGGCGTGCCTGTAGTGAAGCCCGCATTGCGAGTGTTATCCCACTGCATCGGTGTCCTCGAATTATCACGAGACCGCTCTCGAATGATATCCAATGCTTCCTCTGCACTTTTACCTTTCTCCTGCAAAATACCATACATATTCAGCGATTCAACATCACGGAATTCTTCAATATCTGACCACTGCGGATTGGGCATTCCGATCTCTTCACCTTGAAATATATAAGGTGTTCCTTGAAGTCCATGTAGCGTGGTTGCCAGTAGCTTGGCGCTCTCCACATGGTATTCATCATCATCCAAAAAGCGAGAGATCGCTCTTGGCTGATCATGATTGTTAAAAAACAATGCACTCCAGCCGCCACCCTGTTGCATGCCAATCTGCCAATCCGAGAATAGCTTTTTCAGCATTTCAAAATCATAAGGCATGAGTTCCCACTTTTGCCCATTGGGATAATCCACCTTCAAATGATGGAAATTAAAGGTCATCGATAATTCTTTTCTGTCTGGATTGGAATAACGGATACAGTGATCCAGTGAGGTGGAGGACATCTCCCCTACAGTGACACTGTTATACAGTGAGAATACTTTCTCATGTAATTCATGAAGGTATTCATGTACATGCGGACCGTCCGTATAATACTTACGCCCGTCTCCAGGAGCCGTGCTTCCATCGTCGTCCGAGAATTGCCGATCTTTGGAGATCAAATTAATGACATCAAGTCGGAAGCCACTAACTCCCTTCTCTGCCCAAAATTCCAGCACATTAACAACTTCCTGACGAACTTTGGGATTTTCCCAGTTTAAATCCGCCTGCGTCTTATCAAACAGTGTCAAGAAATATTGGTTTGTAGCCTCGTCATACTGCCAAGCTGGTCCACCAAACTTGGAAATCCAGTTGTTCGGAGGTCCTCCATCGGGTGCTGGGTCACGCCAGATATAATAGTCCCTGTACTCACTATCCTTAGAAAGCCGCGCCTGCTGAAACCAGACATGCTCTGTGGAAGAATGGTTAACCACGATGTCGATCATCAAGTGCATCCCACGCGCCCGAATTTCCCGGCTCAATTCTTCAAAATCCTGCATTGTTCCATAGTCAGGATTAATCCGGCAATAATCGGCTACATCATACCCGTTATCACGTTGTGGCGAGACATATACAGGCTGCAACCAGATAATATCAACACCCAGTCCTTGCAGATAATCCAGCTTTTGTGTCAGTCCTCTTATATCACCGGTTCCTTTGCCCGTCGTATCGTTAAAACTTTTGGGATAAACCTGATAGACGACCGATTTGCGCCACCAGTCCTTATCTTGAGGAATTAAAGCCTTGTTCATTGCTTCCATTCATGCTCATTCCTTTCTTGCGAAATGAAGTAGCGTAAAAGAATTTATTATAACGCTTTCAACTTCTTGTATATACAAGATTAAATCATGTATATACAAGTTGTCAATATACTTTATGTATTAAGGTAATACCCGTTTTACGGCTAAATGATCAGGAAACTCATCCATTCTGTCCGGATTATATTTCATGAATCTTTGAATAAGCTCTGTTCACACGAAAAAGGCTCCTGCTTATAAGTCAGGAACCTCTCTTTTAAATCGTGAATACGGTATTTATTTAAATCCATATGGATAGTGCACTATAAAGGAGCAATAAGGCCATAATGATATTGAAGGAGCGCTCATACTTATTCAAAAAGCGCTGGAACATAGCGCCGAAGATCGCCCAGCACATTACAGCTACAAAACCAATACAGGTCAGGAGCAACGAGATCGTAAACATTGTCATATACGACACATCATACGGCATTACAAACGTTGAAATGACCGTAATACCATACAAAATGATTTTTAAATTGATAAATTGTAGCAGCAGCCCTGATTTGAAGGAATATCCTTCATTGTGGTCATTATCCTCCGAAGTAGATTTGCTCTTTGCTATTTTTACTGCCAGATAAAGCATGTACAGACTACCAAGAACATTCATCCAGATTTTTACTCGAGGCAAGAAATGATATAAAGCTAGATTAAAATAGCAGGCTAACAGCATAATGGCGAAACAGCCTGCTGTTACTCCCAGTAAGAATGGAAAAGCTCTCTTTAAACCTAACCGCCTGGCACTGTCCAATGACATAATATTGTTGGGGCCTGGCGTAAAGCTAGTAACAAGCACATAAGATAAAAATGGAATAAACGGCATGCAACAATCAACTCCAGTGTGTTATAATTGAATAAAATGTACGTTGAAACGCACATTTGTGCTTCATGATTGTACATCATGTTCTTTATATAGCACAATAGGGAGCGAAAAAATGATGGATAATATTAATTTGATTTTAAGTAAAAACCTAAAACATCTAAGAAATGAAAGAAAATTGAGCTTAGATAAATTAGCTGACCTGACGGGGATCAGTAAAACAATGCTCGGCCAGATTGAACGTGGAGAATCAAATCCTTCGATTACAACGGTATGGAAAATTGCGAACGGCTTGAAAATATCATTCACTGCCCTGATTAGCGAACCGCCTGCCGATGCCGTAGTCGTTCCTAAAAGCAAAGTACAAGTGCTTGAAGAAAGCAATCACTATCGTTTGTATCCGTTTTTCCCCTATGAAGGAAACAGAAATTTTGAGGTCTACACCGTAGAGATAGAAACAGGCGGGGAACTGAGTTCCGCCCCTCACCGTGAGGGTACCGAAGAATTTATTACCGTATTTGAGGGTGAAATGGTGGTAAAAGTCAGCGAAGAAACGTACACGGTGAAAGCCGGAGATTCGATACGCTTTAAAGCAGACCGTCTGCACATATACTATAATTTAGGAGAAACGCTGGTAAGGATGAATATGATCATTTATTACTCTGTATAATAGTTCAATTCTTGAAGAGCATATATGTAAAAGTCCTTAAATATAAAAGATCCTATTAAAATAAGAGGCTCTTTTAATAGGATCTTTGGTACAAATCATAAATGATTAACCTGTTTGTTGTTTAGGAGATTTCAACTTGCTTGATTATTCGTGCCGGATTCCCAGCTACAATCATATGATCTGGAACATCCTTGGTTACGACTGCTCCTGATGCCACAACGACGTTATTACCTATCGTAACACCGGGATTAATAACTGCCCTGCCGCCAATCCATACATTATTGCCAATCGTTACAGGCTTTCCATACTCTGGACCAGCAATTCGTTCAAATGGATCAAGGGGGTGAGTCGCTGTGTAAATATGGACTCCCGGAGCCAGAAAACAATTATCTCCAATACGCACCTCGCATACATCCAAAATGGTACAGTCAAAGTTGGCATAGAAATTTTCCCCAACATGGATGTTGTATCCGTAGTCACAGCGTATGTTGGGTTCCATGCTTATATTTTCACCTGTGGAACCGAAAAGC
This sequence comes from Paenibacillus sp. T2-29, assembly GCF_052921365.1. Taxonomy (NCBI): domain Bacteria; kingdom Bacillati; phylum Bacillota; class Bacilli; order Caryophanales; family Paenibacillaceae; genus Paenibacillus; species Paenibacillus sp. T2-29. The sequence goes on along the minus strand of NZ_JBREVE010000012.1, from coordinate 4,571 downwards.
TCCTTAAGTAACTTTTCACGGTACTCACTATCCGCCTCAGTCGTCTGATTAAAGAGACGTACACATCTTCTCGCATACTCTCTTTCACTCGTTAATTGAGGATCAGCTGCTACATACAGTTCCCCATCCAGCATCTTTTGTTTTTCCGTTTTCATAGACATGCGACAATCTCCTTTATATTTTAATCTCATTCTTTTCATTCGTCCCCACGGGCCGGGCAGCACCCGATATCAAACCAGCAACAATAACGCCAATGAGCACTACAATTAAAGCATGCAGGAGACCCACATGTTCACCTAAAAGCCCTAATCCCGGAGGTCCCACTAAAAAGGCAATGTAACCTATTGTTGCTACGGCTCCTACCCGGACAACCGCACCACGAGGATCATCTCCGGCAGCAGACAAACCTACAGGAAAACCAAGTGAAGCTCCAAGCCCCCATAGCAAGATACCCAATCCAGCTAAGAGATAATGCTGTCCCCAGATCACTAGAATAATACCCACAGTAGCCAGTCATTCGCAGCCCCTTCTGCAAACGCCATCCCGAGCACGATGATCCCAATCAGTAGGATTCGCCTTTCTTTCCAGACAGCAAGCTGAACCTTCATATTAGATCCAACCTTTTGCGTAGAAACTTCCTTTTCTTTACCTGTATCATGAGGCAAATAACGATACAAGTAGAAAGTTACTGCGGCAATCATGGCAGCCATAGCTCCAAAATGAATCACAACAGGTATTCGTAACGCCGCTGCTCCAGAACCGATGATAGCTCCTATAAGTGTCCCCATACTAAACGAACCGTGAAAGGCGGGCAAAAGCGTTTTATTCAACTGATTTTCTACCGCAGAACCTTCGACATTAAGAGCTACTTCGGCTGTACCATAGCCACCACCAAAGATGACCAAACCAACAAACACCATGCTCGTGAGCGAAAATGCAGTTCCCAACCCTACAATGACAAAACCAATCACAATCAAAAGCGCACTTCCCAGAATGACCAACCGTCCACCTATACGAGAAATAACATTGCCCGCACTAAGTAGTCCCAATAAGGAACCCGCGGCTAATCCAAAAATAATAATCCCCATTTCGGCAGTCGAGACATGCAAAATATCGCGTATGACAGGCGTGCGGGATACCCAGGAAGCAAAAGCTATACCCGGTAAAGCGAATAAAACAAATAAAACATTGCGAACTATCCTAGGATTCATGTAGGGTTCTACTGTCATCGCTTATCTCCTTAACGATACTTTTTATATATCTTTTAATAAGTAGTATTATAATAAATTATTCTATTTGCATCCAGCACTATTTGTCAACCTGGGCGGTATCAAAAAGGAATGCTTCCTTGTCCGTTTACTTAGACTAGAAGCATTCCTTTTATTTTTAATGTTACGCTTGATGAAGCGCTCCAATGCTAAGGCCAAACGCAGCTTCGTGAATCACTTCTCCAGTCGTTGGATGAGCAAAAACCGTTTGCGTGATTTGCTGCTCTGTCAGCTCATTGGCAATCGCCAATGTCAGGCTACTGATTAAAGATGATGCATCTGGACCAATGATCGATCCACCCACAATTTTTTGTGTCACATTATCCTTTATCAATTTAATAAAGCCTTCCGATTCATTCATCGTTAATGCTTTCCCATTGCTGGAGAACGAAACTTTGCTTACACTGAAATCCATTCCCTCTCGCTTGCATTGATCCTCTAATATACCAACACTTGCGATTTCGGGTGAAGTAAAGATGACATTTGGAATGGCGGCATAGTGCATACCTTCCGATCCACCCATGATGGCATCAATAGCCGTGATCCCCTGATGGGAGGCGACATGGGCAAGCTGCATAATATCCGTCACATCACCAATGGCATAGATATGTTCGACGTTTGTACGCATATATTCGTTAACGGCAATGCCTTTCCCTCGCTCATTGCGCTGGATACCCGCTTGTTCAATATCCAGTCCATCCAAATTGGGCTCACGTCCGATCGCAACAAGCACTTTCTCGCTAACTAACAAATGCTCACCTTGTTTGTTTTCATAGGTGACAATAGCCTGTCCATTGTCCGCCTGTTGGATCTTAGATACCTTGGATTGGGTATGGATATGAATCCCAGCATTCTCTGCCGATTGTTTAATTTCTTCTGAAATGTCACTGTCAACCATGGTCAACAAACGATCCATAAATTCTACTACGTGAACCTCTACGCCGAAATTGCGATAGATGAAAGCAAACTCCATACCAATCACACCACCGCCAATAATCGTAATACTTTTTGGTAGTTCAGTAGAGGCAAGGGCATCGGTACTATTCATTACAATAGGAAGATTGATGCCGGGAATATTCACTTTGGTAATTTTAGAACCTGTCGCAATAATGATATCGTTTGCTGTAACCTGGTAATGTCGTTGTCCTTTGACGCTTACTTGTGTGGCAGATAAAAAGGCTGCTTGACCGCGAATAATTTCAATATTATTTTTTTCCATTAAATAATCAATACCCGAAATCAATTTTCCTTTGATTTCATCTTTACGACGTTTGACTTGTTTCATATCGACTTGAAGATCTGTTCCCGTATGAATACCAAACAAAGACGATTCCTTGATGTGGTGACAAATCTCAGAAGACTTCACCAGGGATTTAGTTGGAATACACCCTACATTAAGACAGGTGCCACCCAACTCCTCCTTTTCCACCAAGGCCACCTTTATTCCTTTTTTAGCGGCATAAATCGCTGCCACATACCCTCCTGGTCCAGCTCCAATAATTAGTAAGTCCACGTTCTTATCCAGTGTAGGTTGTTCCATCTTAGTAGCCTGTGATGTTACTGTAGACGTCCCCTCTTCGGCAGCAGCGTCAATTGTAAACAAGACCTGATTAGAGGACACTTCGTCGCCTTCTTCAAAGTGGATTTTACTAATGCTTCCCTCGACAGTCGCTGTAATTTCTCGAACACCTTTTCCTGTCTCAACCTCAAGTAGTACATCCCCAAAGGAAACGTTTTGTCCGAGCTGGACGTGATTTCTGCTGGCTTTCCCCTTTTTTCCTCCAGGGATCATTGACATTTTAACTTCCATAATTCTCAAACTCCTTCACAACCAAAAGAGAATTTATTGAGCCCTTTTAGCGAATAATTTAATGTCTGACTACGCCAGCTTGTACCAATTTAACCCCATTAGCCAAACAATCACCCACAGGACAAGTCTTTTCAACAAACGCTGCAAAAGCTTCTGCTTTTTCTTGGCTCTCTGTCGTTTTAAAGTGCATGACAAAACGAATCTCCTGAAAGCCACAACGAACATCCGCTAACCCCATGAACCCATCCGGGTCCAAATCTCCTTCCAGCTCTATATGGAATTCTTCATACGAAAACCCAAAGCTTTCGGCAAAAGCAGCAACAACGATCGACTGACATGCACCAAGCGCACACAGAAGTGCTTCAACCGGATTCATCGCTTTGTCGGTTCCACCAAAATCTTCAGGTTCATCCATCACAATTTTAAACCCTCTAGATTGAGCTTCCACCTGCAACCCTTCAGGTAATTTTTTTGCAGTAGCTTTAAATGTAGTTAACATAAATATAACCTCCCGTTTACTTTGTGAAAAAAATAACTTGATTCAGGGAAATTGTAGCACTCTTGGTTTCAAAAATCAATAGTTAGCTAAGTAATTTATTTTAGCTGTTAAGAAAGTATCTGATATGATGAAAAGTACAAAGGTCTGTTATACTTAAGTTGATGTATAAGAAATATAGTTTAGTTGAATGGGTTGGTGTGGCCATGTTTAACTTAGAGAATTGTCTTGCTTTTATTACCAATCGTAGTGGAAAAATCTTTTCGGAAGCCTTGGAGAAAGAATTTCGGCCTTATAACATTACTAGGAGTCAATGGATTGCGATGTATTATATCTATACACATAAATCCATGACTCAACGAGAACTTGCAGAAGAATTGTCGATTAAGGAGCCAAGTGTAGTGCGGCTGCTACAAAAACTAGAAGCCGAAGGGTATTTACTTCGAAGTATTGATGACACAGACAAACGAATGAAACAAATTCAATTATCCGATCTTGGTACGCAGGTTTGTCTTAAGCTTCTGCCGATTGCTGAGAAGTTTAAGCAAGACACCATTGCTGGGATCTCTCAAGACGATCTTCATACCTTTGAGAGTGTGCTTCAGAGAATGGTTGATAACACAAGGAAATAGCAAATATAGAAAAACGACCAAGAAAGGTACTTCCCTTGGTCGTTTTTCTTATAAAGCACGCATGTAATTGCTGTTTTACACTTCTATACTTACTGGAAAAGTAGAAGTAAATGGTTAAGTAAGCACAGGAGTAGTAGCACAGGGATATCCTATTATATATTTCATAAAGAAAGTACGTAAATGAAATCACGTTTCTAAGATGGGCTTGATTCCAAAAAAAAGACACATCCCAGTAAGGGGTGTGTCTTTTTACCTTGCTTGGCAACGTCCTACTCTCCCAGGACCCTGCGGTCCAAGTACCATCGGCGCTGGAGGGCTTAACGGTCGTGTTCGGGATGGGTACGTGTGGAACCCCTCCGCTATCG
>NZ_JBREVE010000011.1:0-204612 GCF_052921365.1 Paenibacillus sp. T2-29 | reverse complement strand
GGGGTTCGAATCCCCTACGGGTCATAGTAGTATGGAGGCTTAGCTCAGCTGGGAGAGCATCTGCCTTACAAGCAGAGGGTCGGGGGTTCGATCCCCTCAGCCTCCACCATTTATTTTTAATAGACTTCCCTACTATTGCCGCGGGATGGAGCAGTTCGGTAGCTCGTCGGGCTCATAACCCGAAGGTCGCAGGTTCAAATCCTGCTCCCGCAACCAATTAACTTTTTAATGAAAATTATTATGGAACTGTGGTGTAGAGGCCTAACATGCCTGCCTGTCACGCAGGAGATCGCGGGTTCGAATCCCGTCAGTTCCGCCATTTTCACAAAGTTACATTACCCTGTTGGGAGCCATTAGCTCAGTTGGTAGAGCACCTGACTTTTAATCAGGGTGTCGAAGGTTCGAGTCCTTCATGGCTCACCATTCATGTACTTATATGTCATGGATATAATTGTATTGCGGACGTGGCTCAGCGGTAGAGCATCGCCTTGCCAAGGCGAGGGTCGCGGGTTCGATTCCCGTCGTCCGCTCCATATTTGCGCCCTTAGCTCAGCTGGATAGAGCGTTTGACTACGAATCAAAAGGCCGGGAGTTCGAATCTCTCAGGGCGCGCCATTAACTTCATAAGCCGGTGTGGCGGAATTGGCAGACGCGCGCGACTCAAAATCGTGAGGGAAACCGTGGAGGTTCGAGTCCTCTCACCGGCATCTATTTCGGGATGTAGCTCAGCTTGGTAGAGCACCTGGTTTGGGACCAGGGGGTCGCATGTTCAAATCGTGTCATCCCGATTCAATAGGAAGTCGCTGGAAGCAGCGACTTTTTTGTTATTAGCTTTTGTATAAATCAGTAATCTTCAGGTCACACTAACACAAAAAGTGGGACGGAAGGGATTACTGTGAAGCGATTAAGTTGGAAAAAACAGATGAAACGGCGCTGGAAACAGTGGAGAAGAACAGTGTGGGCATGTACTATTTTGGGTGCGGCTTGCTTACTGGCAGGGTTGGGTATTCTGTTTTCGAATCATATGCAGGCTATGCTGTCGCAACCACTGGCTACTCCCGTTATGGCAGAGATGGAGGAGGAGTCACCAAATTATACTTCTACCGAAGACCGCTCCTCGCAGATGCAGCTATTGCAAAGTATTCATGCTTCCGGTATAAGCAGGAAGACCCGTTTGTTAACTACCTACGTATGTGGTACGGAGACCACTTCCTTGGGAACGTTAAGTTCACAACAACTGGAAAGTTTGCTGAAGCAACATCCCGATTGGAAGGGACGGCTTAATACTAAAGGAGAAGTGTGGCTGGAGCGCAGGGTGGAAGATTTGTCGGAGTCATGCAAAGAGCGAGCATATATGGGCTTAAGCACTGATGGACAGCTTACATTGTTTGAAGGGCTGCCTAAAAAGGAAAAAGTAATTCGTACTTTTTTTCAATTGGATATAGGGTCTATGGAGACGGCCTTGCCGGAAGGGGTATATAAACAACTTCAGCAGGGAATCCGTGTACAGGATATAAATGAGTATAACAGTGTAATCTCCACTTTTAGTGACTTCGCAGTGGAGCGAACACAGAGGGTATTAAAGCAACATTATTGATTATAAGTACAGAGACGTTAGGCATTGCCCATGAGGTGAGGCTAGTAGCGTCTCTTTTTATGTTTTCACTTGTGGTTAAACTTTTTCCTCTATTAGATACAAAGTTTTGTTATAATGAAAAGAACGACACATATGTTCGCTTTATATGGAATTTACTCATGTATAATAACGATAGTGCTAGCTGATGGTTAGTTAGGCATGTTTGAGCGATAGGGGAGAGGTTTTTTTGCGTTTTTTAGGAATTGATCCCGGTATTGCCATTGTGGGCTTCGGGTTTGTAGACAAGATAGGCAGTAAGGTGGTTCCTGTGCAATATGGCTGTATCCAGACGGAGGCCCATACACCCGAAGAAGACAGGTTGCTTCATGTGTATGAAGGCATGTTGCAATTAATTGATAAGTACAAGCCGGATGCGGTTGCATTGGAGAAGCTTTTTTTTAATCGCAACGTTACAACAGCCATGTCCGTGAGTCAGGCACGTGGGGTGCTGGTATTGGCTGCCAAGCAACGTAATCTGCCTATAGGGGAATACACGCCCATGCAGGTAAAGCAGGCTATTGTAGGGTATGGCAAGGCGGAGAAGAAGCAGGTACAGGAGATGGTTAGAATGTTTCTAAAGCTCCAGGCTGTGCCCAAACCGGATGATGTAGCGGATGCTTTGGCAGTGGCTATTTGTCATGCGCATTCCTATGGACTAAATTCAAAATTAAATGAGGTATTACGAAAATGATAGATTTCTTGCGTGGTTCTGTAGCTCACTTGGAAAATGAATATGTCGTTTTGGATGTGCAGGGTGTAGGGTATCGGGTATTTTGTCCGAATCCTTACGCCTTCGCCAAAACGGAAGGACCGGTGGTTATTTACACTCACCATCATGTAAGGGAAGATGCTATTTTACTGTTTGGGTTTGCAACCCGTGAGGAGCAGCAATTATTCCGTAAGTTGATCGATGTGTCTGGTATTGGACCACGGGTGGCTCTTGGTATTTTGGGGGGCGGTACGCCTGCGCATGTGGTGACGGCGATTTATCAGGAAAATATTACATTTCTAACCAAATTACCAGGAATTGGTAAAAAGACGGCACAACGTATGATTCTAGATTTGAAAGACAAGCTGGACGGTATTGGGTCGTTGGGAATGGCTACCGGATTGTTCGCGGAGCCTGTTGTAGAAGAAGGCGAAGGTTCGTACTGGAGTGAGGCGCGTGAGGCGCTTAAGGCGCTCGGTTACACGGATGCTGAGTTAGATAAGGTATGGAGCAAAATGAAGAAAGATGCGAAACCTGATGATTCTGCTGACATTTTGATGAAACGGGCTTTGCAACTGTTGTTTGCCGGATAGGACGCTGATGTCCGTGAATAGAAATCTGGTAAAAAGAGGAGCGATGGAATGTGGATGACCGGATTATTTCCGCCAATTTGATGATGGAAGACCAGACGGCGGAGTTAAGCCTTCGCCCCCGTTATCTAAATGAATATATCGGGCAAAATCAGGTTAAGGAAAATCTGAAAGTATATATTGAAGCGGCCAAGATGCGTAAAGAAGCGTTGGACCATGTATTGTTGTACGGACCGCCCGGATTGGGTAAAACCACTTTGGCTAACATTATCGCCAATGAGTTAGGGGTTAATTTACGTACAACTTCAGGACCTGCAATTGAAAGACCGGGAGATTTGGCAGCATTGCTGACCAACCTTCAAGAGGGTGATGTTTTGTTCATTGATGAAATTCATCGCCTTCACCGTACAGTGGAAGAAGTCATGTATCCGGCGATGGAAGATTTTGCACTGGACATTATGATTGGCAAAGGCCCAAGTGCACGTTCAGTTCGTTTGGATTTACCGCCCTTTACTCTTATAGGCGCTACTACACGCGCTGGGTTGCTCTCTGCGCCATTGCGTGACCGATTTGGCGTTATTAGTCGATTAGAGTTTTATACGACAGACGAGCTGGCTTACATCGTGTCTAGGAATGCGGATATTATGGAAATCGAGATTGTCGGGGATGCGGCGGAGGAAATCGCATTGCGTTCACGGGGGACACCGCGGATTGCCAACCGACTGTTAAAAAGGGTACGTGATTTTGCCCAAGTTGCCGGAGACGGTATTATTCATTCAGAGTTGGCTGCAGAGGCACTAAAGAGACTTCAAATAGATCCACTCGGGCTGGATGAAATTGACCATAAAATGCTTAAGGCTATGATTCATTCATTCCGAGGCGGACCTGTAGGATTGGACACCATTGCTGCGACCATTGGTGAAGAGAGCCAGACGATTGAAGATGTGTACGAGCCTTATTTGTTACAAATTGGCCTTTTACAAAGAACACCTCGCGGACGAACGGTGACTCCGGCGGCATATGCTCACCTTGGAATTCCTATGCCAACAGACCCACGGTGACTAGGAAATTATAGTGCACTTTTAAAAATCATTGAGTGTTATTCGTAAGTATGACGATATGAAGTGGATTAGACAGATGAATTGAGCTAAGAAGTGTATAAGTCCGATTCAAGCGGGTTCAAATTTTAGTTTATTCCGCCGATGTATTTAAAGGGATAGACGCGGGTCGAGATCCCGATAAATCATGTAATATAAGTGCTAGTCAGCTAGAATTGGGGGAGCTAGAAATGAGTGGAGATACATTGAACCGAAATAAAAATTTCGGAGCGTGGACAGGCCGGCTCAAACGAGCAGCTTTGATTATGGTATTAGCTACAGCTTGCATACCTTGGCCTTCAGCTGTTCAGGCTGCTGCCGCCCAAGAGGATATTCGTGTAGTGATCTTTGCGGATCTAGGCAGCAAATATAAAGCGACAGTTCCCGCTGTAACTTTGAAATCATCAGGGAGCCTGAGTGTTGGCCAGAACAGTGGGGGCAGCTTTCAGGCTTGGATGGGACTGCCAGACAGTACGGCTCGTTTTAGTGTAGACAGCTATCGAGTGAAGGTGTTTGAAGGAAATGAAGCGGCTGCGATAAAAGCGGCTCAAGCTCTGCAAAAGACTAATGATAAACCTACTGTTTTTATTGGTTCAAAAAACGGTGGCTCTGTCTATCAAGTGTATGCGGGATTATATGCTAGTGAACAGTCGGCACAGGCTGCCGTGCAACGGATTTCCTCAGCAACCGGAGCGCAGGCCGAAGTTAAGGGAAACAAACATTGGTCGACGGGCAGCTACGGAAGCGAGCAGGAGGCTAATCTCGTTCGCACGACGATTGCTGCCGCAGGTTTTGATGCTTTTACTGTAATTCAATCAAGAGGCCAGTATGCTGTATGGGTTGGAGAAGAAAGTAATGACAGTAAGCTGTCGGCCTTGAAAACAGAGCTGGAGAGCAAGCAGCCTAGACTCACCCTTTCCAAAGTGAATACTACTCAAACTGGTCTTATCCTAAGACAGGAAGCAGGAGTAACGACAGGCTCAGAGGTGATGCCTCATTACATGCTAAGTGGCTCTAATAATAGCAAGATAATTGTCAACGGCGGTAATAATGGAATCCAAGTGGTCGAAAGGTCACAGCGTACATATCGCGGCGACATGGAGATTGGCATAACGTCAGGACAGCTGGCGCTTGTGAATGAAGTCCCTTTGGAGCAGTATTTGTATTCCGTAGTTGGAGCAGAAGTCTATTCCTCATGGCCAACTGAAGCGCTTAAGGCTCAAGCGGTAGCGGCTCGCAGTTATGCGCTTGCCCAAGGCAATCGGTTTCAGATCGGCAATGTGGTAGATGGCACGCTTAGCCAAGCTTACAATGGTAAGAGCTCAGAACATGCAAATGTCAACGAGGCTGTAGATGCAACAGCTGGTGAAGTTATTAAGAGTGGCGGCAAAGTGGTCGAAGCTGTATTCTCCTCTAATGCGGGTGGTGTTACAGCAGATGCTTCCGAAGTGTGGAATAGTGGTGGTGAAGCGTTTGCGAGCGTGGACAGCTCGGGAGATACTTCGGCACAAAAAGGAGCACAGGAGTGGTATCATGTACTTCTCTCCAGTGGCAAGACAGGTTATATCCGCGAGGATAATGCTAAGGAGCTGGAGGGAGTCACAGAAGCGGGGTTAGACAAAATCACCGTCACTGCGGAAAATACAAATGTGCGTCCTATTCCTCAAATCCAATCAACGGTTACACCCGTAGCAAAAGCGCAGCCGGGCGAAGAGATGATTGTTCTGGAAAAGGTGCCTCAATCCGGAGACTATGCATGGGTTAGAGGGCCCTTTACAGCAGCTCAAATTGCTAAGTCCTTGCAAGGGGAAATAACTGGCACGGTACCGTCCTCTGTTAATCACCTTGATGTTACCAAACGGGGTCCGTCAGGGCGAGTGTTGGAGGTTGAAGCAGATGGAACTCCTTTAAAAGTGAAGTATCCGGACATGTATCGCTCAGCGATGGGGGGGCTACCAAGCACACTGTTTGATATTGCGAGTACCGGCAGTTATACTGTATTAGGCGCTGATGGAGCTACTACTCATGTAAGCGGCACACAAGGCACCCAAATTCTGTCGGCATCTGGCAGCAGCACTTCAAGTGGCAACGGGGTGGTCGTCATGAATGAAGATCGCCATGCACGAGTCATCGACAAAACGCAAAGCTTTATTTTTACAGGTAAAGGGAATGGTCATGGCTTGGGCTTATCACAATGGGGGGCCAATGGATTGGCAGAGCAGGGGTATGATTACAAGAAAATTTTGCAACACTATTACAAAAATGTGGATATAGTTAAGGACTGACCAATATATGAACGTAAACGATTACGATTTTGAACTACCTGAAACATTAATTGCACAGACGCCTTTGCTTGAGCGGACCGCTTCTAGATTACTGACGTTAAACAAAAACAACGGTGAAGTGGGACATCATACATTTTCGGATATTGTGCAGTATCTTCAGCCAGGGGATACGCTGGTTCTGAATGATACCAGAGTAATTCCTGCACGTTTGTTTGGCATCAAGCAAGACACCGGGGCTAAGGCCGAGGTTTTGCTGCTTAAACAACTGGAGGGAGACAGATGGGAAGCATTGGTGAAACCCGGCAAAAAGCTGAAAAAGGGAGCTGTTATTGTTTTCGGTGATGAGCTGAAGGCAGTTATTGAGGAAGAAGGAGATATGGGCGGAAGGGTACTTTCATTTTCATATGATGGTATTTTTCAGGAGATCCTGGATCGCTTAGGGCAGATGCCGCTTCCTCCGTATATTAAGGAACAGCTGGATGATCGTGAGCGGTATCAAACCGTTTATGCTCGGCACGAAGGTTCTGCTGCGGCTCCAACGGCAGGGTTACATTTTACCGAAGAATTACTGGACCGGATTAAAGAGAAGGGCGTTACGGTTGCCTTTATCACACTTCATGTCGGTTTAGGGACGTTCAGACCGATGTCGGTGGATACGATTGAAGAGCATGTCATGCATGAAGAATACTATTCATTGTCACAGGAAACGGCGGATGTACTCAATGCAACCAAGGCGCGCGGCGGAAGAGTCGTGGCAGTGGGAACAACCAGTTGCCGAACGCTAGAGACGGTGGGCAATAACTTCGTAGATGGGGTACTACAGGCCAGCAGTGGCTGGACACAAATTTTTATTTATCCAGGCTATAAATTCCGTGTGGTGGATGCAATGATTACGAATTTTCATTTGCCTAAGTCCACCTTGGTTATGCTGGTCAGCGCACTGGCTGGCAGAAAGAATATTATGCATGCTTACCAGGAGGCGATTGACCAAAAATATCGGTTCTTTAGCTTCGGGGACGCTATGTTCATTTATTAATTAAGGATGGTAGAGAAAATATGGCACCAGCAATAAGATACGAACATATTAAGACCTGCAAGCAATCAGGAGCACGTCTTGGACGTGTACACACGCCTCACGGAGTTATTGAGACTCCAACCTTTATGCCTGTGGGAACTCAAGCAACCGTTAAAACGATGAGCCCTGAGGAACTGAAAGCGATGGATGCTCATATTATTTTGAGTAATACGTACCATCTGTTTCTTCGTCCTGGTCATGATATTATCCGAGAAGCGGGCGGACTGCACAAGTTTATGAATTGGGATCGTCCTATTTTAACAGACAGCGGCGGATTCCAAGTGTTTTCCTTAAGTGAAATGCGTAAGATTTCAGAGGAAGGTGTTCATTTCCGCTCTCATCTAAATGGAGATAAGAAGTTTCTTTCTCCGGAAGTGGCGATGGAAGTCCAAAACTCGCTTGGCTCGGATATTATGATGGCCTTCGATGAATGTCCACCGTTTCCGGCTGAGTATGAATACGTGAAAAAGTCACTGGAGCGCACCAGCCGTTGGGCTGAGCGTTGTTTGGAGGCACATGCGCGTCCACATGATCAAGGGCTGTTCGCCATTGTACAAGGAGGCATGCATGAAGATCTGCGTAAGCAAAGTGCGGCAGATTTGACTTCCATGGATTTCCCGGGGTATGCTATTGGTGGACTGAGTGTAGGTGAACCTAAGCATTTGATGTATGAAGTGCTCGATTACACGGTTCCTCTGCTTCCTACTAACAAACCACGTTATCTGATGGGCGTTGGTTCGCCGGATGCTTTGATTGAAGGCTCCATTCGTGGTGTGGATATGTTCGATTGTGTACTTCCAACCCGAATTGCTCGCAACGGAACAACGATGACAAGTCAAGGACGTCTTGTTGTTCGGAATGCGAATTATGCAAGCGATTTTGGCCCGCTTGATCCGGCTTGTGATTGCTACACTTGTCGCAATTATTCACGTGCTTACTTGCGACATTTAATTAAAGCAGATGAAACCTTCGGGCTCCGACTGACAACGTATCATAACTTGCATTTCTTAATACAATTGATGCGTAATGTCAGACAAGCGATTATGGATGACAGGCTGCTTGATTTCCGCGATGAATTTTTTGAGCAGTACGGTCTTCATGATAATGATAAAGGTTTTTAAGTTTTAGGGGAGAGTATACGAAAGGGGGATTTAATGTGTTTCATTTTGCTACAGCTGCGGCTGCACCTGGTGGAGCTGGCGGACTTTTTCAAATGATCTGGCCACTGGCTCTGATGTTTGTAATCTTCTATTTCTTGCTGATTCGTCCGAATCAGAAAAAACAAAAGCAGCGTCAATCGATGCTTCAAGCTTTGAAAAAAGGAGATAAAGTAATTACAATCGGAGGACTTCACGGTACAATTGTGGAGATTACGGACGATGTGGTTGTTTTGCGTGTGAACGATGTGACGAAGCTGACCTTTGACCGCAGTGCAATTAGTAATGCGATTGCAAAAGACACTGCATCTGAGGAAGTTGTTTCTAAATCGTAAAATGCGATTGTTATAAAAAAACCGAGCCTTTGAGGAGGCTCGGTTTTTTTTGTGTTACATACATGTTGACTTACTTACTAAAGTTAATGCCAAACATCCCGCCACCTGCTCCTATAACAAACGCGATTCCTAAGTGCAGCAGGTCTTTACCATTCATGCCTGCATCCAATGCCAAAAAACCGACCAGAAGAACGATTAGTCCATACAGAATGCCTGTAATACCGCCTTGATACCAGCCTTTGTTCGTGGATCTTTTACCGGCGACGAAGCCACCAGATAGCATGGCGAATGCGTGGACGATGTACGTATACAATGATAAGTCCTGTTCTTGCATCTGTGTCATCCACAAGAGTATTGAAAGAATCAATGCGCCAAACAGCATCCATGCAAAGGCATAAAATAAGCCGGATAAAATGGGATGGGCCAGACGAAACGAACACCAGCGGCGAATGAGCTCCATGGATAATTCCTCCTGTACCAAGGTTTGAACTATTATCATTCTATGGCCAAGCTTCCCGGGTTAGTACCAAGTCGTAAGCAGTCTTTCTCTTTATTTCAATAATTTAGCCTTTTGTTTTTTGTATGAGCCAAGTGAGGAACGGTCAGAATACGTGTACAATGAACGACTAATGTCTTGTCGCAAGTACAGGAGAGGAGGCGAACCTATTGAGTCACGATATTTTTGCTCATATTTTTCGGACGCTGCTCATGTATTTTATTGTATATCTGGTGATGCGCTTGATGGGTAAAAGGGAGATCGGAAAATTGTCTGTTTTCGATCTCGTCATATCCATTATGATTGCGGAAATTGCTGTATTCAGCCTGGAGGATATAAAACGTCCACTTTATGAAGGGTTGATTCCTTTAGGAGTGCTGTTAATTTTGCAAATCGGAATTTCCTATTTCAGTCTGAAAAGTCGGCGTCTGCGCTTACTATTTGATGGTAGGCCCAGTGTATTGTACTCAAATGGACAACTAAACAAGGACGAAATGGCGAAGCAACGTTACAACTTAGATGACTTGCTGTTACAACTTCGTGAACAAAATATAGAAAGTTTGGATGAGGTTGAATATGTCATTTTGGAAACAACAGGTAAACTTACGGTGATTGACAAGGATATTTACGATGGCGCTAAACATGAAAAAATAAAGCAGGAACAAAACAAAAATGATTTGATAAGCAAAGAACAACAGGAAAATAAAGTCCACCCTTCTCCACAAATCGGTGGAAAATTTAGATATGAGGGACTACCGATTCCATTAATTATGGACGGCAAGGTGCTGGATCGAAATTTGGAACGGATGGATATGAACCGTTTTTGGCTTAAAAATCAGATTCAAGCGAAGGGTCACAAAGATTTTAAGGATGTTTTCTTATGCTCGGTCAACCATAGAGGGGATGTGTATATTACACCACCGGCCTATGGAGAATCTTTGGATTAGCTTTTTTTATGCTTTAAACCATCTTCTCAGTATTGGAATGCGTGTGAGGTTGTCCCAGTCGATCATTTTGATCAAGGTCATCAGGAAAAGGTAGAGAATAATTCCCAAGCCTGCGGCAAAAATAAATTGGAGCCACATTTGATCGAAAATCGTTAAATGTCTGTAGGTATATAATACCGCTGCCGCCATAATGATCATGCCCATCCCGGTTTTCCAGAAGTCAAGTAAACGTACACGAAAGCGAAGCAGTCTGCTGACACTGAAGCCATGTAGGAGGGTAACGATAGCACTGTTAATACAGATGGCGATGACAGCTCCGTAGATACCGTACTGAGGCTGAGAAGCAAGCCATACAATCAGCACAATTTTGATAATGGCTCCGATAAAGGTGTTCAATAAGGCACTTCCAGGGCGGTCTAACGCCTGAAGTGCTGCCTGAAGCGGGGCCTGAATGTACATAAAAAGTGCAAAGGGGGCCATGAGTTTAAGCATGCCTGCAATATCGCCGTTATTGTAGAGCAGCAGACACAGCGGCTCTGCTAATACATACATAATTACGGCAAATGGGGCTCCTGCGACTAAAGCAAGTCGAAGCGATTGATGCAAACGTTTGTGAATGGCAGTAATATGCCCTTTCGCTGCTGCTTCGGATAACGAAGGCACGAGTGAAACAGCCAGTGAACTGGTAAGGGCCCCTGGTAGTAATAACACAGGAATAACCATGCCTTGCATGGCCCCATATTGTGCGGTTGCAACGCCAGTTGCAATGCCTGCTACGGCGAGGCTACGCATGCATAAGATAGATTCGAGCAAATAAGATAAGGAACCGACAAGCCTTCCAGCAGTAACGGGAACAGATATCGACATAAGACGTGACAAAACGGATGATTGGTCGGTATGAACCTTTGGGGGTAAAGGGGCCTTTGGTTGAAGAATGTGATCTTTTCGCTGGTTCCAGGCATATTGCCACAGCAGCACAACCATGCCAATGAATTCACCCGCCAAAGCACCGAGCATGGCACCTGCAGCAGCGTAGGCTACACCATGAGGAAGTAACAAGTAAGCAAACCAAATGACGCAAAAAATGCGCATGACGGTTTCCGCAATGGAGGAACTTGCGGAAGGAATCATATTTTGTTTTCCTTGAAAATAGCCCCTATAAGCTGAGGAAACAGCAACAATGACAATCATTGGGCTCATACTTACGAATGTATAATACACACGGCTGTCGGTCAGGAGATGGCTTGTGATCCAAGGTGCAAACACAAGACAGATTGCCATGGCGATCAGGCTGAGTGTAATGGTGAAGCGCAAGCTAGTGTGCAAAATACGCCGTGACATCTCGGGTTGCCCCGCCGTTTCAGCTTCAGCTACAAGCTTGGCTACCGCAAGAGGGATGCCCCCAGTAATAAGAGTCACTAGTACAATAAAAAAGGGATACCCCTGCTGGTACAAGCCGACTCCTTCGGGGCCGATGATACGCGGGAGTGCGATTCGGGGAATAAAACCCAGTAGCCGATTGATGATTCCCGCTGCCAATAAAATAATTGCTCCATGAATGAATGTCTGCTTTTTCAATCGCAACTCCCTCTTCCCCAAAATGAAATTCTGCGTCTATGTGTTTCCTTAGAAGATATGCTGGACCTGTCCATGTTCATGACAAGCTTTTCAGTTTAGAAACAAGGTGATCCAGACTACAAGAGGGAGAGTGGTGAATTCTGCTATTGACGAGCGAAATGAATGCATATATTGTTGATTTACGGCTATTTTTCGACGAAAAGAAGGGTTTTCCAAGATCAGGACAGAAATGTTCTATAAAGCAGTCAATAACCCCGCTATTTGCTGATCTGCGGAACCGATAGTCGCTGGGAGGAGGAACGACCATCGTGGGTATGGAAGAGCTGGATGAGCAGGATTGGGATGACGCAATTGAGATTCTCTGTCAAAGTAAGGCAGACGAGCTGATTCTCGTAGGCTATGAACATGTCACCAGTAAGGACGTGTGGAATTGCGTCAGCCATAAATATGAAAAGGAGGGTATTCCTCCGCTGCACAAGCTCGTTAACGATATACTTTCCCTTAAAGCGACGAGCTTTATGAACTATTTGACGATGTCCGCATTACGGGGCTCCACTTTCGAATAGAAGGGGGTCTTTTTTTGCGTTCAAATTGACTGCTTTTTGAGGGGTAGCTATAATAGGAATATTGAGAATGAAAGGGGAACATGGGACGGAATGAAGAGAATTCTAAGTTTCATCGTGGTCGTGCTCATAACTACTGGTGTTATGGTCGGGACAAGCCCGGGCCTACTAAAAAGTTTAAAACTAGGCCTCGATTTAAAGGGAGGCTTTGAAATTTTATATGAAGCCCAGCCTTTGGAAGCCGGGCAACGTGTAACCAGCCAGTCTCTGATACAGACAGCACAAAGTCTGGAGAGACGGATTAATGCGCTTGGTACGACTGAGCCGGAAGTAACAACGGAGGGCACCAATCGTATTCGCGTGCGGCTTGCTGGTGTCTCTAATGAGGCAGAAGTCCGCTCCATGCTGAAAAAGCCCGCAGAGTTAACCTTCCGTAGTGCAACGGCAGCAGATGCTAAAAAGCCGGGTCAATACAGCAAAATTGAGCTCCGTGGTAATGATTTTGTGGAGAATGGCGCTGTTGTAGGCTATGACCAACTGAATCAACCTGAGATTAGTATTAAAGTAAAAGACAAAGCCAAATTTGCAGAAATCACAAAGCGACTTTTGAATAAAGAGTTGGCTATTTTCCTGGATGATGAGTTACTGTCTGCACCTACAGTACGTGGAGAATTGACGGATGGCAGTGCTTCGATTACAGGTAACTACACACGTGATGAGGCGAACAAGCTAGCAGATACGATAAACCTGGGTGCTCTTCCACTTAAACTGACGGAAAAATATTCTCAGAGCGTAGGGGCTACATTGGGTCAGCTGTCACTGGATCAGACGATCCGTGCTGGTTTGATCGGTTCGATCATCATTCTGATCTTTATGATTGCAATGTTCCGTGTACCAGGCCTAGTGGCCAGCTTCTGTCTCATCGTTCATACCTGGCTGGTGCTTGTGATCTTCTATTTGGGCGGCTTCGTGCTTACACTTCCAGGTATTGCTGCATTCGTGCTTGGGATCGGGATGGCAGTCGATGCCAATATCATAACGTATGAACGGATTAAAGAAGAAATCAAGTCAGGCAAAACGATTCGCTCCTCTGTCATTGCAGGCAGTAAGGCCTCGTTCCGTACTGTTATGGATGCCAATATTACGACAATTATAGCGGCAGCCGTCATGTTTGGCCTGGGTACAGGCTCCGTTCGAGGATTCGCTCTCGTGCTCATCGTTGATATTGTCGTCAGTATTTTGACGAATATCTTCTTCTCGCGCTTCTTGCTCAATCTGCTAGTTAAAGCGGATGCTGTGAAGAAGGCCAAGTATTTTGGTGTGAAGGAGAGTGATATCAGTGCGCTTTAATTGGGACTACAAATATGTCAAGATGAGCAAGTGGTTTTATACATTCTCGATTATCATCACATTGCTTGGTATTTTGAGCTTGTCGATATTCGGTTTGAATTATGGGGTTGATTTTCGTTCCGGTTCCAACGTGGATGTTAATTTGACTAAGGCAGTTACACAAAAACAGATTCAAACTTTGCTGGACAAGAACGGGATCGGCAAAGAGGTGGATTATACACCAGGTAAAGAGCGCTTCGGCATTCGTTTTTCACAAGTATTGACGGATCAGCAAGTGAATGAATTCAAAACCTCTTTTAACAAAGAGCTTGATCCAAAGGCATCATTTGAGGTCAATACGGTGGATACGGAAATGGCGCAAGAGCTGGAGCGAAATGCAATCTGGGCGATTTTACTGGCCTCTGTGGCCATTGCTATTTACATTTCGATCCGGTTTGAATGGCGTTTTGCGGTTGCTGCAATTGTTTCGTTACTGCATGATGCGTTTCTTGTCATCAGTATTTTCTCGATTTTCCGACTTGAGGTCGATTTGACCTTTATTACGGCCATTCTGACGATTGTCGGTTTCTCCATTAACGATACCGTCGTTATTTTTGACCGTATTCGGGAAAACCTGCGATTTGCAAAGAAAAAGTCCAGAGCTGATTTGGAGCAAGTAGTCGATCACAGTATTGCACAAACAATGACGCGTTCACTCGCAACTGTGTTTACAGTGTTTATTGCGTCCGTCTGTCTATTCATATTTGGCGGCGAATCCATTCGGATGTTCTCGCTTGCGATGGTGATCGGTTTGCTGTTCGGTGCTTACTCTTCCATCTTCATTGCCAGCCCGCTGTGGGTAGCTTTGAAGGGGAAACAAAAGACCCCGACAGCTGGTGGAGCAGCCAAAACTGCAAAGTCTTAAGTTACGCAAATACCAGTAGTATAAATTAAAGAGAAAGCCGCGTCTGCTTGGGCGCGGTTTTCTAAGGTTTTAAGATTTACCTAATGCTGTGGCTAATAGTGAAACACCTGATTGTAAAAGGTTTAGTTTTAAGAATTCGGTTATATTGGATTGGAGCTTTATCGGGAAATGGTTAGTTCAGGATTGAGGGGGAAATGTTGTGAATAGCGAACGCAGCCGATCATTAGAAACTGCGGCGTTGAGCGGGATTGTAGGTAATCTCGCGCTGGCTGTTCTAAAGGGAACCGTCGGTTATGCGGCAAACAGCAAGGCGTTGATGGGGGATGCACTGCACACGGCTGCGGATAGTGCTTCCCGTTTGCAGGAACTGCTGTTCTCCAAGGGTGGTACAGATCACCGAGTGCTGGCGCGGTTGCGGAACGGTGAAAAAGTTCGGACGGTCATATCTGTGGTGCTGGCTATTTTAGTGCTGATGAGCGGACTTCAGCTAGGTATTTCCGCCGTTCGTTCATTAAGCAGTTCGGAACCGCAGGCTCCCGGTCTGTATGCTTTAATTACCGTGTTAATTGCCCTGGTGTTGAGAGAAGCGTTATTTCAGTTTCAATATCGCTATTCGATTAAACATGGCCATAAAGCGGAAGCAGATCGGTACGCTAACCATGAACGGTACTCGCTGTATGCATCGCTGATTGCATTGATCGGTATGATCGGTGCAATGACTGGCGAAGCAATGGAATGGCCTGCATTATTGTATCTTGATCCAACTGCAGCTTTGCTGGTAGCCTGTCTGGTGCTGCGTAAAGGATATCTGATGGTGATGAATACCGCTTATCAGGCACCTGCACAGCCCTTGCGGGAGGAAGACTCCCAGCGCTTTATGGAGACGATTCAACGAGTATATGGTATTGTAACGGTTGAACACTTACATGCTCAGGAAACGGGCCATTTCATAACAGTGGATGTAACGATAAGTGTTAACCCGCGGATTACGGTGCAGGAAGCGCAGGAAATTGCCGATCGAGCCAAAAATTTACTGTTAGCCCGTTTTCCACAGGTGACTCATGTACAAATGCAGTTCATTTCTTACCAAGCCGGGTATCCTTATAAATCCAATCATGAACTGCCTGATAATGATGCGTCGTCCTTGCTTCAATAAGGCAGGCCGACTATGAAAGAAAGGTGAATAGGATTGCTTCATTCGCAGTACAGATGGAAGACCCCGGATGTTGACCTGGAAGCGGCTCAGCCGTTAACAGAAGAGCTGGGGATTTCACCATTGTTGTCCCGGCTTTTAGTGAACCGGGGCGTCACTACGGCCGGGGAAGCAAACCGCTTTTTGTACGGAAGTGTGGACGATGTACACGACCCATTTCTGCTTCTTGGCATGAAAGAGGCCGTGCCGAGAATTCGCCAGGCTCTGGAGCGCGGCGAGCATATATTAATCTATGGCGATTATGATGCGGACGGTGTATCCAGTACATCATTGATGATTCAGCTTATGCGTTTTCTGAAGGCATCTTATGATATTTATATCCCCCATCGTTCCAATGAGGGATATGGTCTGCACAATCATGCTCTGGACTGGGCGCATCAGCAGGGAGTTACGCTGGTCATTACAGTGGATACGGGCATTAGTGCAGTAGAGCAAATTGCTTATGCGGCTTCCTTAGGGATCGATGTGATTGTGACTGACCATCATGAACCGCCTGCTGTGCTTCCCGAGGCTTATACTTTGATCAATCCGAAGCTACCGGATTGTCCCTACCCATTTAAAGGTCTTGCAGGCGTTGGTGTTGCCCTGAAGCTAGCTCAGGCGCTGTTGAGTGAAGTACCCGAGGAATGGTTCGAAATCGCTGCTATTGGTACGGTAGCTGATTTGATGCCACTACATGGTGAGAATCGGACGATAGTACGTAGAGGGATTCAATCCATGAGAAACTCCGCATTTCCAGGGATTCGAGCGTTGCTTCATGTAGCGGGCGTGGAGATATCCACAGTGACTTCGGTCAACATCGCATTTGCATTGGCTCCGCGGATTAATGCGAGCGGGCGTCTAGATCATGCGGGTCGAGCGGTTTCTCTGCTGACGACAGAAAAAGAGGAGGAAGCAGACCAACTTGCGCATGCGCTGGATCTGCTCAATCGTGAGCGTCAACAAGTGGTCGAACGCATTGTGGAGCAAGCCGAGCAGCAATTAGCATCCAAACTAAAGGGAGGCAAGCTTCCATCTGTTATTGTTCTGGCTGGTGAGGGCTGGAATGTTGGTGTCGTCGGAATTGTGGCATCCAAGCTATTGGATCGTTATTATCGTCCGACCATTATTCTGGGCATAGATACGGAGACAGGCATGTGCAAAGGCTCTGCTCGTTCTATTCCTGCATTGGATATTTACAGTGCTCTTACAGATTGTCATGAGCTTATGGAGCATTTTGGTGGACATCCTTCGGCAGCGGGGATGACGCTGTCCCGTGACCATCTGGAATTATTCGAAGAGCGGCTAAACCACTATGCAGGTTCCATTCTGACACCGGAAGATTTTATCCCTATAGCTGAGGCCGATATGGTCTGTCGTCTGGATGAGATATCTTTACAAGTGGTTGAAGAACTGGAATTGCTCCAGCCTTTTGGGATGGGAAATCCTTCTCCACGATTCGTATTACAGGGACTTCAATTGCGTGAAGCTCGTAAAATGGGACGTGAGAAAAACCATGTGAAGCTATTGCTGGAGCAGAACGGTTTATCGCTGGATGCGATTGCCTTCCGACGTGGCGATTTGGCTGATTTTTTACAGCAGCAAACGGACATAGATCTGTTGGGCGAATTATCAATTAACGAGTGGAACGGTAAACGTTCACTCCAGCTGATGATGCAGGATATTCGTGTACAGGCTCCGCAAATATTTGATTATCGTGGAGTATCGGACCCTCTTGCCGAACTGGAGCGAGGGCTGAGGATCTTCCATCCAAGCTTAGAGGAAAGAAAGAATAATGTTGCGGTGTTGATCCATCCGTCATCCAGGCTTCGGCCATCGAGCTCCGTGAGCGCTGAATCCTTATGGTTATACGATAAAGATGGCAGCGTTACTCCCAGTGAGGGTCAAAAAGATACACAGCACTTTGTGAAGTCGCTGTTCGTACTGGAGCCGCCAGATACACCCGAGCAGTTTCATGCCTTATGGTCTACCTTTGAGAATGTGGAGAATGTATTTCTTCTTCATTCGATCAGTGAGCGTGGCGGCCGGCTCGTAAGCCCCGATAGGGAGCTGTTTAAACGTATTTACATTGTGCTTTCCCGAATGGGAACACAGCTAATTGACGAAAAGGCAATGCTACCTGCTCTTAGCCGGCAGTGCTCCTGTTCAGTACGCATGTTATCCAAAGTACTGGATATCTTCGAGGATCTTGAGTTTTTGACGCGTACAGATGGTCAATTTCGTTTTGTATCCAATCCGCCCAAGCGGGATTTAACTGCTTCTCCGCGCTATCAGGAATTGTATAATATGGCTGAGATGGAGCGGTACTTATTGGATGCAGACACCACCCAGATGACGAGTTGGATCATGTCGCTTATGAAGGGTGCGTCTTGAGATACTACCTTGCAGTTTTGTAAAATGTATATACTAATTAGAAGTTTACAGTAGGAGGAACTAAGTTGGACTACAAAGAATATATTCGGGTGATTTCCGATTTTCCACAACCAGGGATTAGTTTTAAGGACATTACGACCCTAATGAAAAATGGTGAACTGTATCGTAAGGCAATCAACGATATGAAGGAACTGGTATCTGATTTAAAAATTGATTTGATTGCAGGTCCGGAAGCACGTGGATTCGTTGTCGGTGCACCTCTGGCTTATGCGCTTGGTGTTGGTTTTATTCCCATCCGTAAGAGTGGTAAGTTGCCTGGAGAAACCATTGAGGAAGCATACGGTTTGGAATATGGTAAGGATACTCTGGCTATGCATAAGGATGCGATTGAGCCGGGGCAAAATGTTCTGATTGCTGATGATCTGCTTGCTACAGGTGGAACCATCGCTACATCCGTTAACTTGGTACGCCAACTTGGTGGCAATGTGGCAGGGGCTGCTTTTCTTATCGAGCTGTCCGATCTCAACGGACGGGCAAAGCTGCCTGACGTAGACGTATTCACCTTAATTAAGTATTAAGTATTTCGAAACCGGGGTTTCCCGGGAAATATTTATGTATGATGATTTGCCTAAATAGTCCGATGGAACATCTCTTTTCTCTAAAGAGTTGCTCCATCGGACTATTTTGATTAGCAGTAATTATATTGAATTTCCTTATTGTCACGAATTACCACGGTTTTTATTGGAAAAAAGTTATAAAAAAATAAAATAAATGTCGATAAAGATTAAAAAAGAAATAGAGGTGGATATATATTGGGTATATTTCAATTTAAGAGTTTACAAGCACGAACATTTTCTACCTTGGTTCCACTTGTACTTATAACGCTGATTTTAATCAGTTTTTTGTCCTATTTTTTTGCCAAGCAGAAGTTGGATGCGGAAATAAGCCAAAATGCTGCTCATTCCTTGTCGAGGGTTAAAGCAGATATTGCAGCTAACGTAGATCGTCATGCTTTACTTGTTTCGATGCTGACTAAGAGTGCGGAACAAGTGGGAACAGAAATGAACATTGAAGATTATGGACGACTCTTTGAACAAGAGCTGACATTAAATGATATGACTTACGGGTTAGGGATTTATTTTGCTAAAGATGCGTATGATCCAGGAGTGACATACCGTTCAATATATGTGCATAGAGATGGTGAGCTAGTCAAGCAATCGACTGAATATGACGATCCACAATATGACTATTTAACGCAGCCTTGGTATACAGAAGCCGTGGAACGTGGTAAAGATATAAATTTCACAGAGCCATTTTATGATAGCAAGCTGAAAATCAATATGATTACTGCGGGGAAAGTATTTTACGACAGAGAGGGAAAACTGTTAGGTGTCATTACAGGCGACCTAAACATGACGAATATCCAAACGTATATTGAAAAAATGAAGTTTGGTACTCAAGGTAGTGCGATCTTGATGGATAAGAACGGAGCTATTCTGTCATCCGGTCTCCCGTCCTTAAAATCAGGCGAGTCGTTAACAAATACGATAAATGCGGAAGCAGCACAAGCTATTCAAAAAGGTACATCTGGACAAGTCTCCGTAGCTATTGATCAAGAGAATTATCGGGTAATGTATGAAACGCTACCACAAACCGGATGGAAAATCGGCGTATTACTGCCAGAATCAGATTTGAATCGCTCTGCGAATGAAATGCTTAAACTGTTACTAATTGTTAGTGTTATAGGCATTTTGCTAATTATGGGAGCGTTATTGATTAATAATTCAGGTATGATCAAAGAGATTAAAAAAATTAGGCAGATGACCAACCGTATGGCTCTTGGGGATTATACCGTTGAACTACCCCATCATCGTAAAGATGAGTTTGGCCAAATGGCTGATGGGATCAATAAGGTGATTGTTGCAACCAGAGGAATGGCATTGCGCTTGAGCGAAGAGTCAGATGTGATCTCAGGCGTATCTTCAAAAATATCCCAAGAGATTTCTGGAGCTACTAAAGATGCGCAGCATAATGCAGGAGAACTGGCACAGGTGAAGGAAGGAGCCGAGCTTCAGTTGACCGCAGCAGCGGAAAGTGCGACTGCGATGGAAGAAATGGCTGTTGGCATACAGCGTATTGCTATGTATCCGAGGCTACCAGTGAGATTGAACATAAAGCACAACAAGGGAATGAACGGTTGAACGTGGTCAGCCAAGGAATGCATAAAGCGAAAATGTCTATGGATGAGGCAGGCAGAGTAGTAAGCTCGTTAAATGAGCGGTCCGCCCAAATTGGCAGTATTATTGGAATGATTCAGGAAATTAGTGGGCAGACCAAGTTGTTGTCGTTGAATGCTTCCATTGAAGCCGCACGTGCTGGGGAGCATGGCCGAGGGTTCGCTGTGGTGGCTTCTGAAATCGGCAAGCTGGCTGTTAACGTAAGCGAGTCTGCGGAGCAAATTACGAGTCGAATCCGAACCATGCAGGAAGAAACCAAATTAGCTTTGGAAGGAATGCAACAGGGGACTCTGGAAATGGATGAAGGAGTATCTATTTTACGTGAGGTGGAAGAACGTTTTATAGCGATGAATCAGGATATTCAGCAGGTGGCAATAGAGGTGCAGGAAGTTTCATCTGCCTCTGAAGAAATGTCGGCAGGCTCAGAAGAAGTTGCAGCCTCTATTGGTTATCTTGCAGATATTGCAAAAGCTTCAGCTGTACGTGCAGGGCAAGCCTCGGAACGCTCTGAACGGCAGCTAAAGGATCTGGAAGGTCTGGACAGCTCCGCCAAGTCGCTTACAGGTGTCTCTGATACGCTTAATCAGGTCGTATCCCGTTTTCGTGTGTGATATCTTCTTTTAAAATAAAAGCCGTGCATAAAAAGACGCCGTTCCATGTAAGAGGATACTTACACGCTTGTCTAGAAGTCTGAGCGTGTTGATCCATAACTAACATGGAGCGGCGTTTTAAAATTGAAAAACAGATATCAATCTGGTGTTTTTTCAGTTAAAGGTTCCTGCGTTTTATCGTTCGACCAGCCGAGCACATCAACCAGCTTGAAGAACAAACTCAGGATAATACCGATGATTGTCGCCAATGCCATACCTTTCAAGGTGACAGCACCCCAAGTGAGCGTAGTACCACTGATTCCCACAACAAGCACGATAGTAGCGAGCAGCATGTTGGTTGGCTTGGCGAAATCAACTTTTTGCTCAACGAAGATTCTAAGACCAGAGGCAGCGATCACACCGAATAATAGTAAGGATACGCCACCCATAACTGGAGATGGAATATTAGAAACAATCGCTGAGAACGTACCCGAGAAGGACAACAGGATGGCAATAACAGCCGCTCCGCCAATAACCCATACAGAGTACACTTTAGTTAATGCCATAACACCGATATTTTCACCATAAGTCGTATTAGGTGTAGAACCTACAAAACCGGAAATGACAGTAGAAATCCCGTTACCCAGCAGAGAGCGATGGAGACCAGGATCTTTGGACAGCTCACGTCCGACGATGTTGCTAGTCACAAGCAAGTGACCAATGTGCTCTACAATGACGACCAGAGCAACTGGAAGAATCGTTAGCATAGCCGAGGCATTAAAGGTTGGAGTAGTAATTGCGGGATGGGCGAACAAAGGAGCGTCCGCAATGGCCTGTGTATTGACCATGCCCATGAAATAAGCAAGCACATAGCCCACCACGATACCGATTAGAATATGAATGATTTTGGCAAACCCGCGAAACAAAACCGCACCCAGAACAGTAACACCGAGCGTAACGAGGGAAAGGGTGATCGTTTTGGGATCTGGCGTCCAGGCTTTAGTAGGATCGGCATTAATAATGCCTGCCATGCCTGCAGCAACCGGAACTAGTTCCAGACCAATTAAGGCTACGATCGATCCCATGACAGCCGGTGGAAAAACGATATCCAGCCAACGTGTCCCGGCATACTTGATTACCAGTGCGACGAGACAGAAAATAATACCTGTAGCGATGAAAGCACCCAGGGCCATTGCATAGCCACTGCTGCCAGGATTACTTTTAAGCACAAGACTGACGGGAGCGATAAAAGCGAAGCTGGAGCCGAGATAGGCAGGAATTTTGCCACGGCAGATCCATATGTACAACAATGTTCCGATACCGTTCATGAGCAAAATCATGCCGGGATCGACGCCGAAAATATTGGGCACCAGCACGGTGCTGCCAAACATGGCAAACAAATGCTGTACGCTGAGCAGGATCCCAGGTCCTGCTGGAAGCTTTTCATTAACTTGAATTTCGCGTTGCAACGCAGTTCACTCCTTAGTTCTTTCAATTATTCTTATATACATTAATTACTTTTCGTAATTTTTTCAATATAATTCGTTTCATTTCGACAACAATTCTGATTTTACTTATCCATGTGTGACAAAATAATGCGACAGTGCCGAACCTGTAATAGTTGACGTGTGGCGTGCTAAGCGTCATAATTGTAGGAAATCACTTTTAAAAGGGAACCTTTGCGCGACATTGATCGGCGGGTTCCATTTTGCATAGAAAGGACACGGAATAGAGCAGAATGGGGATAGAGCAATTACTTAAAAAGGCCGGGGCCTATACCAGAGAAGCAGATCTTATCCGCATCAGGGACGCCTATGATTTTGCCGAGCAGGCCCATTCCGGCCAGACTCGTAAGTCCGGTGAACCTTATATTCTGCATCCGCTTGCGGTTGCTGATATCGTCGTTAATATGCAGATGGATACCATCTCCATTATCGCCGCTCTTTTACATGACGTTGTGGAGGATACGACGGTGTCTTTGGCGCAGATTCGCGAGCATTTTGGCGATACATGTGCGATGCTTGTCGATGGTTTGACGAAGCTGGAGCGTATCCAGTTCCGTTCCAAGGAAGAACAGCAGAACGAAAATTATCGAAAAATGTTTATTGCTATGGCGCAGGACATTCGTGTTATCGTCATTAAGCTGGCAGATCGTCTGCACAACATGCGTACCCTGAAATATCAATCGGAAGAAAGCCAGCGTCGAATCGCTTATGAAACGTTGGAAATTTTCTGTCCGATTGCAAACCGATTGGGTATTTCAGCGATTAAATGGGAAATGGAAGACATTGCTTTGCGCTATCTGAATCCTCAGCAGTATTATCGCATTGCTAATTTGATGCATAAGAAGCGGGCAGAGCGCGAGCAATTTATTGATAATGTCATACAGCGTATCAGAGAGAAGCTGGAAGAGATGGGTATTCAGGCTGATTTGTCTGGACGTCCTAAACATATTTACAGTGTGTTTAAAAAGATGACGACGAAAAACAAGCAATTCAATGAAATATACGATTTGCTGGCGATTCGAATTATTGTGGATAACATTAAAGATTGTTATGCCACACTGGGGATTATCCATACGTTGTGGAAACCGATGCCAGGGCGGTTTAAGGATTATATCGCCATGCCTAAGGCTAATATGTATCAGTCCCTCCATACGACCGTAGTAGGTCCTAATGGAGAGCCTACAGAAGTACAAATTCGCACAGTGGATATGCATCGCACTGCTGAATTCGGGATTGCCGCCCATTGGGCCTATAAAGAAAACAACGGGGCAAATAACACAAACTTTGAGGACAAAATCACCTTTTTCCGAGAAATTCTGGAGTTGCAAAACGAGGCGAAGGATGCTTCGGAATTTGTGGAATCACTCAAAATGGACTTTTTCTCAGACCTTGTGTTTGTCTTTACACCTAAGGGAGAAGTCATTGAGTTGCCGGCTGGATCGGTTCCGCTGGACTTTGCTTTCCGTATCCATACCGAAGTTGGAAATCGAACGATTGGCTCTAAGGTAAATGGAAGAATTGTTCCTTTGGATTATCGTCTAAAAACTGGCGATATCGTGGAAATTATGACGTCCAAGCACTCTTATGGACCTAGTCAGGACTGGCTTAAAATTGCTCAGTCCTCTCACGCGCGCAGTAAAATCAAGCAGTGGTTCAAGAAAGAAAAGCGTGAGGAAAATGTAGAAAAAGGCCGCGAAAGCCTGGAACGTGAGCTAAGAAAGCGTGATATTGAGCCATCCGTGTGGATGAGCGAGGACAAACTTCAGGATGTGGCACAAAAGTTCTCTTTTAATGATTCTGAAGATATGCTGTCAGCGATTGGCTTTGGCGGTATAACTGCAGCGCAGGTTTGTACACGTCTGACAGAGAAGCTGCGCAAGGAACAAGAAGAGGCGCGGCTAATTGAACTGACGACCGAGGTCAAGGAGTACAAACCGCAGGGCGAACGGAAAAAAACACCGACCAACGGTGTCAGCGTCAGAGGCGTCGACAATTTGCTCGTTCGCTTTGCACGATGTTGTAATCCCGTACCGGGTGATGACATCATCGGCTACGTAACACGCGGGCGCGGCGTATCTGTGCACCGTACCGATTGCCCGAATATTCCTTCGGGTGTGGGCGAAGATCAGGCGCGCGTGATTGAAGTTGAGTGGGAAGAAGCAGCTGAGGTCAATTATAGCGTCGATATTGAGATTACAGGACATGACCGCAATGGTTTGCTGAACGAGGTGCTCCAGGCCATTTCTGAGAACAAAACTAGCTTCTCGGCCGTGACAGGACGTACAGATAAAAATAAAATGGCAATGATTCACATTACAATTCTTATTCGTAACACGGATCATTTGCATTCTGTTGTCGAACGGATCAAACGGGTGAAGGATGTATACACCGTGCATCGGATTATGCAATAAATTTGTTAGGTGTACACACAGGTTTGTATAGCCTTTGTAATACATCTTGGGCACAAGGCTCATAGATGGCTGTAAGAGCCGTGATACGGCTGTGAGCAACTTTTAAGGGGAAAAGTAAAGGAGTAGCGGATAGGCGATGAAGATCATTATTCAGCGCTGTAAAGACGCTCAGGTAACGGTGAATCAAAAGGTGGTCGGCAAAATCGGAACTGGATTAATGCTGCTGGTTGGTATTGGTCAGGGAGATACGGCAGCCGATGCCGTTTATTTGGCGGATAAAACAGCGGGATTGCGTATATTTGAAGATGCTGAAGGCAAAATGAACGACAGTGTTCTGGATGTCGGCGGGGCCATTCTGTCTGTCTCCCAATTTACGCTGTATGGTGACTGCCGTAAAGGAAGAAGGCCCAACTTTATGGGAGCGGCCAAACCTGAGGAAGCGGAGAAACTGTATGATTTCTTCAACAGTCAGCTTCGAGCCAAGGGCCTGGAGGTCGAGACCGGAATTTTTGGAGCTATGATGGATGTTTCCTTGACCAACTGGGGTCCAGTGACGTTGATTTTGGATAGCGAGCGTTCTTAGGTATCCATTCTTGGTATGATCTGAGAACTTGAGCAGAAGAGAATAAAATAGCCGTTTATAGGGACCCTAATGTCATCCCGGTTGGTGTAGCCATCTGGAAAGCCTTAAGGGTGACAGGAGAGACGAAGCTATGCGTCAGACCCCAAAAATGGACGGATATCGAAGCGCGGTGTTGCTTTATCCTGGGAGTATGCGAGAGGCAATCAGCCTTACCCGTAATGCAGATGCGTTATTACAGCATGTTGCTACAGCTATGGACAAGCCAGGACGCGGTGCCCTGCCACGAAGGTAACAACGGGAATTCATTGGTAAAGCATTAACGACGTGTTGCCTAAAGCGGCTATTAAGAGATTCAAAATAATTATGTAGCAGTAAATCAGGAGGAGCCAATGGCTCCTTTTTCTTTTTCACTGCTGAAAATTGTTATAAACACAGATCGAGCGGGTAATAACAAAGCGTGATAGACAAACAACCCTAACTTTAAACTCGCTCTGAGGATAACCGGAAAGGAGATCTGAACGATAATGAGTAAAATTGCATTTTTGTTGGCTGACCAATTTGAAGATTCTGAAATGAAGGTCCCCTATGATGAGCTGAAAAAGGCTGGACATGAGGCAGATATTATTGGACTGAAGCAAGGTGAAAAAGTGAACGGTAAGCAAGGAAAAGCAAGCTACACTATTGAAAAAGCCATTGCAGATGTGAAATCAAGTGACTATGATGCAGTTGTTATTCCTGGTGGATCATCTCCGGAAAATCTGCGTTTGGATGCAAATGTTCTTAAGTTTGTAACTGAAATGAATGAGTCCAAAAAAACGATTGGCGCTATCTGCCACGGGCCGCAGATTTTGGCTAGTGCCGATTTGCTACAAGGTCGGACGATTACAGCTTATCCTCCATTGAAAGATGACTTGATTAACGCAGGTGCTCATTTCGAGGATCGAGAGGCGGTCGTGGACGGTAACTTTATTACGTCTCGGACCCCTAAGGATGAGCCAGCCTTTGTGCGTGAGTTGTTAAAGGCATTGTAATTTAACCGTGAATGCTTCCGTAAATTTATGCCAGTACAATTCCTATACGAGGAGGATTTGATATGGCTAAACAGATTCAGGCTTATTTTCGCACGGAAGATGAAGCTGAGGGCGCCAGAGCTTCGCTTCAGGCTTATAGAACTGAACATTTGGAAGTAGGTGCTCTGGATGAGGCGCTCGGTCGCGAGACGAGGGTTTTAATTCCGTTGGTCCCCTATAACAATACTGGCTCTGTGAGCACAGGAGGCTCTGCTGGTGCGGTAATTCCAGCCGCAGGGGCTTATGGCGAAAATATTCTACCAGATGCAAAGAATGACGAGGTTAACTATGGCGCAGCCCAAAGGGATCTGAATGAGGATCGGAGCGGAACAACGAATCATGACGGAGGTTTGCTCCGTGCGACAGATGTGTATATTAACGGTGATCATGATGAATTACGGTATGTATTGTCCGCCAAGGTAAATGATGCCGATTATGATGAGATCATTTATAAGCTCCGTTCCAATCGTGCATATGTGGCGCAGCTGGATTAAAAAGGGAGCGAGTGTCACAAGATTGTCGATACACGAGGAAATTAGTCACACTAGAGTGGCTGTAATACAATTGTAATATTCGAAACATCATTCCTTAATATTCGTTGTTTATAATAACAGCATGACCCCCTTTTGATATATCTTTTAGACCTGCGGACCGTTTCCGCAGGTTATTTTCTTTTTATAAGACTTATTTGTCTGATTCTAGGGGGAATGTCTTGACTTTGTCGAAGCAGTTCATTAAAATCATAAAATAATGAAAAATGATTTGATGACGGGACCAAGTACTCCGAACCCACAAGCGCAGAGAGGAATTTCCAGGCTGTAAAAATTCCCTTGATGAGCGGACGAATGACCTCCCCGAGAACAGGCGGCGAACAATGAGGAATCTTTGCTGAGTAATGCATGGCATATGCCAAACACAGCAGACCATCCTGCATAATAGCCGTACTGCGCGTTACGGGCGTTATACGTATGAGCGGAGTCAGTGCAATGCTGACGGACACTGAGTCATTTTTATGCCAGTGGTCTGGGTAAACTCCGGAATGTGGGTGGTACCACGGGTGATTTGTAAACGACAATCCCTCGTCCCTGTTAATAATAACAGGGCGAGGGATTTTTTGTTTTATATTGAAAGTGGAGTAAGTAGAGAGCGCACAAATAAGAAATATAATGACGGGGGGATACGTAAATGGCCTTTCAAAAACCGACGGGAACACAGGATTTGCTGCCAGGCAGTGTAGAAAAATGGCAAGTGGTCGAGGAAAAAGCCCGCGAAATTAGCCGCCGCTTTAATTATCGTGAGATCCGTACACCGATGTTTGAACAAACGAATTTGTTCGTACGGGGTGTGGGTGAAACGACCGATGTGGTGGAAAAGGAAATGTACACTTTTGAGGATAAAGGAAAGCGCAGCATGACTTTGCGCCCAGAGGGAACAGCAGGGGTTGTCCGCTCTTATGTGGAGAACAAACTGTATGGTGAGCCAGATGTGACCAAACTGTATTACATTGGCCCGATGTTCCGGTATGAGCGTCCACAGGCTGGGCGTCAGCGCCAGTTTCATCAATTTGGCATTGAAGCATTCGGGGCGATGGACCCGGCGCTGGATGCAGAAGTTATTGCTTTCGGGTATCAATTCTGCCGAGAGCTGGGCTTAAAAGGAGTACAGGTAGAAATTAACTCGGTTGGTAATGCTGCCAGCCGTGCAGCTTATCGACAGCATTTGGTGGACTTCCTGATGCCCATTAAGGATACGTTGACCAAGGAGAGCCAAGCGCGCATCGAGCGTAATCCATTGCGAGTGCTGGATAGTAAAGACGATCAAGACAAATTTGGCGGGGCACCTTCGATTTTGGATAGTTTGGATGAGGAATCCAGCACTCACTTTGAGAAAGTGAAGCAAAATTTGGATGCGATGGGCGTGGAATATACAGTGAACCCGCGTTTGGTACGGGGGCTGGATTATTATACGCTGACAGCATTCGAGTTCAAAGCCGAAGGAATTGGTGCTATTGACACGATTGGTGGAGGCGGCCGATACAACGGATTGGTTGGAGATCTGGGCGGACCGGATCAGCCGGGCATTGGTTTTGGTATTGGGCTTGAGCGAATTCAGCTGATTTTGGAGCATCAGGGTGTCAAATTGAACGAAGCCAAGCCGTTGGATATCTATATGGTGGCATTGGGTGAGGCGGCAGAAACGGAAGTGACCAAGCAACTGTTCAAGTTGCGTCAAGCTGGATTTTCCGCAGAGCGAGATTATCTGGGGCGCAAAATGAAGGCGCAGATGAAATCGGCAGATCGTTTTAAAGCAAGATATACAGCAATTTTGGGTGACGATGAGCTGGTTAAAGGTGAAATTGCACTGAAAAACATGGAAACCGGCGAGCAGCGTACCGTTAAGTTGGATCAGTTGGTGGAAGAATTAGGATAAAAAACGTGATGTAACATCAGTCAGGGGGAGTTTCCCTCTGGCTGTCCATATAGCATTAACTACTAAACCTAACAGGAGTGTGTATTATGAAAAGGAGTCATCAATGCGGCGCATTGACTCATGCGCATATCGGAGAAACAGTTACATTGAACGGTTGGGTACAGACCCGTCGTGACTTAGGGGGCGTACTTTTTATAGACCTGCGTGACCGTAGCGGAATTGTACAAATCGTGTTTAATCCGGCCTATTCCGGTGACGCACTGCAAATTGCGGACCGTGTTCGCAGTGAATATGTGCTAGAGGTTACTGGTACCGTTGTTAAACGTGATGCAGAAACGATCAATTCGAACCTGCCTACAGGTGAAATTGAAGTGCGTGTCACAGAAATTGAAGTATTGAATGCATCCAAAACACCTCCGTTCTTCATTGAAGATGGCGTAGAAGTAGACGAGTCGCTGCGTTTGAAATACCGTTATCTGGACCTGCGTCGTCCGGAAATGCATCAGACATTGAAACTGCGTTCCAAAGCAGCAAAAGTATTCCGCGACTTCCTGGACGGTGAAGATTTTATTGAAGTGGAAACACCGATTTTGACGAAAAGCTCCCCAGAGGGCGCACGTGACTATCTGGTGCCTAGCCGAGTTCATGAAGGCGAATTTTTTGCCTTGCCGCAATCGCCACAATTGTACAAGCAATTGCTGATGGTGGGCGGCCTGGAGCGCTACTACCAAGTTGCACGTTGTTTCCGTGATGAAGATTTGCGTGCTGACCGCCAGCCTGAATTTACGCAGATCGACATTGAGACTTCCTTCATGCAACAGGATGACTTGCTGCCTATGATGGAGCGTCTTATGGTGAAATTGTTCAAAGAAACAGTTGGGGTAGAACTGGAAACACCGTTCCAACGAATTACACATGCAGAGGCAATGGACAAGTATGGTTCTGACAAGCCTGACCTGCGTTTTGGTCTTGAGCTGATAAATGTTAATGATATCGTGGCAACCAGTGGTGTGAAAGTATTTGCTTCCGTAATTGAAAAGGGTGGCGAAGTTAAAGTCCTTAATGCCAAAGGATGTGGCACGTGGAGCCGTAAGGACATTGATGACCTGGGTCCTTTCGCAGCACGTTATGGAGCAAAGGGCTTGGCTTGGATCCAAGTGAAAGAAGGCGAATTCAAGGGGCCTATCGTTAAATTCTTCACACCGGAAGAAATCGAAGCCTTGAAAGAACGTACGGGAGCCGAAGAAGGCGATCTGTTGCTGTTCTCTGCGGATAATAAAAAAGTAGTTGCTGATGTTTTAGGCGCGCTTCGTCTGAAAATTGGCCGTCATTTGGGGCTCATCGATGATAAGAAATTCAAATTTGCCTGGGTCGTAGACTTCCCGCTTCTGGGCTATGACGAAGAACAAAAACGTTATGTAGCGGAGCACCATCCGTTCACTCGTCCGAAGGAAGAAGACCTGGCCCTCTTGGACACAGATCCAGGTCAAGTTCGTGCTCAGGCCTACGATATCGTGCTGAACGGCTACGAAGTGGGTGGTGGCTCGATGCGTATTTTCAAACGTGAAGTTCAGGAAAAAATGTTCAAAGCGCTCAACCTGCCGCCTGAAGAAGTGAAGGATAAATTCGGTTACCTGCTGGATGCATTTGAATATGGTACGCCTCCACATGGTGGTATTGCCTTCGGTTTTGACCGTCTTGTCATGCTGCTTGCAGGTCGTACAAATCTGCGTGAAACTATTGCATTTCCGAAAACAGCCAGCGCGACAGACCTGCTTATGGATGCACCAGCCGAAGTAGATCAAGCTCAATTGGATCAGCTTCATATTCGTCTTGCTCCGAAGCCTGTTGCTCCTAAAGCTTAAGACAAACGTTGGATTTTGCAAATTGCCATCTGTTGGTATGTAAATAGATTATAGAATGCCGTGAACCCGTTACCCTTTTATGGATAATGGGTTCGTGGTTTGTATGCTGGAGTTCCAGCATAGAGTTTAAACCAGTGAGGGAGGATTACCATATGCTGCATCAATTTTCACGCACGGAACTGGCCATCGGGACGGAAGGTCTGGAGGTTATGAAAAATAGCACGGTAGCTGTATTGGGTATCGGCGGTGTCGGTTCGATTGCAGTGGAAGCGCTGGCGCGAACGGGTGTTGGACGCATTATTTTGATTGATAAGGATGTCGTAGATATTACCAATATTAATCGCCAAATTCATGCGCTGACGACAACAGTAGGTCAAAAAAAGGCTGATCTGATGGTAGAGCGTGTGAAGCTGATTAATCCTGAATGTGAAGCAATTGCACTGAACATGTTCTATACAGAAGAAACATATGAGGAGCTATTCAAGTACGATCTGGATTATGTGCTGGATGCTTCAGATACGATTATTTACAAAGTTCATTTGATTAAAGAATGCTTGAAGCGGGGAATTCCGATGATCTCCAGTATGGGCGCTGCGAATAAAATGGACCCAAGTCGTTTTCAAGTAGCTGATATTTCCAAGACAAGAATGGACCCGATTGCCCGTGTCATCCGCACCAAGCTGCGCAAGGAAGGCATTACCAAAGGCGTCAAGGTTGTATTCTCTGATGAGGAGCCAATGAAGCCGCGCGAAGAAATTACCAAAAAAATTGTACCTGCCAACGCACCTGAAATCCGGAAGGCGAAACAGCCGCCTGCAAGCAATGCTTTTGTACCTCCGGTAGCAGGCTTGATCATGGTGAGTGTGGCTGTGAAGGATCTGTTAGAGCGCGCTGGTGTGTAAGCTGAAAAAGTAGCATGACAGTACATTTATAGATTACAGTAGTATGTATTCACTTTTAAGACCTGTAGTTCTGTGCACCACTTCTTGGTGTCACAGTAGGCTACAGCTCTTTTTGTTTTGAAAAAACGCAGCTTACTGCAAACAGATTGAACAACTTGCTGGAGGGTTTTGGTATGAAGGATGGGCTATGGTCCAGAAGTCTCGGTTTCAAGCCCGAGCATCATTGGAAAAAGGAATTAGCCGCGGGTGCCATTTCTTATTTTTCCGTTGTATACATTATTATGGTTAATGCAACTATCTTGGCAGATGCGGGCATTCCTCTTCAAGGGGCAATGCTCGGGACGCTGCTGACATCGATGATCGGCTGTCTACTGATGGCTTTTGGCGGAAAGTCTCCCATGGTCGTTGTACCAGGGATGGGGATTAACGCCTTTTTCACTTACACGCTCGTACATTCCATGAAGCTGAGCTGGCAGGAAGCGTTGATGGTAGTTGCCGTCACAGGGGTGATATTCGCCATTGTGGCATTTACATCATTGTACAAGCTGATAAGCCAGGCGATTCCCCACAATTTGCAACATGGAATTACGGTGGGCATTGGTTTGTTTTTAACCTTTATCGGCTTGCAAAAAAGCGGGATCGTGATTGCACATCAAACGACTTTTGTGGCTATTGGTCATTTTAATGATCCTAAGGTGATTACAGCCTGTGTAACATTACTGCTCGCTATTGTATTATTTGTGCGTAACGTTCAGGGAGGTTTGCTGATCAGCATTTTAGCAGGAACTGGGCTTGCATACGTACTGGGGGCTGTAGAGCCGGCAAGCACGGTGCGAACCTCTGAAACAGTACGACAGTACGGGCAATTGTTTGGAGAACTTTCTTTTTCAGGCATCGTCTCGGTAGCCTTCTGGATCGCTGTTTTTTTGCTGTTACTGATCGTGCTGTTCGAGAATGTTGGAATGATTACTGCACAGACCAACATGATTGGAAGACCGGATTCTTTTAAGAATAGCTTGCGTGTGTTGGCTGTGACCAATATTTTTGCTGGTATTCTGGGCAGCAGTCCCGCAGTAGCCGCTGCGGAATCGACGGCTGGTATCGCCGCAGGGGGACGTTCGGGAATGACACCGCTGGTAACAGCAATTTTATTCGGAGCGACATTTTTCTTTATTCCACTGTTGGCTTATATTCCTGACAGTGCCATTGCGCCTGTATTGATCATTATCGGGGGCCTAATGGTGCAAAATGTGCGAGAGATGGATTTCAGTGATTTTACCGAATCGTTTCCTGCGTTTCTGATCATGGTGATGATGCCCTTTACTTACAGTATTGTAGATGGGATGGCATTTGGTTTTATTGCATACCCCGTAGCCAAGCTGGCAGCAGGACGGGGCAAGGAAGTGCCTGTCGCATTATATATCATTTCTGTACTGTTTGTGGCTAACTTTGTGCTTCATTCTCTGGTGTAGTAAACTCGAAGATAGGTTGTACTGTACATACCCGCGCAGAGCGCGGGTGTTGTTGTTTGAACAAGAAATGGTCAGACAGGAAGCGAGGTTGATGGTTTATGGAAAAAGAACATCATGGGCGACAAGATGAGCAGGAGGATCGGACGAAGGAAAAGCCGGGGAAAAGGCCGGATAAGGCTGGTATGGGTCGGTTTATCAAACTGATTGCGAGTGCACATCCGCCCAAGGCCATTCTGATCATTGCCCTGATTCTGACCCTGATTCAGACGATTGCTGGTTTAATCGTACCGATGATGACCAAAGGGTTAATTGATGGCTTAACCTTTTCTTCACTGAATCGTATGGTCATTATTGGTCTGCTTGGCGCTTTTGTGCTTCAAGCGGTAGCTTCGGCGGTTTCGATCTATATGTTGAACTATGCCGGGCATAAGATTGTGGCTAATATGCGCAAACGTTTATGGCATAAAATCTTATCTCTACCTATCCCTTACTTTGATCGAAATCGGTCAGGAGATACGATGAGTCGAGTCACCAATGATACAAGCCTGATTATGAACTTAATTACCGAGTATCTAGTTAATCTGATCTCTAATGTAATTGCAATTATTGGTGGTATTGCGTTGTTATTTTATCTGGATTGGGTGATGACGCTCATTATTATGACCATTGTTCCGCTAACAGCCCTGATTTTATTTCCGGTAGGCAGAAAAATGTATCGTATCTCAAAAAAACAGCAGGATGAGATGGCAGATCTGACCTCAGTACTGAGTCAGGTTATCGGCGAAATCAGGCTGGTCAAGGCCTACGGAACGGAAAGCAGAGAGGCACAGGCCGGGGAGGATCGCATTTACCGTATGTTCCGCTTCGGGTTGCAGGAGTCACGTATATTGGCCCTTGTAGGTCCTATTTCTACCTTTTTGCTAACTGCGGTGCTGGTTATTATATTGGGTGTTGGTGGTGTTCGCGTCGCATCGGGTGTACTGACTGCGGGAGATTTGGTGGCTTTTATTTTGCTACTATTTCAGGTGAT
Source organism: Paenibacillus sp. T2-29 (assembly GCF_052921365.1). Classification (NCBI taxonomy): domain Bacteria; kingdom Bacillati; phylum Bacillota; class Bacilli; order Caryophanales; family Paenibacillaceae; genus Paenibacillus; species Paenibacillus sp. T2-29. Next base: position 170,209 of record NZ_JBREVE010000011.1, on the reverse strand, counting down.
TACACCGATGGCCCAATTCACGACCTTGTATTCACGTCTGCAAAAGGTGGTTGGAGCCACTGAACGGATTCAGACTATTTTAGATCATGAAGAGGAACCACTTGGATTGAAGCAGGAAGCGGCAAAAGAGAGCAGAGATATTGTATTTCGTGATGTTGCTTTTTCCTATACCGAAGGTGAGGAGGTTCTTCATCATGCAAACCTGGTCATACCGGCTAACCGGACGACAGCATTCGTGGGGCCGAGCGGAAGTGGGAAGTCCACCTTGTTTTCATTGTTGGAACGCTTTTATGTGCCAGATACAGGGGAAATTCGTTACGGAGACGAATCGATATCTTCATATACACTTTCCTCCTGGCGCTCCAAAATTGGTTATGTATCACAGGAAAGCTCAATGATGACCGGAACGGTCAGAGATAATATAACGTATGGTTTAGGGCGCGAAGCTGATTTGGAAGAAGTGAGACGAGCTGCCATGATGGCGTATGCGGATACATTTATTATGGATCTACCTCAAGGCTATGATACGGAGGTAGGGGAGCGGGGAATGAAGCTCTCCGGCGGGCAACGTCAACGGATCGCCATTGCGCGTGCGCTTCTTCGCAGCCCTGACATCCTCATGCTGGATGAGGCTACTTCTAGCCTAGACAGCTCATCCGAGCATGAGGTGCAGAAGGCCTTAGCGAACTTGATGGAAGGACGCACAACGATTGTCATTGCACACCGATTGTCTACAGTGGTCCACTCCGATCAAATTATTGTGTTGGACAAGGGCAATGTAACTGGTGCAGGGACCCATACCGAGTTATTAGAGACGCATCAGGTGTACCGCGAGCTGGCTCAAAAGCAGTTTGTGGAGATGGGAGAAAAGCTCCATACTTTGTGAAAGGGCAGGGAAATGGGCGTATTAGGAAATAAGGTTGGATTTTTGTGGTCAAATGTGTTACGCTTACTTTCCTTTTTTTGTGTCGGAGCAAGTGATAAGATGCAGAAATCGAGACTTGATATTCTTAGGAGGTAACTGAAATGGAGAATAAGTTTCAAAGTGCCTATCAAGAAGAACAGCATAGGCTGTCGCTTGCTATGGAGGAAATTGATCGGAGATTGGAACGGCTTCGCAATACACCGGTTTACACCGGGCATGACTTTACAGAGCAAGTACTGGAATCGGCACGGGAGGAAAAACGCCAGGCTTTGGCCAAAAGCTCGCAAGAGCCTTACTTTGGGCGTATGGATTTTGACGAGCGCGGTAGAGGGCAGCGGAAGCCGCTTTATATCGGTAAAATCGGGGTGGAGCGTGAAGAAACGTCAGCGTATCCGCTGGTGATTGATTGGCGTGCACCGATTGCTAGCTTGTTTTATTCGTTTACAGGTGGTGAAGAAACGGCGTCTTATGAAGCTCCTGAGGGAACTGTCGAAGGCTTGGTGTATCTGAAACGTAACGTTGTCATTCGTAAAAGGATCCTGGAACGGGTAGCGGATACGTACAATCGTGAAAGTGACGAGCCTGCCGTTTCCGATGAGTTTCTCGTTTATCGTTTGGGAGAGAACAAGGATAACCGTTTACGGGATATCGTATCTACCATTCAAGCGGAGCAAGATCAGATCATCCGCGCGGCTAAAAATACAGCCCTCGTTATTCAGGGGGTAGCGGGTAGTGGCAAGACGACCGTAGCGCTGCATCGACTCGCATTTTTGCTATATCAATACAAGGATCAGGTATCGGCAGACAAAATGGTTATTTTTGCACCAAACCATATGTTTCTCGATTATATTTCAGATGTACTTCCAGAGCTGGGGGTCGGAAATATTCAGCAAAGTACATTTGCAGATTGGGCGCTAGGTTTACTGGGGCTGGATTTACCTTTGGCAGATCCTACCGAAACGTTATCTTATTGGTTTGAAAGTGGCGGCTTGAGAACGGAATCTATGGATGAGGCGCCGGGTAGATTTAAGGGGTCGGTTCATTTTATGAAGCTGCTTCAGGATTTTGTGGAACGACTGGAGCCTATCTCAGTGCCTGAGGGCGACTTTTCACCTTGGGATGGTGCGGTGCTTCCCCGAACTGAGATTTTGAATTGGTTCAATGAGGAATATAAGCCCTATCCGCTCGCGAAGCGGAAGGAGCGTGTGCTGGCAAGAGTCCATCGCTGGATTGAGATGGAACTGAAAAAGTCACCTTCGGCGGCTGCGCTCAAGGAACGGAAGAAAAAAGCCGGATCTCGGGAAAAGGCGTATGCTAAAAAATGGCCACAATACGATGCACTGACGCTCTACAAGCAGCTTTTTCAGGCAGCTAAAGGGTTACCCGCAGAGGCCGCTGCGGAAATGAAGGCTTCTTTGCCGGCTTCCATCTTTAAGGCCACACAGTCAGACCTGCGAAGTCAGATCATTCGTGAAGAGGATCTAACTGCGTTAGTATATCTTCACGTGCTGATTCATGAGGTAGAATCATCTCAACGTTTTGACCATGTAGTCATTGATGAAGCGCAGGATTTTTCGCCATTTCATATCGCCTTGCTGGATTTGTTCGTAAAAGGGCATTCCTTTACGATACTGGGCGATTTATCGCAGGGGATTCATGAATATCGTGGTGTACATGCATGGGAGGAAATGAGTTCTCTTTTTGCGCCTGAACAAACGGGGTTTTTTGCACTTACACGGAGTTATAGATCAACTTTGGAAATTATAGAATTTGCAAATACAATTTTGGAGCAGGGAGTACGTGGCGGTATTACAGCGGTTCCGGTATTTCGTAGCGGCGATCCGGTGCGTACCGTGTCTTACGACTCGTCTGTACGTGAGGAGAGTTTGCTCACCGCTTTAAAAGAGCTTTCCTCCAAGGAGTATCGTACTGTTTCTGTGCTGACACGTACCTTAAAAGAAGCTGTAGAGCTGCATGAGGTTTTCACAAGTGCGGGATTGGATGTCCATTTGATTGACGGTGGTAAAAAGCAATATGAAGGCGGCTTGTCTGTACTGCCTGTATATCTGTCCAAAGGTCTGGAGTTCGATGCAGTTATTGTGGCCGATGCCGACCAGGATCATTATGGAGAACGGACATGGGATGCCAAGCTGTTGTATGTAGGATGTACGCGTGCGCTGCATGAGCTGTGGTTATTGCATGACGGTCCACTTCCAAGTTACGTACAGGCGCAAACGGAGTAATTAGAACGCTGTATGTCATGCCAACCAAAGAACAGCCACGAAATTCATTTTTCGTCCCAGGCTGTTCTTTCTTTTTAGTTGAATCACGTGTAGGGCTACAGTTATACCGTGACCAGGCTATCTGCAACTTGTTAACCGATATGGTAGAATAAGAGGCGGTTTATCATCGTTTTAGTGCAGTAGATAAATTGAATTTTCATGTCTTCTAGCTGTATGGACGAACTTGTTTTCAATGAAAAAAGAAAGTGTTCGTTCATAAATGATAAGGAAGTGAATGAAATGGACTTATTTTCATATTCCCAGGAATCAACGCCAAACAATCGGTTGCTTGCAGACCGCTTGCGTCCGACTTCGCTGGATGAATATATTGGACAGGAGCATGTTGTGGGTCCGGGCAAGCTGCTGCGAAGAGCTATAGAGGCTGATCAGGTTTCTTCTATATTGCTCTACGGGCCACCGGGCTGCGGCAAAACGACACTGGCACATATCATTTCTCAACACACACAAGGCGATTTCGTCCGTCTAAATGCAGTAGAAGCCTCTGTGAAGGATGTAAGAGAAGTCATTGACCGTGCACAGACGAATAAATCGATGTATGGCAAAAAGACCATTCTGTTTCTTGACGAGGTACATCGTTTTAACAGTTCACGCCAGGATGCATTGCTGCCTGCGGTGGAAAAGGGGACGATCGTGTTTATTGGCGCCACGACGGAAAACCCTTTTCATTACGTCAACGGCGCTTTAATGAGCCGTTCTACACTGTTCCAGCTTGAAGCGCTAACCCAGGAGCATTCGCTGGCCGCTATGCGCCGCGCCTTGAGCGATGCGGACAAGGGGCTCGGCTATATGCAGCTTCAGGTAGACGAAGCTGCACTGGATCACATCGCGTCCATGGCGAATGGCGATATCCGCCGTGCTTTGAACGCGCTGGAACTGGCGGCGCTCACGACACCTCCACTAGCAGATGGCACAATTCATGTGACGCTGGAAGTGGCAGAGGAATCCATCCGCCGCCCGATTGTCAAGGCAGACGAGTCTACACAGTATGACGTGCTGTCTGCCTTTCACAAAAGCATTCGCGGTTCCAGCGACGCGGCGCTATTCTGGTTCCTGTATGCCGTAGAGAAGCTCGGTATGGACCCGATGACCTTTATTCGCCGCCTTATCGCAGCAAGCAGCGAGGACATTGGCCTGGCGAACCCGCAGGCGATGGTCCAAGCAGTGAGTGCGCTTGAAGCCTACCGCAATAACGGCTGGCCTGAGGCCAAACTGAACATTGCACAGGCCATTTTATTCGCTGTGGAAAGTCCCAAGTCGAATGCCGTATACACGGCGATTTCACGGGCCATGTCGGCCATGGACGATATGAAATCGGCCGAGGTGCCGCTACATCTGCGCGATGCACACTACAAAGGCTCGGAAAAACTCGGCCATGTTGGCTATCAATATCCGCATAATTTTCCGAATCACTATGTAAGGCAGCAATATTTGCCCGATTCGATAGCAGATCAGACCTTTTACCAGGCCACTGAGCAGGGAAATGAGTCTAAAATCAGGCAAAATCAGCGTTGGCGGGATTCACAATCTTAATATATGGGTGACTTTAATATACGGAATGTGTACGATTTGTTGTCATGTTACACCATGATCCGGTAAGAGCGAAGAAGGGGATAAAAAATGAAAGACGTACTATTCGTCGCCGCGGGTGGAGCTATCGGAACCTCTGCTCGCTACAGCCTGCAATTACTGTTGCCTGCGTCTGGGGCGGATTTTCCGCTTGGCGTGCTGCTAATGAATTGGCTCGGCTGTCTGTTCCTAGGCTGGTTCTTTACGGTAACCTTGCGATCGTGGCGGATCAAACCACATTTCCGACTTGCCATCGGAACAGGCTTTACAGGGGGATTTACCACCTTTTCCACCTTTGCAGTGGATGCTGTACGCCTCACGGTTCATGATCGCATGCTGACGGCTGTGTTGTATCTACTGCTGAGCGTAGGCGTAGGCTTACTTTTAACGTGGGCAGGTATCCGTCTAGGCACAAAAATGACGCAGACTGCCCCTAAGGGGGAACGCTTATGATCTGGTGGGCGGCGGCAGGCGGAATGGTGGGTACAATAGCAAGATACGGGCTTGGCATGTGGGCCGGAAAAAGGTTGGGTACTGTATTCCCGTGGGGGACCTGGATCATTAATATCAGCGGTTCATTACTGTTAGGGTGGCTGTATGGCGAGTTTACGCAACACAATCTGTCGCCTGTACTCTGGACGCTGCTGGGAACAGGTTTTTGTGGCGGCTACACCACCTTTTCCACATTCGGCTATGAATCTATTCAACTGATGGAACATAAAAAATACCGACGTATGGCTGTATATGTATTGTCTTCTGTAATAGTAGGAGTTATAGCTGCAGCTATCGGGTACAGGGTCAGTTATATCTTATAAATTTTCAAAATGACATGTGAGCACACAATAAAAGCTTCCAAACCCTCAATCAAGGCGTTATCAGCCGTAAATAGGAGGGTGGAAGCTTAGTACTGTGCCTATTTAACTATTTTTTATCTCGTTCTTTGTATAATTCAGGTAAAAGTGCTTTGAGTTCAGGTCGTGGATCAGGGTCAGACAGCTTCATTTCCTCTAGCGTTTGGACAGCAATCCGCAGTACAGTATAATCTCTATACCAACGATTGTCTGAAGGAACAACATACCATGGAGCTTGCTTGGTTGCACTTAGCTCTAGTACCTCCTCATAGTATTGGGTATATTGCTTCCAAAATTTTCGTTCCTGCAAATCACTCGGATCAAGCTTCCAGTTTTTGCAAGGCTTCTCAATCCGGTCAATCAGCTTTTCCAACTGGAATTGCTTCGAAATATGTAAAAAGATTTTAACCACCTTTACACCACTATCCAGCAACAACTGTTCAAAATGCTTGATATGTTTTATATTCCGTTTGGCCTGCTTATCGGATACCTGCCCGTGGACACGTGTAATCAGCACATCCTCGTAGTAAGAACGGTTGAAAGCTGCAATATATCCGCGTCCTGGAGTTACGCTATGGGCGCGCCACAAGAAATCATGGCTTAATTCCTCCGTCGTAGGTGATTTAAAGCTGTGTACAGTCACCCCCGCAGGGTTAAGATTAGAAAACACCTGCTTGATCACGCCATCTTTTCCGCTGCAATCCATACCCTGGAATACAAACAAAACGGCTTGTTTTTTCTCTGTAAATAGCTTGCTTTGTAATTCCGCGAAGCGTTCCTTCAATTGATCTGTTTCCTGTCGGATTTCTTCTTTGTTTTTGATATTCTTCGTATCCTTGGGGTCCCATTCTTTCAAAGAAACTTTTTTACCCGGTGTCAGCATTCCCAATGAATCAGACATAAAGGCACGCTCCTTTTCAATTGAAGTAATGATCATCTTGTCTACATCATATACCCAAATGGGGACGTTATCAAAAATTTCATATGTATGATCTTTATTAGCGATTTTTCTACTGGGGATGCCTCTGGTCACGAAATTTTCTTCAGGTTCAACAATTAAAAAGTTAAGTTTTAAGTCTTTAGACATAGGCAGTAAGGTTAATCTTTCTTATAACAATTAGGAATTAAGATGGTTCTCCATAAAGTTTAAGAGTGTTATTATGTCATGACGAACTCTCAACAGAGGTATAATATGACAACTATTAAAGTAACACCTGAGCAGCTTATGACTATCTCTAAGCAATTTGAACTTGCACAGCAAAAAGTGACCCAAATGAACAGCATTTTAATTCAACAAATTTCATCTATGGAACGATTCTGGGATGGAGTGACCAAAGAGCAATTCTATTATAGTTTCCAAACATCTCAGAAGAATATGAATGGCTTTGTTACACTGACAGATTCTGTTGCAAAAGAATTGCGTCGTCATGCGGATAAATTCAGGTTAGCTGATTTGCTGGAAGCAGGTAATATTGATTCAAGCTGCTTACCACCTCCACCTAATTCATGTGCTCCCCCTGCTCCAGATACTAGAAATGCTTTGGAAAAATCAGCAGATAGTTTGGTAGAACTTGGTGAGGATTTTTTGTCTGCTGCGGAGGACAGGTACGAAAAACGCTATGACTCTGTAGGCGGATTTTTAGACTATTGGACGTTTGGAATTCCGAAAGGTTTGTATCAAGGATATGCAGAGCGTGCATCCAAGCAGTTTGATTCAGGGAATGAGTTTTTTAACTTCTGGACTTTTGGTGTACATGGAACAATCAGAGAAGCAATGTTTCCTACAAATGCATGGTCAAAGGAACATTGGGCTAACATGATCGGTACAGCGGGAATCTTTGGGGGAGTCAGTTCAGTAATTAAGCCTAAGATTGGATTGGGCTTGTCAATGAAATATGAGGTGAAATCTGGGGCTAGTCTTGAAGTTAAAGGGACTTCGAATCGATTATCTGATACGATGTTAGGTAAGAATGATGCTGATCCATTTAGGGATATATATGGTCCTGGACGACTTTCTCATCCAGAAGAGTGGAGTACCATTATTAAGAATACGCAAGGAGCCGGGGTTGAAGTTAGAATTCTAGATAGAGATATTATGGCGTATGCACCCAAAGGATCAGGAAAGCCGGGGCAATTGAATATATATGAGGATGCTTCAATTAGTGCACTGCGGCATGAGTACCAACATTTTCTTGATGATAAAGCTAAAGGTTTTCCTAGTTTGGATGTAACATATGAATTCAAAAATAGGATTATCATGGAACTTAGAGCCTATATGGTCGAGATAAAAGAAGCAGAGAGGATTGGAAATAAGGACCTTGCAGAACATCTTTGGAACAATTACAGGGATGAACGGCAGTATCTTTTAGAGAATTATGGGCCAGTTAAACTAGATTGATGGGAGATAACAAAATGAAGCTACTTACTTTATCAAAGGAAATACGAGAGGGGAAAATAGGCGACGATCAATTGGTGGAATGTTTGGATATCCAGCATAATCAGGTACAGTTGAATGCAATGAGTCAGATCGCTAAAAAGAAACTATGCAATGAGAAAATAATTGAAAAATTGAAACATATTAGCCAGTTCAGAGACCCTAAGGTAAATAAGCTTTTTGGTATTGATACGCTTGGACACTATAGTATTGCTGTACTTCGAGTATTGAACACTTCTGAATCTATAAAGCAGTACGAGCTGTTAATGTCTGAACTCGATGATTTTGATAAAGGAATAGTTGAAAGAATTATAGAGGGAATAAGTTAGTGTTCATTTTTTGAAGTCCATAGTTAGGCTTTTTTTGTGAGGAGTTCTACTTGATAATGTAAAAAAATCTTAAAATAAAAGAGCTATTGATTGCTGTATCTAATGAAGCTACTATTTGCATGAAGTTAAAAAGAAGTGTTGGTATTACTTAAGTATCCATGCTAATCCTATCAAATAGGAGGAATTCACTTGGCGACGATAGCTAAGACTTCTGAAGATTTAGAAGGATGGATTGCATTTCTTGCTGCTTTATCTCCGTACTCAGATGAGTTAACTTGTGAACCTATAGCAGGTAAATGGTCGATTCAAGATGTGGTCAGTCATGTTATGGGCTGGGATAAAAACTTCACTAAGGCGCTTATACAGATTATCGATAAGGAACAAGTCATGCTCAAGGAGCATCCTGATGTACAGACATTCAATGATTCATCTGTAGCGTTCGGTAGAACTATGAAACCACATGATTTGCTAAATGAAGCTATTGCTCAGCGTAAGCAAATGATTGCCAAACTCCAAATGGTATCAGAATCGGATTTTATGCGTCCAGTTCCTAATAGTCTGTACACTTTGGAAACGTTTTTACAAGAGATGTTTGTCCAGCATGACAAACATCATAAAGAGCAGATTATGAATTCTTTACAACTTATAAACTAAAAACATCTTTTATAAAAAAGTCGCCCTCCATAAATCTGGAGAGACGACTTTTTTATTTCCTGCTATATCAATGCGAAATGGTCATTAATTAAACTGTTTCAGGCTGAAGTTTTTCAACCTTATCAATGGTTCCGCCGCCCAGACAACGTTCCCCGTCATAAAATACAACAGCTTGTCCAGGGGTAATGGCCTTTTGATGTACATCGAATACGACATGCACGGTTCCATCCGGAAGCCATTGTAAAGTTACTTGCTGATCAGGCTGGCGGTAACGGAACTTGGCTGTGCAGCGGAATTCGCCGGATGGACGTGCATCTGCGCCTTCAATCCAGTTTACATCCGTGGCAATCAGGCTAGTAGAATACAGGCTGTGGTGACGATCACCTTGTACCACATACAGGATATTCTTCTCCAAATCTTTATCTGCTACGAACCATGGTTCGCCTGAACCTGAGCCGCCAATGCCCAAGCCTTGTCTTTGGCCCAGTGTATAGTACATCAGACCATCGTGACGTCCTTTGACTTCACCCGTAGCGATATCCACCATATCTCCACCTTTTGCAGGCAGATAACCACTCAGAAACTCCTTGAAATTGCGTTCGCCGATAAAACATACACCTGTGCTGTCTTTTTTCTTGGCTGTATAAAGTCCCGCAGCTTCTGCAATTTTGCGTACTTCTGGTTTCGGCAGATGGCCGATCGGGAACATGGTGCGCGACAACTGTGCTTGGCTTAATGCATTCAGGAAATAAGTCTGATCCTTGTTGCTGTCCACACCTCGCAGCAAAGTAAAGCGGCCGTCTTCTTCCACAACCCGTGCATAATGTCCAGTAGCAACATAATCTGCTCCCAAATCCAGCGCTTTGTTCAGAAACTCGCCGAATTTAATTTCACGGTTGCACATGACATCCGGATTGGGTGTGCGTCCAGCTTTATATTCATCAAGAAAATAGGAGAATACTTTATCGAAGTATTCTTTTTCAAAATTGACTGTATAGTAAGGAATGTCGATCTGTTCACAGACGCGGCGCACATCCTCCGCATCCTCTTCAGCCGTACAACGGCCAAATTCATCCGTGTCATCCCAATTTTTCATGAAGATGCCGATTACGTCATAGCCCTGCTCCTTTAGCAGCAGCGCGGTAACGGATGAGTCGACGCCACCGGACATGCCGACGACGACACGGGTTTCATGATTGGCTTTAGCCATGGTCATCACCCAATTCTTTCAATATTGTTGTAGAACCCACCTATTGTAACATAAACGATAATAAGTTACGATGTTTGGACGAACAAATGACACGGCGAACGATGCAAGAAAGCTACATAAAACGGGCTAAATCTGTTCCTAATCGCTCGAAAGCAACTTTTTTTAAGATTGTTACCGTAATGTTTCCCTTTACCTGCCCTAATATGTTAACATAAGCTGAGGGTTAGGATCGGAATAGAGAGGTTTACAACTCCAATTATTCCGCGTGTTTAACGGAATTGTTACTATAAGCGAGGTGCCACAATTGAAAATATCAACGAAAGGCCGTTACGGCCTGACCATTATGATGGAGCTTGCAGCCAGATTTGGCGAAGGTCCAACTTCTTTGAAAAGTATTGCCGAAAAAAATCAGCTATCAGAGCATTATCTGGAACAGCTCATTGCGCCTTTGCGTAATGCAGGTTTGGTAAAAAGTATTCGTGGTGCTTATGGCGGTTATATTTTGGCGAATGAACCGTCAGGCGTAACAGCAGGAGACATCATTCGTGTACTGGAAGGTCCGATTTCTCCAGTCGATTTCACGGAAGAAGATGATCCGGCAAAACGCCAGCTTTGGCTGCGAATTCGTGACAGCATTGCTGAAGTGCTGGATTCTACAACACTTAAGGACTTGATCACATACCAAGAACATGATGAATTGGATAACTACATGTTTTACATCTAAATTCCAATATTACTTATAACAAGAAAGAAACTTGTTGTACCAACGTAAAAGCCCCATTTTATGGGGCTTTTATGCTGTATAAAACACATTAAAATTCACATTTCCGGCAGAAACCTGAACTTGAACACGTTGGAAATGGGTTTTGTTCTTCTGGTCAGCGTTTCTCCTGCATTTTTTTGTACGTTTGTGAATAATTTTAGAGTATCCTACTCACTAGAATGTCGGAATATGTAGGAAGTGGCATACTTCTTATTCTTTGTCTTTCATGTCATCAGGTAAGCCTGTTTTTCTAAATAGCATATTCACATATATTGTATATTCTCGGGAAAAATCCTTTGCATTCATCATTTTCTGATTAAATGTATCTATGTGTGTTTCATCTGACTCCTTAATGTATTTTAATAAATGTTCATATGCTATAAAGCGAGAAGTATAGTATCCAGTTGAACTTCTTAACATGTTCTCCAAATCGTATTTTAGGTCATTATGTAACTCCTCAGGAATTACTATTGAATTAATTTTTTTGATTGTTTCTTTATATTTCTCATTGACTTGATGGATTTCCTCACAAATGGCAGGCTTATCGATTTTATCAGCCTTCAACATGTCAAAAACCCCATTGCCTTGTTGCTCATAGGGAGTCATTTCTTTTTCATATTTATTAAAGATACTCTCAATTTGAAGAGCGTTTTTCTTATCAGCGTCACTATATGAAGGTGTGCTCTCATCACCTTCGTTGCTTTCATTAGGAGCTACATCAGTTTGCTCTTGAGGAAAGCTTTCCTTGGATACTGATCTAGACTGATCGCTAGTTGCAACCATACAAAGTATTACTAGGCTGAAAAGTGAGATTAGAAAGTTCCACTTAGCCTTTTTAGTGAGCCTAAATGAGAAGAATATTTCCCAAAGGAGAAAAAGCACAAAGCAAGTCATTAAAACTAAAAATGTATAAAACATTTTTCTTTACATCCTTTTATGCCCCATCGGCTGGGAATTTGCTTATTTTATCTTGTTAATTTTATTATCGAAAACTGACAATAAATTTGTAATACCTGTAGGTTGTTACATGCTGTTCTATCATGAAATAAAAACAACAAGAACAGATCAGCAGCATCTGAATTGTGGAGCACCTGCTGTGCTCACTTTTTCGGAGCGGATAGCAAATATGAGAATCCAAGCAACTAGAACTGGTCTAATTGGGAGATTGGAGGCGGTGACTTCGAACATCTTGGTAGAGGGTTTGTGTGGAAGGGAATTCGGTTGGAATTACGGGCACTGACGAGCTTGAATTTTCTTAACCATTAGTAGAATTAGTAAATTGCCTAATTTAATATCAGAGGGCAAGCTTCCTTGCAAATATAGCGCCTCCTGATCATTACATAGTGAATTAAAGAGGCGCTTTATATTTATATTTTTTTATTATTAGTTTGTTAGGCTACCTGTATTTCTATCTTTTCTCAATGTTGAATACTAGTGAGCTGAAGATCTGTCAACTACTTCTAAGCGAACGTTACTAATAGACACCTGCGTATGGGTAGATTCTACCTTAACGTACCGGATATGGCTCACTTCTGGGTTTCTACTCTTAAATATTGTCCAAGGAATAGTGTAAACACCATCATATCTATCATAATGCAACGGTGTTGAATCTTCTAAATACCATTTTACTCCATCCTGAGAATAGTACAGGGAAACCCACTCAGCATCGTCTCCTCTATTTTCTGTTTTTGCATTGAATACACTCTTAATGCTATACATACTTCGCGGAACTCCAGGATCCCCCAGATCAAAGGTGTAAGACATGCCTCCAGCTTTAGCTTCCCATACTTGGCCAATATGGTAGGTATCTGCCGAAACTGTTTCAGGATAACTAGGAAGAATGGTGACTACAGTAATGAGTGCCATTAATAAAATTGAAAACCATTTATTTCTCATTATATTCATCCTCTCAAGTTGTTCCCGATTATAGATATCTAGTTGTTTTAAAAAAAAGTGTCTGTTTATCAACCGGGTTAAATCGTCGTAACTGAACAAATAAGTAGACTTCACTGTCTTAAACGGCAAATCAGTGTCTCGACGGTTACTAATTATGCTATTAAACAGCTATTAAACACTAACTCATTAATTCCTCATTAGAAATCCCACCTTCTGATTTATTATAACTACATTTGTAATTATGAAGAATAAAATGTAAAATTTATATAGGGAAAAATACCTAGTTATTATATTGTTATGTGAATTCAACAGGAAACTTTATTAGCATGTGACACCCTGCAGCAGTCGGAAAATCGGCAGTATGAACATTATTATGAACTGTGAGCTCTCTCTTAAAGATGGTCCAACACGTGGTGTAAGCCGATAGTGGCCTATGGCAAAGTGTGCAGAAGGTGGCACAGGTGCTGATATCAGATACATATGCTAAGTTAGGTAAATACATCGAAACAGTTGGTTGATGGAGAACGATAGGGAATATTAGAAGCTAATGAGGGCATCGTTGCTACTCAGTACACCTTGGTATACAATTGTAAGGAAATTGTTTGATGGGACCGATTTGTATGTGGGACAAGGCATTTGAATCACAAAAAATTACAATTTTGGCGAATACTCACAAACTTCTGCGATTGAAATGCTCTTACAAAAACTTTTACAGTGCATTATGTTAAGAAAGAAGTATATAATGGAACTTCGGCAAATACTAAAAACAAGATGTTTTATATTTGAGGTGGATAACATGAACAGAATTTATCTGGATCATGCCGCATCGACTCCTATGCATCCTGAGGTTGCGCAGACTATGATGGACATCATGACCGGTCAATTCGGCAACGCTTCGAGCGTTCATGCCTTTGGCCGTGATGCCAAGCGCACCGTCAGCGCAGCGCGGGATGCCGTTGCGGCCTCTTTGGGCTGCAAGCCTGAAGAAATTATATTTACGAGCGGAGGGACAGAGAGTGATAATCTGGCCCTGTTTGGGACGGCTACGGCAGATGGTCGTACTTCCGGCCATATTATTACAACCGCGATTGAACATCACGCCGTGCTTCATGCTTGCGATGAGCTGGAAAAAGCGGGATACCAGGTAACCTATATCCCGGTCAATGGTTTTGGGCGTGTGAATCCTGCGGATATTGAGGCAGCTATTCGCCCGGATACTTTTTTGATCAGCATGATGTATGCCAACAATGAGGTGGGCGTCATTCAGCCGGTTCAAGAAGTAGGACAGATTGCGAGAGAGCATGGAATTATATTTCATGTAGACGCAGTTCAAGCCTTCGGGCATATATCCATCGACTGCGGGAATCTCCCGATTGACTTACTTAGTGTGTCTGGCCATAAGATTAACGGTCCGCAAGGGGTGGGTGCATTGTATATCCGTCAGGGTACACGCATTCAGCCGCTAATGCATGGGGGACTTCAGGAGAAGAAGCGTCGTGCCGGAACAGAAAATATCGCCGGCATTGCTGGGCTGGCTAAAGCCGCAACTCTTGCCAATGCTTCTATTGAGGAGCGAGGAGCACACGATATGGCTCTTCGCCAGACACTGCTGAAAGCGTTGGAAGGTTCTCTAGGTAGCCATGAGTTTGTAATTAATGGTGATCCTGAGTATTTTGTTCCTAATGTGCTAAATATTAGCTTTCCGGCCATTGGTACAGAGACCATGCTGATGAATCTCGATATGGAAGGAATCGCAGCTGCCAGCGGATCAGCCTGCACTTCGGGGTCTCTAGAGCTATCGCATGTGTTGCAGGCGATGGATCTTCCTGAAGATGTTTTGAATTCAGCGATTCGGTTTAGCTTCGGTTTGGGTAATACTACGGAAGAAATGGAATACACGGCCAAGAAAATTGAAACCATATGGAAGCGGCTGCGTACTAGGAACTAGGGATTTCTCCGCATTTTAGTAAGAAGGGAGGGGCGGTTTTCCATTTCATTGCATGAACGAAAAGCAAGGTCTGACAGGCATGTAGGAAAAGGACCGCACCTTCGTTCGGATTGCAGAATGAGGAGGGACCCGATATATGAAGCTTCAAGACATGATCGGACTTGCTGTTTTCGATGTCGAGGACGGGAAGCAGATTGGTAAAATACATGACTTTATGTTGACAGCTGATTGGCGAATTACAGGGATTGAGCTAGAAGGTAAAGGTCTTTTTTCATCTCATGTCAAAATGGTGGCTTGGGATGACATCGTTGCCTATGGTGAGGATGCGATCATGATTCGCAATCAGCAGGCCGTCCGTAAAACAGAGGCCCATGATATACAACATACGTACTTGCTTGGACCTGGTAAACTGAAGGATTTATCCGTGCTAACAGAGGAAGGGCTTATGCTCGGGCACATCTCGGATGTTTATTTTGACCAGGAAATGGGCAATAACATAATAGGCTTGGAAATCAGCGATGGTTTTGTATCGGATATTATAGAAGGGCGGAAATGGCTGCCCTGCACCGAAGATATGTCCATCGGGGAAAATGCTGTTATGGTTCCCCCGTTAAGCGAGCAGCGTCTGGAAAAAGCCATATATTCTGTTAATGGATAGGGTGAGTTTATTGAGATGTCCGAATTGTAATTCCAAAGATATCGGAAAAATTGGCTCCCATCAATTTTATTGCTGGGGATGCTTTATCGAACTTCAAGTGAATGGTGAAAAAATGTCTGTCTACCAAGTGGAAGAGGATGGAACGCTCAGTTCGCTGGACGACTTATTCTTTGGAGATGAGATGGCACAACAGGACTTGCCGCAAATTCACGCTTCTTCCTAAGCTTGATTCGGAAAGTGGACAGGCTGTTTACGAAGAGGTGTGATCTCCCACCTATTGCTTAAAATACAGCTTAGTGGGTTGGATCATGCTTAATAAAAAATGGAGAGGGTGTCCCGAAAGGCCTTTTGGCCTGGGGGCACCCTCTTTTGTATATCCTATTTTGCGAAGATGGCTAGTTCTACAATTTAAAGCGTTTGACCTCTTCCAATAGAAGATCTGCATGAGAATCAAGTTTGGCAGAAAGGTCGGCAATATTGTTCATAGCATGACCTTGTTCTTGTACTGAGGAAGCTACTTCCTCGGTAGATGCTGCACTTTGCTCAGAGACAGCAACAACGCTAGAGATGACATCTGAAATATGTCCGGCATTCACACGGAGATGATCTGCTGCAGCAGAAACGTCCTCAATTTGGGCAAGCATGTGCTGAGAAGCGCCACGTATGGATTCAAACGCCTGTCTCGTTGCAATGGCAGCATGCTCCTGTTCTACAGTTACAGCAAGAGCCTTCTTCATTTCCTCTGCGCTTTGTACTCCCGCAATTTTAATTTCCTCCAGCTTACTCATGATACTGTCACTGGAGTTGCCCGCTTGTTCGGCCAGCTTTCTGACTTCTCCCGCGACGACGGCAAAACCTCGTCCGTGTTCCCCGGCCCGTGCCGCTTCGATGGATGCATTGAGGGCTAGTAGGTTTGTTTGTGCGGCGATATCGTGGATGGCCCCAGCCAGCCGTCCAATATCCTGGGTTTTCAGCGTGAGTGAATCTACTGCTTCTCCTGCCGCAGTGGTCGTTTGTCTGGACTCGGCTGCCAGTTTCGCTTGACGCTCTGCTGTTTCATACCCAGCCAGCACGGCAGAATCTGTTTCGAATACAGCAGTTTGGGTCCGTTTGACACTTTCGCCAATCTGGTTGATGGAGCCTGTCATGTGTGTCAGCTTCTCAGAACCGGAATATACGGCCTCAGCTTGGTCGCTTGCTCCTTGAGCCAGCTCCTGAACTGCACTGGAAATTTGTGAGGCAATAGTTCCCGTATCTTTGGCGTGTTGATGCATATCATGGGAAGCGGAACTGACATCGCTAGCTGTATCTGATACCTTACGCAACAGGTGAGTGAGATTGTCTGACATGAGGTTAAAATCTGTCCCCAGGCTGGCAATTTCATCTTTACCCTTAATATCCACACGGGCGGTCATATCGCCTTCAGCTATCCGTTTGACATTTGCTTGGAGTCTGCGAATCGGTTTGATAAAGTTGTTAGCCGCCCAGGTCGCCAGCAGCATAGCAACGACTAAAATGATAGCAACAGTAATAATCAACTGATTACGAGTGGAGTAATACTCCTGAAAAGCTATATCTTTGGAAATAGATAGGCCTACAATCCAGCCTGTGCTAGGCATTTTTTTAAAATAAAGCTGACGGTCACTGCCATTGTAGCTATAGTCTGTTTTTCCCGAAGCTGCGCTGAGCAGGGTCGCGGTCGATGATCCTAACTCGGGGGTTTCCTTGAGGTTTTTGCCAGCCAGCTTGTTATCTGGATGCGCGATTACGACTCCCTTTTGGTCAATCAGAAATGCGTAGCCCAATCCGTTCAGGTTTATGCTTTGAATCATTTTTGTCATATCGTTGAGCATAATATCTTCGCTGACTACCCCGGTGATAGAGCCGTTGGCATCCTTGAGCGGTTTAGCGATGGAAATGGTGAAGTCATTACTGCCTGCGTCAGTGTAAGGTGATGAATAATACATTTCTCCCTTGGTTTTGGCATCCTTGTACCACGGGCGAGCGCGAGGATCATAATTTGCTTCAAACCAGCCAGATCCATCCCAGTAAGAACCATCTTCATAGCCTGCATAAATGTTCGAAATATTTTGATCTTTATAGTTTTGGAAAGCTGCTTTCAGAGATGCTATTTTGGCATCTGATGAAATATCACTGGATTCCAGACTCGCAGCTAATGTTTCGATAATTTCAGCTTTGCCGCCTGTCCATCCGTCGAGCTGATTTACGGTTTCGGAAGCTTTGCTGTTCATAAGCTCTTGGATATCATGATTGGCCTGATTTTTAACGCTTGTCATGCTAATGACGGATAAAGGCCCGGCTGCAACGATTACAATGCAAGTGAAAAGAAGAATAAGCTTCATTTTTAAGTTCATGTAACGACCCCCGATGTTTCAGAAATGTGAAAGCTTAGGATAGTGCTTTGTACTTATATCGTCAGATCGAATGACTTTGTTTATTGTTTTCATCCATTTTCATCAATTTTTCACAATGGTTATTTATGGAACACCTTAGACTGGCGGGAAGGATTAAACTAGAGGTACAGGCATATACTTAAAGGAGGCTAGTCCGGTAAGGGGGCACAAAATGGACCAATTAACGAAAAGTAGACTGTTCCGGTACGGCATATGGACGCTGCTGGGACTTGTCATTCTATATTTTATCTGGCTGCTGAGACCTTTGTTTTTGCATTTGTATGAATTTCTGAAAACAATCATTGCTCCGTTTGCGGTAGCGATGATCATCTCCTATGTACTTAATCCTGTAGTCAGTATGCTGGGCGGTCGAAAGGTGCCTCGTAGTGTAGCTGTACTGCTCATTTATGCTGTGTTTTTGGCCAGTCTTATTGTGATCCTGATGAATCTGATTCCAATGTTCATTGAACAACTGGATGAGCTGAATGAGCATCTGCCTGAGCTGACCATGCATGCACAGGGACTAATGACGAATATGGACAGCGGTATTTTACCCCAAGGGGTGCGAACGGGGATGAATCAATGGTTTTTCCAGCTGGAGAATCGGATGGCTACTGGGATTTCTACCTTTATGGACAACATTGGTGGGATGATCAACATGCTGTTCAATGTGTTTATTGTCCCTTTTCTTATTTTTTATATTTTAAAGGATTTTGACGTGTTTGAACGGACGATTGTATCTTATCTCCCGCGTTCTCGTCGTAAGGCGATTGTATCAGTACTTAAGGAAATTGATCAGGCGCTTGGCAACTATGTCAGGGGCCAATTGTTGGTGTGCGTCATTATTGGCGTGATGGCGTATATTGGATATATGCTGATTGGCATGCCTTATGCGCTGTTGCTGGCCGGAGTAGTGGCTCTTTTTAATATTGTTCCATATTTGGGCCCCTTTTTGGGCGCTGCACCGGCGGTAATTATGGCTTCTACGGTTTCCTTAAAAATGGTACTTTTAGTCGTAGTCGTTAATGCCTGTATTCAAGTGTTGGAAAGTAATGTAATCTCTCCTCAGGTGGTGGGACGAACGCTGCATCTGCATCCGCTAGCCATTATTTTCGCTTTGCTAGTTGGTGGGGAAATTGCGGGAATTGCTGGCTTGATCTTGGCAGTTCCTGTGATGGCGGTTTTGAAGGTAGGGCTTCAGCATTTTTTTGCATATTACGTGAAGCGAAAAACGATCTGATTTCGTCTATATCCCGGATGCATGCTGTCTGAAATCGCGTTGACACGGCTAAATGACACGGATATACTGAATTGAGTATGTTTAAATGTGTTTATCCAGTAGGGAAAGCTCATTTCGGAGTGCGGGCTGAACCCGCCGGGATGCTCCCGTTACCAGTGAAAACAAGGCGATCGATCGTCCGTTAAGCAGATGTTGGTGTGCGCTTGCACATGTAGCATTTCGTACAGAAGGGACGGCGATAACCAGGGTGGTACCGCGATACAATCGTCCCTGATCCGTTCAGGGGCGTTTTTCTATTTTTTATGGCCTGTGCCAGAAACCAGTGACACCATAATTAGGAGGCTACTTATATGAAAGCTAGTGAAATCCGCTCCAAATGGCTGGAGTTTTTTGAAAGCAAAGGACATGTGATTGAACCAAGCGCACCGCTTGTTCCGCATAAAGATCCTTCCCTGCTGTGGATTAATGCGGGTATGGCGCCGCTTAAGCCTTATTTTGACGGACGTGTAAAACCAGAAAATCCACGTATCGCTAATTCGCAAAAATGTATTCGGACGAACGATATTGAAAATGTCGGTAAAACCCGCCGTCATCACACGTTTTTCGAAATGCTCGGCAACTTTTCCATTGGCGACTATTTTAAGGAAGAAGTCATCACATGGGCATGGGAGTTTCTGACAGACCCGAAATGGATCGGCTTTGATCCAGAGCGTCTGGCTGTAACGGTATATCCTGAGGATGAGGAAGCGTACAAGCTGTGGAACGAAAAAGTTGGACTTCCGGCTGAACGTATCATCAAACTGGAAGATAACTTCTGGGATATCGGTGAAGGACCTTGCGGACCTTGTACGGAAATTTTTTATGATCGTGGCGAAGCCTACGGCAGCGACATGACGGACCCTGAAATGTATCCGGGCGGAGAAAATGAGCGTTATCTGGAAGTGTGGAACCTGGTATTCTCGCAATTCAACCATAACAAAGATGGTAGCTACACGCCGCTTCCTAATAAAAATATTGATACAGGGGCTGGCTTGGAACGTTTTGCATCCATTTTACAAAATGTGGATTCCAACTTTGATACGGATATTTTCCAGCCACTAATCCAGAAAACGGCTGCGATGGCAGGCGTTAAATATAACGAGAATGTGGACAGTGATGTGGCTCTCAAGGTCATTGCTGACCATGTTCGTACTGTTGCTTTCGCGATTGGTGACGGTGTACTTCCTTCCAATGAAGGACGGGGTTACGTCATTCGCCGTTTGCTGCGCCGGGCTGTTCGTTATGGAAAAATGCTGGGCATGAACCGTCCATTTATGTTTGAACTGGTGGAAACCGTTGGGGATATCATGGGCGTATACTACCCTGAGGTCGTAGACAAGCGTGATTTCATCATCAAGGTGATTAAAACAGAAGAAGAGCGTTTCCATGAAACATTGACTGACGGATTAGCTATTTTGGCTGATATCAGTGCTCAGGCAAAGGCCGAAGGCCGCAACGTCATTAGCGGAGCAGATGCTTTCAAGCTGTATGATACGTACGGGTTCCCATTCGACCTCACAGAGGATTATGCGGACGAGCAGGGCTTGAAAGTAGACCGTGAAGGCTTTGATGAAGCGATGCAGGAACAGCGTCAACGTGCGCGCGATGCTCATCAAGATAATGCCAGCATGAAGATTCAGGGCGGAGCTTTGTCTGATCTGGCGGTTAAAAGTGATTTTGTTGGATATAATGACCTCGTAACTGAGTCCAAAATTGTGGCAATTGTATATGATGATATGCTGGTGGAGAGTGTTAGTGAAGGACAGTCCTGTCAGGTCGTGCTGGATGTGACTCCTTTCTATGCCGAAAGCGGCGGGCAAGTGAGTGACCATGGTTTACTGCGTGGCGGAACGGTAACCGCAAAGGTTGAAGGGCTGTTCAAGGCGCCGCAAGGTCAGCATGTGCATCAAGTCGTTGTAGAGGCTGGTGAGCTGAACGTAGGCGATACGGTAAAAGCTGAAGTAGATCAAGCTTCACGTGGAGAAATTGAGAAAAACCATACAGCTACGCATTTGCTTCACAAGGCGCTTAAAGAAGTGCTGGGTGACCATGTCAATCAGGCGGGTTCCTTGGTAGAACCTGGGCGTCTGCGTTTTGACTTCTCCCATTTTGGTAGCATTACCCCAGAAGAGCTGGCGGATATTGAACTGCGGGTTAACCGTGCCATCTGGAGCCAACTGAATGTGACGATTGAACTGAAACCGATTGACGAAGCCAAAGCTCTTGGAGCGATGGCACTGTTTGGTGAGAAATATGGTGATATCGTACGGGTCGTTAAGGTTGGCGATTACAGCATCGAACTGTGCGGAGGATGTCATGTCAGCAATACTTCGCAAATTGGTTTGTTCAAGCTTGTCAGCGAGAGCGGCATCGGGTCAGGTGTACGTCGTATTGAAGCAGTGACCGGACGTTTTGGTTTTGAGTATATGGAAGGTCAATTAGAGCTGTTGAAGGTGTCGGCTGGGCTTGTTAAATCCAAGCTGTCCGAGGTGCCAAAACGCATCGAATCTTTGCAGCAACAAATTAAAGACCTCAGTCGTGAAAATGAATCACTGCAAAGCAAGCTGAGCGCTATTGAGGCGGGTCAGCTGACTGATCAAGTCGTGCAAGCTGGCGGAGTGCAGTTGTTGGCTGCACGCGTGCAGGCCTCCAGCATGGATGCGCTGCGTGCGATTGCTGATGAGCTGAAAAGTAAGCTCCCTGCAGCTGTGCTGGCGCTAGGCGCTGCAATGGACGACAAAGTTAATTTTGTCGTTGTTGTCCCAGCTGAGCATACCAAGACAGGACTTCATGCAGGTAAGCTCGTGAAAGAAATAGCGGCCGTATGCGGCGGCGGTGGCGGCGGACGGCCTGACATGGCGCAAGCCGGGGGTAAGGATGCCAGCAAGCTGGACGAAGCACTTCAACGTGCGCATGAATTGGTGTCAGCAGCCTCACAAGGATAAAGTTCGATAATTTTTGCGGATTTTTGGAAAAAAACGGACTTAGACATTTCCTTGAAGGGCTTTGCTTATGGTATGATATAAAAGAATAAGCTGGCATAAACATGTACACATGTTTTGTGGAAGCGAGGTGTCAACAATGGATTCCATGGACAAAACGGTCAAATTTAATGTCAAGGCGGATGAGAAGGAAGCTTCTGCTCAGGAGATTTTGTTGACCGTATATGATGCGTTGGTAGAAAAAGAATACAATCCGATCAATCAAATCGTCGGGTATTTGCTATCCGGTGATCCGGCTTATGTGCCGCGGCATAATAATGCTAGAAGCCTGGTGCGTAAAAAAGAACGCGATGAATTGATTGAAGAGCTGGTTCGTTTCTATCTCGCTAAGCATCGTTAGGAGACAGGCATGAAAGTAATGGGATTGGATTACGGGGATCGCCGAATTGGGGTCGCCGTAAGTGATGCCTTCGGCTGGACCGCCCAAGGATTGGAAGTCATAGAACGACGCGGTGACGACAGCGAGTTCGGTAAAATTGCAAATTTGGTTCGTGAACATGAAATTGGTGAGGTTGTTGTAGGCTTGCCGAAAAATATGAACGGAACCGTGGGTCCACGCGGTGAGATTTGCATTGAGTTTGCGAACCGGCTCAAGGAGTTACTGGGTTTACCCGTTCACCTTTGGGATGAACGGCTGACGACGCGTTCGGCAGAGCGTGCGCTTCTGGAGGCCGACGTCAGCCGCAAAAAACGCAAGCAGGTGGTAGATAAACTAGCCGCAAGCCTGATCTTGCAAAATTATTTGGACGCACACAGTACAAGGTGAGGGGGATTTCGTAATGGCTGAAAATCAATTGGGTATGGAAGAAGAGCCGGAAATTATTTATATTGCCGATGACGAGGGCAACGAGGAAGAGTTCGAGGTCATTATGAAGTTTGAGGTAGATGGTTCCGAAGCAAAGTACATGATGGTTGCGCCAGTGGACCCTGAAGCTGATGAGTCCGATGTGTACGCCTTCCGCTACGAAGAAGAAGGCGATGATATTAAATTGTTTGTGATCCAAGACGATGCCGAATGGGAAATCGTCGAAGAGACCTTTAATACATTTGTAGAGGAAGAAGAAGAGGAAGACGGGAAATGACGAGCTATTCACGTGAAGACCTGAGCTGGACCTCTGATTTGAAGGAAGCATTTGACGGCGATGTAGAGTTGCAGGATGAACAGGGTCATGCAATACGCATGGAGTTGGAAGCAGAGTTCAAGGTAGGCGAGCAACGGTACGCCGTATTGCGTAGACCTGGTGCTGCTGCTGGCGAACATGAATTATATCATGTAAGCTCATCCACAGACGGCGAAATCTCCATCACCACCATTGAAGATGATGATGAGTGGGAAGATATTTCTGAGCTGTACGACGAATGTACGTTGCCGGAAGAGCTGTAAGTCTGGATAACGAGCAGATCAAACCTGAAAGGGCGGACCAGTCCGCCCTTTTTGGCTGTGAAGGAGTTGGGTGGATGTGAAGCGAAGGACAAGGATGCTTACGTTGCTTCTCGTGCTTGTTTGTATAGCAGGAGGTGCAATCCTCTATATATGGAATGCCATGCAGCCTGTTCAGCCGAAAACACAACCCGTTGCTTTTACGGTGGTAAGGGGTACGGGAACATCGGCTATTGCAGATACGCTGGAGCAAAAGGGACTTATACGTAATGCGCTCGTGTTTAAGGCTTATGTAAAATTCAAACAGCAAGGAAACGCATTTCAGGCTGGAAAATATGAAGCGCAGCCTGGCGCAACCTTTGATCAGCTGATTGCCAAGCTATCGGC
Source organism: Paenibacillus sp. T2-29 (assembly GCF_052921365.1). Taxonomy (NCBI): domain Bacteria; kingdom Bacillati; phylum Bacillota; class Bacilli; order Caryophanales; family Paenibacillaceae; genus Paenibacillus; species Paenibacillus sp. T2-29. Next base: position 146,209 of record NZ_JBREVE010000011.1, on the reverse strand, counting down.
TGGGGACGTAGTCAAAGAGGAAATGATCCGTTTTACAATCCCGGAGGGTTTTACGATTAGACAGATGGCTGAGAAGCTGCAAAAGGAAGGACTGGCAGACCGGCAGCAATTTTTGCAGCTAGCCAACGATCCGTCCGCTTTTGACGTCCCGCTGGTACGGGACATACCAAAGCAGGCGGGGCTTCGCTATGCGCTGGAAGGCTATCTTTTCCCGGAAACTTATGAACTGAAAAAGGGAAGCACAACCAAGGATATCATTCAGACGATGCTGGAGCAGACGCAAAAACGTCTGGATACCATTTCTGACCTGGATGCCGGGCTGCAGCAACGCAGTGAAACACTGCATCAGCTGCTGACAGTTGCCTCTCTGGTAGAGCGTGAGGTGGTTGTAGACGATGAGCGGCCTATCGTAGCTGGCGTTATTTATAACCGTCTTCAACAGGATAAAAAGCTGGAAATTGATGCTACAGTTCAATATATGCTGGACAAGCAAAAGGAACGACTGTATTACAAGGATTTGGCTGTAGAAAGTCCTTATAATACGTATATACACCAAGGACTTCCACCAGGACCGATTGCAAGTCCCAGTCTGAAATCAGTAGTGGCGGCTCTACAGCCGAAATCTACAGATTATTTATTTTATGTGACCAAAAAAGATGGAACACATAAACATTTGTTTGCCAAAACGTATAAAGATCATTTGCATAACATTCAGGTAAGTAACCGTAAGACAAATTAGGAGGTGAGCCTATGGCTTACAAACCCGAACTGCTGGCAACTGCCAGCTCTCCGGAGGATGCCCGTCATATGCTGGAGGCTGGAGCTACTGCATTGCTCATTGGAGATGACCGCTTTGGCATGCGACTGCCAGGACATTTTACACCGGACCAAATCCGTGAGGTTGTGGAAGAGGCACGGAAGCATGCGGCGCAGGTATATATATCTATGACGAATTTGATGACGAATGAGCTATTGCCACTTCTTCCCGAATATGTGCAGACACTAGCTGGATGCGGCGTAGACGCCATTGAGTTTAATGATCCAGCAGTGCTTATGGCTGTGAAGGAGTATGCACCTCATCTGAAACTCTTCTGGAACGGAGAGATGATTTCTACCAACTTCGCAACCGCCAACTACTGGGGGGAAAAAGGGGCGTCACGTGTCATCTTGGCTCGTGAGCTCAGTATGGATGAAATTACGGAAATGATTCCAAAGTTGAATATAGAAGCACAGGCTCAGGTACATGGAATGACCAATATTTATCACTCCAAGCGTAAGCTTGTTCAAAGCTATATGCTGCACCAAGGTCGCACGGTAGAAGGCGATCTCGGCAGAGGGCGTGGCTTGTTTCTGATTGAATCAGAGCGGAAGGAAGAGAAGTTCCCCATTTACGAAGATATCAACGGGACACATATTATGAGTTCGGATGATTTTTGTATCATAGAGGACCTGCATATTCTGATGGAGGCGGGTGTGCACAGCTTTAAGATCGAGGGCTTGTTGAAACCCACCGCTTACAATGAGGCAGTTGTCCGTGCTTATCGCAAAGCAATAGATAGTTATACAGCCGACCCGGATGCTTATGTTTATGATGAAAGCTGGCTGGATGAGGTTCGCCGTCTTCAAGACCCTGAACGGGAACTCTCCTTCGGATTTTTCTACAAAGAGCAGGTTTATTAATTACAAAATGAATTTACAGAGGGGGGAACGTCATGGGAACGATCACCAAAACGAGAAAATATACAGGTAAACGGAATCGTCTGGATAAGCCAGAGCTGTTGGCTCCTGCCGGAAATCTAGAAAAGCTGAAGTTTGCCGTTCACTATGGTGCAGATGCTGTATATATTGGTGGACAAAAATACGGTCTGCGTTCTAACGCCGATAATTTCAGTTTTGAAGAAATGCGTGAAGGTGTAGAATTCGCCAACAAGTACGGTGCTAAGGTGCTTGTAGCGACTAATATCTATGCTCACAATGAAGATATTGCTGGAATTGAGGAATACTTGCGCAATCTGTATGAAGTAGGAATTCATGCCGTTATCGTCGCTGATCCGGCCATTGTATCCGTGGCATTGCGAGCAGTTCCTGGATTGGAAGTGCATTTGAGCACACAGCAGTCCACGCTGAATTGGCAAGCGGTAAAGTTCTGGAAAGACGAGGGGCTGCCGCGCGTGGTACTTGGACGTGAAACCAGCTTGGAGGAAATCGAAGAAATTAAAAAGCATGTGGATATCGAAATCGAAGCTTTTGTCCATGGTGCGATGTGCTCTTCATTTTCCGGGCGCTGCGTGTTATCTAATCACTTTACAGACCGCGATTCTAATCGTGGAGGATGTTGTCAGTCTTGCCGCTGGAAATATGATTTGTTTGAGGATGCCCGTCCAGGTGAGGTTTGGATATCTGAGGAAGAGGCACAGGACAACAATGTACTAAAACAGTTCCAGCTTGGCGTTAACCAGCTTCCATTGTTTGAAGAGAGCGATAATGCTTTTTCTATGGGTTCCAAGGATCTGTGTATGATTGAAAATATTCCTGATCTGATTGATGTGGGTGTAGACAGCTTTAAAGTGGAGGGACGTATGAAGTCCATCCACTATGTGGCTACGGTCGTGAATGTCTACCGTCAAGCGATTGATTCCTATATGGCTGATCCGGAAAATTATGTACTCAAACCAGAATGGATTGAAGAAATTAACAAGGCAGCCAATCGTCCGTTAAATACAGGATTCTTCTATGATACACCGGATCATGAGGATCATATTTATGAGCCGGAAGAAAAAGCAGTCCCTTATGATTTTGCCGGACTGGTCATGGATTACGATGCCGCAAGTGGCATCGCAACGATTCAACAACGTAACCATTTTAAACCAGGGCATGAAATTGAATTTTTCGGGCCGAACGGAACGTTTTTCAAACAAACGGTCGGAACGATCTGGGATGAGGAAGGCAACGAATTAGATGCTGCACGTCATCCGCTTCAACGAATCAAAATGAAGGTAGATCAGCCTGTATCGTATTTTGATATGATGCGTAAAAAGAAGTAAATAAGCCTTAAGTCACAGGTGAAAAGATTCAAAAGCCTCTCCTATCGGTTGGAGAGGCTTTTTTTTGAATAGTTTTCTAGGAAAAAAGTTTCACAAAATTTAGTTGGTACTCAAAGGAAAGCTACATTCCTTGTCGAATAGTTCCGATAGAGATTATATAGATAATAGATACATAAAGGATGACGTGGAACAAGAAACTAATTATATAGTGGTAGGTGAGAGGAATGGGTTTTCGGAAAAAAGAGAGAAATGTAGCAAAAAGGCAACCTAAGAAAACGGATCCAATGAAAGGCTTGAAAGGAAGTAAAGTAACAACGGATAAAGGGGAGGAGACGGTTGTGATGTTTTCGAAAGATACTCCCTGGGTAGCTAAGGCCTTACGTAAATGCATATACAATTTAAAGCGTTTACTTAAGCCTGAAAGATACAGTAAGGATTTTATGCATTTGGTCAAAAACTATAATCCGATCCGTTCGGTTGGAATGAAGTTGTTTCTGATCTTTTTTGCAGCCATTATGTTATTCGTGGTCAGCCTGGGGATGCTCTCGTACTACAAAGCTAAAAGTACGATTGAACAAAATGCAGCTACAGCGTATCAGCAAACAGTTCAGCAAACTTCGGAAAAGCTTGATATTATTTTAGAGCGCTTTCAAGACACGTCGACACAGGTATTTTTCGATACTGAATTAAGTGATCAGTTGCAAAAGGCTGTAAAGCAAGATAAAAATCCCTTTGCATCTTTTGTTGCTATGGGCGAAGTAAACAAGAAATTAACGAATATTGCTTTTACAAATAAAGCGATTGATTCATTGTACCTGTACCCGGAAGAAACCAGTTTAGCTGCAATGGGTACCGGAACACAAAAGGATGTACGGCAGGAAGCATGGTTCAAGGATATTTTGAAAAACAAGGGAATGGTTTGGCTACCTACGCAGGTGAATGACAATGGCAGCAAGACCTTTCGTCTGGCACGCTCCATGAACAGCATGTCCGGGTTGGGAGGGACTTATGTTCTGGTTATGGATTTAAAGGCCAGTGCGGTGGAGGACGAGTTGAAAGGTGTTAATTTGGGCTCAGGCAGTATGATTAGCCTTGTGACAGATAAGGGTGAGTTTGTAGGCTCTAACAATGAGAGTTTGGCAGGAGGAAAGACAAAGCTGGATTACGTTTCCAAGCTTGAAGGGATCGAAGGGAATCAAATTATGGAGCAGGTAGCAGACGGAAAAGAGCAAAGTGTGCTTGCGGTTCATAATACACTGGGAACTTCCAAATGGATTCTCGTGGGTGTAGTGCCTGTATCTGAACTGGTGAGAGACGCCAGGGGAATACTTACCACAACCTGGGTATTTGCTGCGGTAGCGGCACTCATTGCATTGTTCATTGGTTTGTGGATGGTACGTCTTGTGGCTCGTCCATTGACACACCTGAAGGATTTAATGATTGAAGGCGCCAAAGGCAACTTGCAAATCCGAACGAAGTATAAGGCACAGGATGAGATTGGACAGTTGTCTGAAAGTTTTGATACGATGATGGAACAAATTACACTGCTGGTAGAACAGACGAATGCATCAGCACAGGAGGTACTGAATACAGCGACGGAACTGAGTGATGCCTCGAAGAAGACAGCCGTTTCAGCCAAAGAAATTGCAGCCGCAACGGAAGAGATTGCTCATGGTGCCACTAGTTTGGCAACAGAGGCGGAACGTGGCAGCGGGTTAACCGGGAATATATCCCAGCAAATGGATACGGTTATGACTTCTAATCATGAAATGAGTCTGGTCGCACAAGAAGTTGAACAGTCCAGTGAAAAAGGGACAGTTCAGCTGAAAAATTTATTAAGCAAAACTAAGGTTACGGAAGAAACTACGCATGCTTTGGTAGGCAAAGTAGATGAACTGAAGCAGACAACTTCCGATGTCTTTAAAGTGCTGGACGTATTACAGGATATTGCTAAACAAACGAACATTCTATCACTGAATGCGACGATTGAAGCGGCACGAGCTGGGACAGCCGGGCGTGGTTTTATGGTGGTAGCCAATGAGGTTCGTCAGTTGGCAGAGCAATCACGTCAAGCCATTCGTACGGCTACAGGTATTACAAATAATATCGTCAATGAGATGAATGAAACGGTACAGGCGTTATCTGAAGTGTACCCGCTGTTCCGGGAGCAGATGGGAGCTGTACAAGAAACGACGGACATTTTCCAATCGGTGCAGCAGCAAATGGGAGAGTTCACGCTTCGGTTGGGAACAGTCACCGCATCCATTCATCATCTGAGTGAATCGCAGACTACTTTGTCCGAGGCAATGACCAATGTAAGTGCGGTAGCCGAGCAATCCTCGGCTACTTCGCAGGAAGTCGCTTCTCTCAGTAATGAGCAGGCCAATATCGGTAATCAGCTGGTAGGCTTGTCTGATAAGCTGGAAGGAGTATCGGTGAATTTGAAAGAACAGCTTTCGAGGTTTACAGTGTAGGTGTTCTGAAATCAGGGGTATCAGGAGCGCAAATTATGAATACAAACACAAAGTTGGCTTGGGCGGTTCTAGCCATTACTATTTTTATAACGGTCTATTATTCGTTAGATGAAATTTTAGGTTGGAGCCCATATTCCTCACTAGATATCCCATAAATTCGGTAACCCATTCGACATCCATGTTGAGTGGGTTTTCTTTTTCCATCACCGGACATACTATTGGAAAAATGATGAAAGGAGGATGAATGTGTCTAGGCGTCATAACAGTTTCAATCGTCAACGTCGAATTGCATATATAGCCCTGGGGATCATGGTATTACTACTGATTTTATGTTTCCGACTGGCTTGGATTCAGGGGACAGCGGGTATTCATTTGTCACTTTATGGGGGGCATTCGCTTAAAGAAATGTCAGTACGTCAGCGACAGGAAGGAATCGCTATTGATACTGGGCGGGGACAGTTTACAGACCGACACGGGCAGCCCTTGACTGGAGGAGTCGTATGGACGCCAGTGCTTTTTCCCGATGTAGATGGCCAAGCTGCTTTGCATGGACAAGAACTGGCCAAGCTACTGCATACGAGTAAAGGGCAACTGTTGACGCGATGGAGGGAACTGCAATCTCCACTCATATGGCGGGATGGACGCGGAGAGCCTGTACAAATCCATCCGAATGAAGCGGGCAGACTGTTGAAGTTAGCCCCTTCGCTCATAGAGCTTGTACCGTATGCGCAGCGTTATAGGGATATGCCCAATGGCAGACAATGGCTTGGTTTTCTGTATGAACGTGGTGAACGAGCAAGTGAACTGCCGATGGGGGCAGCTGGCCTGGAAAGAACGCTCGAGCCACTGCTAAGCGGCGTTGGTGAGACGTTCGTCTCTCGGTCTGTAGATGCGCAACGTCGTCCATTGACTCATGTCCCGCTTCGTGTCAGTGCTCCATCCAATAGTCACTATCCATTACAGGTGCAGACTACAATTGATCTCCCGTTGCAGGAACAGATTGAGAAGCTGACAGAATCTAATCATTTGGCAGAAGGTGCAGTGGTTGTGCTTGACGCAGGCAACGCGGATGTTATGGCGATGGTGTCTCGGCCTTTTTATAATCCCATTCATATTGATCCGCAGCAAAAAACAGACTGGTCTAATCGTGCCCTCAAAGCGGTAACGCCTGGTTCTATTTTTAAGTTGGTTACGGCTGCGGCTGCACTTGAATCAGGTGTGGTTCAACCGCAGGAGCAATTTCATTGTCATGGAGCCTATGGCAAGTACGGATTGTCTTGCTGGAAAGAAAAAGGACACGGAACCCTGAACCTGGAGGAAGGGCTTGCCGTATCCTGTAATAGTGTGTTCGCTCATCTCGGCGAACGGCTTAACGCTGAGCAAATTCAGGCCGCAGCCTCTGCACTGGGATTGAGTCGAACCGTGGGCTGGCAGGAACGGAATCTTGCAGGGCTACCTCAATTCAGACCGCTGGATCACGAAGAAAAGGGAGCCGTATTCGGCTCCCATACGAATGCATCTGATCCAGGCGTACGTGTGCAGACAGCTATCGGCCAGCGTGATGTGCTGGTGACGCCTCTCCAAGCAGCCAACCTCATCGTCACCTTGCTGCACGATGGTCAAGTACATGCACCGCGTATCGTAAAACGCATCAGCTACGCAGACGGAAGTACCTTGCTGGAGCTACCTGCTCACGCTGCTCCTTTACCCCAAGGCAGCCGCTCGATTCGCACATCCACGGCTCATACGCTGCGTGAAGCAATGGAACAGGTTGTGGCACACGGTACAGGTGCCTCCTTGCGCAATAAAGCCTGGAAGCTGGCCGGTAAATCGGGTACGGCCCAAGCTTTAAAAAACGGTCACCCAATAAATCACCAGTGGTTTATTGGTTACGGTCCGATAGAGCGGCCACGTTATGCGGTTGCCGTCCTAGTGCAAAATGCTTCAGCGCATGCTGCAAATCAGGCCACAGTACTGTTCGGTCAAGTCATGGATCTGCTAGCTCAATCCTCCTGAGTTCCGCGAGTAGCTTCACGCTCTTCCTCCTGAATTTTGACGATAAACGGAGGCTCGTCAAATTCCTCAGTCGGAAACCGAATCCATTGCTGCAAATAACCTTGCTGCCACAATTCCTTGAGCAAAATGATCAGAATGGGGGATAGGATTAATCCAGCCAATCCGAAGATGGATAACGATATAATGGCAAAGGAAAGCATTAGATAGGCAGATGAAACGCCGATAGAATTACCAGTAATTTTGGGCTCTGCCAACTGGCGCACAATCACGGTGACAGCCATGACAATAAGCAAGCCTACAGCCAAGCCGGTATTGCCCGTGATGAACAAATACACTGCCCATGGAATAAAGATAACAGGCACACCCAACAATGGCAGAATATCAAACAAAGCTGCTACGAGCGCCAACGATAGGGCATTATCCACTTGCAAAATGAGTAAACCTATAAATACGAGCACAAAGGTAATTCCTACCAGTAGGGCTTGGGCCTTGAGAAAGGCAGAAATGGCTTTAAGTACATGATTTTTTAGAAAAAGATATGCTGTTTTTAGTGTCTTCGGTGTTTTACTGCGGGCAATTCCTTTCCAGAGATTAATTTCCATACTCAAAAAGAACGCTAAAATGATGGCAACCGCAAAGTTGCCCATAAAAACGGTAAAAGAGCTGAGAAATTGAATGAAAAAGGATAATCCCAGCTGTGCCCATTTCGTAGCAATGGTGGTAGCAGTCGCAAAATAATCATTTACACGTTCGGTAACACCCGGAGGCAAGGCAGCAATTTTATCTTGAGATAGATGAAGAATCCGCGTGAATTCCGTTTGGATAATCTGGGTATAATGTGGGAGGTTTTGCGCGACTTTTGTAAATTGAGTAACCAGGATCAGGCCCAATCCGAAAAAAATAGCCAGTAATAAGATGATAAACAGCAATACGGAGAGTGCGGAGGCAAAGGGTTTTTTCATGCCTTTGCGATGAAAATAACGGGCAGCAGGTTCAATGCACCAAAACACAACGAATGAAAGGAACACAGGTGCTGCTAGCTGATACAGCTTGCTGGATACGAACATAATTAAATACACGGTTAATACGATCAGACCGATATCAAAAACAGTACGCCAATATTTTTTGTACAATGGAAGCATATGTATACAACGACTCCTTTAAGATTTTTATTTATTGTACACTAAATTGAATCTCAATGCTGACCATAAGCAAGGGCGAAATCTCGGCATGCTTACGTCATTGTGATAACATATAAGTAAGTGAGTTTTACTCAGGAGGCCTGCTTGGAAGTTCAGAATAGAAAAGTGGGGATAAAACGTGCAGACTTTGCTGTTATGGATGTTTTACATTTCAACTTTTTATGCTTTTATTCCGGCGCTGGTTAGTCGTATATTTGGTTTCCGGGTGTTCCGACGCGGCAAAAGTGACCAAGAATATGCGCTAACCTTTGATGATGGTCCTGATCCAGTCTATACACCACAGTTGCTCGATTTACTCAAGCGTTTTGATGCCAAGGCTACTTTTTTTGTTGTAGGTATGAATGCCGAAAAACACCCTGAGCTTCTGAAGCGCATGCATGATGAAGGTCATCTGATTGGCATCCACAATTATGTGCACAAATCGAATTGGCTCATGCGGCCTGTTACGGTTAGACGACAAATTACCCAGACAGAGTCAGTCATTCGTCGAGTAACTGGCGAAGGAACGACCTTTTATCGTCCACCTTGGGGGATTGTGAACTTTTTTGATATTTCCAAAAACAATGGTCGTCGAATCGTATTATGGTCCTCCATGTTTGGTGACTGGAAGGCCAGCATTGGAGCGAAACAACTAGCGGAAAGAATGCTCAAAAAGCTGAGGGGTGGCGAGGTGATGCTGCTCCATGACTGTGGTACGACATTGGGAGCTGACGCAGAAGCGCCACAAAATATGCTCATTGCACTAGAGAAGCTATTGAGGGTCGCCCAGGAACAGCAATTACGCAGCGTCCGCGTGGACACATTGTTTTGCCGTCAGTCTGGCAATCAATCCACTGTCTCTAGCTTGTCCAGTACAGATTGGATTAAAAGAACGATGGTATTCGGATGGCTACAATACGAGCGACTTTTTCATGCCTTGTTCCGTCTTCGTCCTGTCAGCAAGGATAATACGATCTTTTATTATCGTCGCCGTATCTATCATGGACCAGATATAAACATGGAGAACGGTAGGTGGCTGGAAAAAGGGGACCCCATAATTGAGCTTCATTTTGACAATAAAATGTTGTTTCAATTGGGAGCGACGGCAAAGTCCTTGGTACATCTAGCGATTCAATTGATTCGGGTTGTGAAAAGACAACTGCCTGATCTTACCCAACGGGTTGTACATGATTCTGGTATGAAGGGTGTAAAGGCGATCTATGCAGTAAGTATGATTCATCGAGGGCCTGAAAAATTAGGCTTTCAAATTCAGGAGCTTCCCCAAGGACTGTTTAAGTATGTGGCTACTGTATATTTAAAGCTGTTATTTCGTGTCATCCATCCTTCGGGTTCAGAACAATTGAGTGAAAAAAAAGAGGTCATGGTACCGAAACTAATCGTGATGCCCATTGATACCTTGTTTGAACGTTTTCAACCGGGAGATTCGCACCGGGCAGACCAGGCTTTTGAACCAACTGATCAAAGGGATGTGGTTCATACATTTAACAGTGAAATGACCGAAGAAGGGGAGCCTATGCATACTTCGATCAGGGCTTCTCAAACAGCGGATACAGGATCAAGCAGTTGACCTAATAAAAAAAGCTTCTCGATCCTTTGTAGGAGTCGAGAGGCTTTTTAGTGGTTCATACAATAATCTATCTTGGCAAAGCACTTAGATTTTCATAATTCCGCCGTTACTTGCGTTCGTCACCAGCTTGGAATAACGCGCCAGGTAGCCTGTCTTCACTTTCGGCTCGAAGCCTTTCCAGTTGGCACGACGACGGTCGAATTCTTCGTCCGTAATGTGAAGCTCAATCTTACGATTGTTCAGGTCCAGCTCAATGATATCGCCGTCCTCAACAAAAGCGATAGGTCCGCCTTCTGCTGCTTCAGGGGAAATATGACCGATGGAGATACCACGGGAAGCACCTGAGAATCGTCCGTCTGTAATCAGACCAACCTTGGCACCAAGCCCCATGCCCACGATTTGTGAAGTTGGAGCGAGCATTTCAGGCATACCAGGTCCGCCCTTAGGACCTTCATAACGAATAACAACAACATGTCCTTCGGCGATTTTACCGTTAGCAATGCCAGCCAGCGCATCTTCTTGTGAATCAAAGCAGATGGCAGGACCTTTGTGATAACCGCCAACAGAAGGATCGACCGCACCGACTTTAATAATGGAACCTTGTGGTGCCAAATTGCCGAATAATACAGCTAGACCACCGCGCTCGGAATAAGGGTTGTCCAATTTGTGGATGACGTTAGTGTCCAGAATTTCCTGACCCTCTACATTTTCACGAATGGTTTTTCCGGTTACAGTAATGCAGTCACCATGCAGTGCGCCCGGTTTCTTCAATAGTTCATTCAGCACTGCGCTTACGCCGCCTGCATTATGAACATCCTCAATGTGATAGTCGGAGGCAGGTGCCAATTTGGACAAATGAGGTACACGGTTTGCGACTTCATTGATGCGTTCAATAGGGTAGTCAACTTCAGCTTCATGGGCAAGTGCCAATGTATGCAATACTGTATTCGTAGAACCGCCCATTGCCATATCCAGTGCAAATGCATTATCAATCGCTTCTTTAGTCACGATATCACGTGGTTTCAGATCGAGCTTAATCAATTCCATCAATTGGCGTGCAGATTGTTTAACGAATTCTTTGCGCTCTTCTGCTACGGCGAGGATGGTGCCGTTACCTGGCATAGCCAGTCCCATCGCTTCTGCGAGACAGTTCATGGAATTCGCTGTGAACATTCCTGAACAGGAGCCGCATGTTGGACAGCCGTATTGTTCTAGCTCAAGCAAGCTTTGATCATCGATTTTGCCCGCTTGGAATGCACCTACGCCTTCAAAGACGGAAGTCAGGGAAATAGAGCGTCCGTTTTTGTCTTTACCAGCTTTCATAGGACCGCCGCTGACGAAAATAGTCGGAATGTTAACACGCAATGCCCCCATCATCATACCAGGGGTAATTTTATCGCAGTTAGGAATACATACCATGCCATCAAACCAGTGAGCGGAAACGACAGTTTCCAGAGAATCTGCGATAATTTCGCGGCTTGGCAGAGAATAACGCATACCGATGTGTCCCATGGCAATGCCATCATCTACACCAATAGTGTTAAATTCGAAAGGTACACCGCCTGCTTCACGAATGGCCTGCTTGACAATTTTGCCAAATTCCTGCAAATGGACGTGGCCCGGTACGATGTCAATATACGAGTTGCATACCGCAATAAACGGTTTATCGAAATCTTCTTCCTTGACACCCGCTGCGCGCAGCAAGCTGCGGTGAGGAGCGCGGTCAAAGCCTTTTTTAATCATATCGGAACGCATTTTCGTCTTAGCTGTCATGATGCTGGTTTCCCCCCAAAGTATAAAAATGGTATGGCGTTCAATGAACGCCGTAATAGCGCAGATGTTTTCTAAAGAGTCTATCATAGTTGTGCGCATTTTTCTACATATATGAGGATTTTGAAAAAGTATAGAAGTGTTCTGTAAGCAACAATATATAGATATGAACAGTTTTATTTATCTATATATTGCATCTCCGAGGATTTGAATTGGATGCTTCGAAACTCTGATATTCTGATATGTTAGCTTATCGGATAAATAGGAAAAGCCCATGCCGCAATAAAGCGGATGGGCCTCAGGCTTGTTTTTATGTTAAAGGAGGGGGTATATGAAACTATATTTTAATTTCTGCCACCTTTACGACCGATGTCTCTGTAGAAATTTTTGTCATGCGACTCAGCTGTAGCATCGCCGCCCTTTTTGCCGATTTCCTGATAAAATTCCTTATCATGTGAGTTTGCGGTTGCTTTTCCGCCTTTTTTTCCAATCTCCTGATAAAATTCCTTGTTGTGCTTCTTGGAAGTAGCTTCTCCACCCATACGGCCTGCTTCTTCGCGACTCATTTTACCCTGATTTTGATTACGTGCCATGACAAATCACTCCTTATGAAAAAGTTGTTTTTTGTTGCGCGTATCTTTTACTTACCACATCTTGCCTGTATGAAACAGGTACTATGCGTGAAGTAAAGAGGGGGAGACCCACTTCCATTTTCGTCTGTAAGCGGGTTGTCGCGTGCTGATTGTGAAATATAAATGGATAAAAAATTACGCAGACCGTCTAAAAAGATAAGGAGCTGGCTTCAACATCCACTCTACTTGTGGCTCAATCAGAGGTCGTGTTGCAGTTCGAACCCAAGGCATGGTCAACAGACAGCACAGACCTGTGGCGGACACTAGAATCAACATGACTTCCACAGGAGTATCTATATACTCGTAGACTCCTTTTGCAACAACGGAACGGACGATTAAGCCATGGAGCAAAAAGACATATAATGTACGCCGTCCCATCTCGGTTATACGCCCTATGACGGCTGGAACAAAGCTTAGAAACGCCATAGATGCTATCCATTGAACTCCATAAATGCCGATACGGTAAATCCCTGCGTACCATTCGGTATGGCCCAGTTCACCATAAGTCATGTTGCCATATAGCCAGCCTGCCGGGATGCCAAAATACGACGTTCCCGCCAGTACCATAAGTAAAAGAGATACAATACCGGCGATGATACGGACAGGTGTTGTGAAGAAGCGTCGAACGTCCGCATAATGCAAATGATAACCTGCTACAAAGTAAGGCAAATAAACAAAGGTTCTGCATACGCTTAGCCATATACCGTCTACGGGGAGATATCCGACAAGAATACCCAGTAGCACGGATATACCCAGTTGGAAGACTGGTGGTATTTTCTGAAAAGACAGCATTAACAGTCTCCAGCAGATGTGGCTGGCAAGGAACCAAAGCAGCAGATAAGGAGCAAAAAAAGAATGATGGATATGGGGAACGTGAAAGATTACGACATCCAAGACTGAATAAAGGGATTGGAAAATCAGATATTGCATACCGATCTGAAGCAGAACTTTTTGTCCTGCGAGACCTGTCAAAGTGGTTTTGGCAAAGTAGCCTGTAACGAGTACAAACAACGGCATATGAAACATGAATATCCAGCTGAACCATTGTTGGGCAAGATGAAGTGAACCGACTAATGGCTCCAGGGCGTTTCCTGCAAATACGCATATAATCAACAGAAATCGCAAATTGAGAAAGAAGCTTTCCCCTTGTACATCATGGCTTGTCGTCATGTGTTTCCCTCCGAACGGCTTCTGCCGATTAAACTATTTAAAAAATAATTCTTTACAAGGAACAAGGTACGATACTCTGGACCTCAACATTGTGATTTTATTCACAACAGTAAGCGCTATCATGTCCTTTTTATGTGGCGAAAGCTTGAACACGGAATAAAGATGGGCTCATGTCTGGAAACGTGTGCTCATTTGACCCTGTATGTGCAACGATGTTACCCTAACAGGGTTATAGCTATGCTATCGAATACAGCGAAACCTTTTATATTCAAGCTAAGAATTACGAGGTACGAAAGACGAAAGGAACTTTTATAATGAGAAGAAGAACAAGAAGATCATACAATTCTTATGGGACACGCGGTTCTCGGAAAATATGGAAAATTCTTTTAGGCATCCTAATTGTCATCGTGCTAATCGCGGGTTGGGGAGCATGGAAGGTATTTACGCCTTATCAGCCTGACGAGACGGCTGCTGCTGCATTAGCCGAAATAGCGGATACTGTGAAAGTAAATGAGCAAGAGCATTGGTTAAGTTTTGAGCCTGCCAAAAGAAGTGGATCAGGAGTCATTTTGTACCCAGGGGCGTTGGTTAAACCCGAAAGTTATGCGCCCTTGGCACGCCGTTTGGCAGAAAAGGGACATCATGTGATTATTGGAAAAATGCCACTGAACCTTGCATTGATCTCACCGGATTTGGCGAATGAAGTGCTGAAGGCGTATCCGGAGGAAGCCTTTGTTATTGGCGGTCATTCGTTAGGTGGTGTGATGGCGGCCCGATATGCAGCTGCACATTCTGATCAGATCAAAGGTGTATTTTTCCTTGCTTCCTACCCGGATAACAAGGGTAATTTAAAGGATAAAAATCTGCCAGTTATTTCTCTGTTAGGAAGTGATGATGGTGTCATCCAGATGAAAAATGTCCAAAGTGGGAGAACTTATTTACCTGCCAACACGCTGTATTTTACAGTCGAAGGGGGGAACCATGCCCAATTTGGCAGTTACGGTGCCCAGAAAGGGGATAATCCTGCGAAAATTAGCGCCGTTGAGCAATGGAACCAGACGGTAACGGCTTTACAGGATTGGATGAAAGAGAGTGTGGATTCAGCTTCTAAGAACCCGTAAAGGAGGTGTAATGCATGTCTGAGCTGATCGTGCAGGGGAAGCGATACCCATGCCGTGGCATCTTATTCGATAAAGATGGCACGCTGCTGGATTTTATTCAGTTGTGGGGCCCCTGGGCTCGTTCTATACTGGATATGATGGAGCAGCATCTTGTCGTGGCGGGAGCCGGTTTTACAATGGAAAAAGGCAACGTTCTAGGTACTGTTCACGATCGGGAGGGACATGTGATCGGTTACGATCCTTCTGGCCCGCTGGCAATGGGAACGGTGGACGAAAGTACGGGTGTACTGGCTTGGCAGCTTTATACTGCCGGTGTCCCGTGGAATGAAGCTGTGCGGCTTGTCCGCGAATTTAATAAAACAGCGATGGCTGACGTCCGCCGACATCGGGCAGCGAAGGTGTTTCCAGGGTTACGGACTTTATTGGAGAAAAGTCGCCATGCCGGAATAAAGCTGGCGGTTGTGACCTCTGACAGTACAGAGGCTGCACAAGAGCATTTGGAGTGGATGGGGCTGACATCCTATTTTGACGAGATCATTGGACATGATAGGGTTACATACGGCAAGCCTGATCCGGAAATGGCTGAAACAGCTTGCGCGTTACTAGGACTGTCGCCGGCGGACGTGGTAGTGATCGGAGACAGTAATGGGGATATGCAGATGGGCAAGCGTGCTGGAGTACGGCTAGCCATTGGATTTGCGCCGGCATCGGAACGTTCCAGTCATTTGCTGGATGCGGATAAGGTGGTTCGTGGATATGAAGAGCTGGAGGTGCGTAGAGCATGAAAGTTAATACATTGGCGGAATGGATACAGCAATCACAGAATATTGTTTTTTTCGGCGGAGCAGGGACATCAACGGAAAGTGGTATTCCAGATTTTCGTTCAGCAGCAGGCTTGTATCAGAGTGAGGAAAAATTGCCCTACTCTCCTGAGGTTATGCTTAGCCGCTCTTTTTTTGTGAAGCATCCTGAAGTATTCTTCGATTTCTATCGCAGCAAAATGCTGCATCCCGATGCGAAGCCGAACGGCTGTCATCATTTTCTCGCGTCTTTGGAAAAGCAAGGCCGTCTTAAAGCGGTTGTGACGCAAAACATTGACGGATTACATCAGGCTGCAGGCAGTAGAAATGTACTGGAGCTTCACGGCTCGGTACATCGCAACTACTGTATGGAATGCGGCCGCTTTTACGGGCTAAATGAAGTGATGAACAGTTCCGAGGTTGTACCTAAATGTCCGGTAGATGGAGGGATTATCAAACCGGATGTCGTTTTATATGAGGAAGAGTTGAATCAGGATACCCTTATTCAATCCATTCAGGCCATTTCTCAAGCAGATCTGCTGTTAATTGGAGGAACGTCACTGACAGTTCATCCTGCGGCGGGCTTGATTACTTATTTTCATGGTAAACATACAGTGCTGCTGAATACAGACCCCACCTCGTATGATCACAAGGCGGATCTTTTGATCACTGAACCGATCGGTAAAGTTATGGAAAAACTTGCTCATCAATTGGGCTTGTAATCGTTTTCTTGTCAACGCCCGGATAAAAGCGCTATGATGATGGTGTAATGGACATAACAATGTTTCGAGAGAGGCTGTGATAGCATGGTTTATTTAGCTGGCGAAGATCGTTATGAAAGTATGAAATATAACCGTACAGGGAGATCGGGTCTTAAACTGCCCGCTATTTCGCTAGGCTTGTGGCACAATTTTGGCGGGATTAACAACGCGGAGAATGGTCGCAGCATGATTACTCGCTCCTTTGATCTGGGCATTACGCATTTTGATTTAGCTAATAACTATGGTCCTCCTGCAGGTTCAGCTGAGGAATTTTTCGGACAAGTGTTAGCCAGTGATATGAAACCGTACCGGGATGAATTGGTCATCTCAACCAAAGCAGGCTACCATATGTGGGCAGGTCCTTATGGTGACTGGGGATCTCGTAAGTATATGATATCCAGTCTGGATCAGAGTCTGAAGCGATTGGGACTGGACTATGTCGATATATTCTACTCTCACCGCTTCGATCCGAATACGCCGCTGGAAGAAACGATGGGAGCACTGGATCATATCGTACGTTCCGGCAAAGCGCTATATGTGGGCGTGTCTAATTATAGTGCAGAGCAAACGGCAGAAGCAGCTCGCATTTTGAAGGAGCTTGGAACACCGATGTTAATCCATCAGCCGAGATACTCTCTGCTTGACCGCTGGATTGAAAATGGATTACAAGATGTACTGGACGAAAACGGGATAGGTAGCATTGCCTTTTGTCCACTGGCTCAGGGACTGCTAACCAATAAATATTTGAACGGAATTCCCGAGGATTCACGCGCGGCAAGCACATCGGTATTCCTGAATGAGAACCATGTGACGCCCGAAACTCTGCGCAAGGTGCGCGCCTTGAATCAGATGGCTGCTGCACGTGGACAAAGTTTGGCTCAATTCTCACTGGCATGGGCTCTACGCGGTGAACGTCTGACCTCTGTCCTGATTGGGGCTAGCCGTGTAAGCCAAATCGAAGAAAATGTTGAAGCTTTATCCAATCTGGAGTTTTCACAGGAGGAGTTGGATCGGATTGATTCGATTCTAAATGCCGGGAACGGACAAGACGGCGGCACAGCCTAATGACAAAAGATATTCCAGAGTTATCGGCCTAATTTCACATTCTCTTATAAATATATACTTAACAGCCCGCATCCATTTGAAGGATGCGGGCTGTTTGCGTTATGGCTGGGAGCAGGGGAAACCAATGCCCTGTCCAGCTCCCCTGTAAAAGAAGATCAACCGTCTGTTGGAAGCAGCAGCTTCGTAAAGCCTCTTAAAGCTTACTTTACGACTGTGGATACTGCTTAACCTTGCTTCGGTACTCGGTTGGAGACTGCCCACAGAAGCGTTTGAATTGACGTGAGAAATATAGAGCATCGGTTAATCCTACAGATGCAGCCACTTGTTCAACCGACAGCTCAGGACGTTCGCGCAGCAGTTGACGTGATTTGTCGATCCGTAGCTTAAGCAGATAGGTGACGGGGGAGATGCCCGTTTCCTTTTTGAATATCCGTGATAAGTATGCACGGTTATAACCAAGTCCTTCAGACATTTGCTCAATGGAAACGGGGTGTGCGTACTGAGTGGACATGTATTGAACCATCTGCTTGACTGTACGTCGAATTTGCGAATCCGCCCCAGATGGATCAGTCCAGTCACTAAGGTAATTGCTTGCTTCTCCCATAATCAGGTACAAATAGCCCAAGGCTGAAAGATGAGAACTAGATTTTCTGCTGTAAAAGGCCAATTGCATTTGCTCCAGATAACCGGGAATGGGACTTTGATCAGCAGCATGGAAAACAGGCTGATGAACACGCAGTCCTGCCTCCTGCACCACCTGCTCCGTATGGTGTCCGGTAAAGGCAGACCAACGATAACGCCACGGTTCCTCTTCATCAGAGGTGTAGCTCACCAGCTGACCGGGATGAATAAGGAAAAAATCGTTTTTTTTAAGCTGATATGTGTGCTGTTCTGTTCGAAAGATGCCTTTGCCCGACTCTACAAAGTGAAGCAGATAATAATCATAGATTTTCGGTCCTACGGCATGACCGGATTTGGTCTGGCTCTCTCCTGCAAAAAGCACATGCAGCGGGCTATTTTCATAAAACACCGGATTAGAGGCGACAGCATAACTATATGAATGCGCTTGCAAAATAGGCTCATCCTTCCTGCATTTGTGAATAGTTTAGTGGATGCGGTATACTTACATTGTACATGTCCAAGTCACATTTATCCATAGCTTAAACACATGGATGCATTACATTGTGTGACGCTTTCATTTATACTGAAATCATAAGAGATGTCAACCTGATTAAGATATTACAGGGAAATCAGGGAGACTTTTACTAACGGTGAATGAGGTGGAAGCGGGTATGAACTCTACTGAATTAAAGAAACATTTTATTGAAAAATATGGTGAAAGCAGCAATGAACTGCTGATATTTCATGCACCTGGCCGTGTCAATCTCATTGGAGAGCATATCGACTATAATGGTGGTTATGTACTCCCGGCTGCGCTGGAATTTGGTACGACGTTGATTCTTCGTGCACGCAATGATGATCAAATTCATTTTGCTTCGACAAACCTGTCGTATGAAGTGTCTATCCCCCGCGGAGAGATAGGAAAAAGCAAAACGGATGAGTGGGTGGACTATCCGGTGGGTGTACTGGTGGAGTTGGCTGAAAAGGGTGTTTATCCGTCTAGCGGATACGACCTGCTCTATCATGGCGAAATACCGAACGGAGCCGGATTATCCTCCTCAGCCTCGATTGAGGTCGTGACAGGCTACGCTTTCCTAACTACCGAAAAGCAGAAAACCGACACAGTCGAAATCGCTTTGTTGTCCCAGCGGGCAGAAAACAATTACGTGGGTGTCAATTGCGGCATTATGGACCAGTTCGCTGTAGCGAACGGAGCGGCTGATCATGCAATCCTGCTGATGTGCGATACGCTGGAGTACCGTAAAGTGCCATTCCGCACAGGAGCTTATAAGCTTGTGATCGGCAATACGAATAAGCGCCGCGGTTTGGTGGATTCAGCCTATAACGAGCGTCGCAGTCAATGTGCGGAAGCACTGTCCATTTTGCAGCAGCAGGAGCCGTCACTGGAATACCTCGCACAGCTGGATGAGGCTCGGTTTGGAGAGCTTCAGCATCATATTGCTGATGAAACAGTCCGTCGCCGGGCACAGCATGTGGTGGAGGAAAACGCTCGTGTGCTGGCCTCTGTCGAAGCTCTCGCGGCGAATGAACTTGCAGCTTTCGGTCAGTTAATGAACGCTTCTCATGATTCATTACGTGACTTGTATGAGGTCAGCTGCACTGAGCTGGATGTTATGGTCGAAGAAGCACGACGCATTCCTGGCACGCTGGGTGCTCGCATGACAGGGGCTGGGTTTGGAGGTTGTACGGTTTCATTGGTTCATGAGGATGATGTGGATCGTTTTGTAAAGGAAGTCGGTGAAGCTTATCAGACTCGTACAGGGCTGGAAGCCAGCTTTTATGTATGCAAGGCAGGAGACGGAGTTAAAGAACTGAAGGAGGACGAATAACATGGCCATTTTAGTCACAGGTGGAGCTGGATATATTGGTTCACATACCGTAGCAGAATTGTTGGATTTGGGAGAAGAAGTTGTTGTGCTGGATAACTTGCAAACCGGACACAAAGGAGCATTGCTTGGAGGCAAGTTGTATGAAGGCGATTTGAGGGATAAAGAACTTCTGTCCAAACTGTTCTCTGAAAATAATATCGACGCAGTTATTCATTTTGCAGCCAACTCGCTGGTTGGGGAAAGCATGCAAAATCCTGGAAAGTATTATGACAACAACGTATTTGGTACGTTGAGCTTGTTGGAGGCAATGAAAGATGCTGGCGTAAGCAAGATCGTATTTTCCTCGACTGCGGCTACCTACGGCGAACCGGAAAAGGTGCCGATTGAAGAAGGTGACCGTACAGAGCCAACCAACGTATATGGTGAAACAAAGCTGATGATGGAGCGCATGATGTCGTGGTTTGATAAAGTATTAGGCATCAAATACGTATCTTTACGGTATTTTAATGCGGCTGGTGCGCATGAGAGTGGCAAGATCGGTGAAGATCACCGACCAGAAAGCCATCTGATCCCATTGGTGCTCCAGACAGCATTAAAACAGCGTCCACATATCGCTGTATTTGGTGAGGATTATGCGACACCGGACGGAACGTGTGTCCGTGATTACATTCATGTAAGTGATTTGGCGGATGCTCATGTGCGCGCAGTGAATTACTTGCGTGAAGGTAATGACAGCAACATATTTAATCTGGGCAACGGGCAGGGCTTCTCTGTAAAGGAAGTTATTGAAACGGCACGCAAGGTCACTGGGCTCGACATTCCAGTTGTTACAGAACCCCGCCGTGCAGGCGACCCAGCAATATTAGTTGCCTCTTCTGACAAGGCTCGTTCGGTGCTGGGCTGGAGTCCAAAACGTACCCAACTGGAGGATATTATTAGCGGAGCATGGGGATGGCATCAGTCACACCCTCAAGGCTACGGCGACGAATAGACGGGAGACGATGACATATGACCGAGCGCCAATCCGTAGATAAAGGCCAAGATCGGGAACCTTCCCGGCACCTGGCCCATGACATCAATGAAACTGTACAGCAATCGGCTCTATATGCGGTGGAGCAACTGGTTGCATTCGCGCAAAAAAAGGGCTTGATCGGTCTGCAAGATACAGATTACAGCCGTAATCTGTTATTAGAGCAGTTCGGGTTTTCGGAGCCTTATTCTGGTGGGGAAGCAGGGGGCATTATTGCCCCCGAAGCTCTCCAGCCTGTGCTTAATGTATTGATAGATTATGGTTTTGCCATAGGGCTTATCCCTGAAAACACTGATACGTATCGTGATTTGCTGGATTCCAAAATCATGGGGCAGCTAATGGCGAGACCGTCTGAAGTCATCCGTGACTTTCATCAAACGGAGGCTGAACGTGGTATAGAAGCGGCTACAGATGCTTTTTATCAACTATCCATTGATTCGAACTACATTCGTATGGATCGGGTAGCCAGCAATGTGTACTGGAATCAGTCAACACCTTATGGAGATATGGAAATTACGATTAATTTGTCCAAGCCAGAAAAGAGTCCTAAGGAAATTGCAATGGCGAAGCTTTTGCCGCCTCCTGTTTATCCCAAATGTCAATTGTGCCGTGAAAACGTTGGATACGCGGGGAGGGTAAATCATCCGTCCCGTCAAAATTTGCGTATCATTCCGGTAGAATTGAATGGGGAACCGTGGTTTTTTCAATATTCACCTTATGTGTATTACAACGAGCATTGCATTGTGTTCCATCATGATCATGTACCCATGAAGCTTACAAAGGATACGCTACGGCGGTTGCTGGCCTTTACGAAAGCGTTTCCGCATTATTTCATTGGCTCTAATGCGGATCTGCCCATTGTCGGAGGGTCGATCCTGACTCATGATCATTTTCAGGGTGGTCGTCATACATTCCCAATTGAAAAAGCGGGTGTGGACGGCGTATACCATACTGAAGCATTTCCGCAGGTTACGGCAGGTATTGTAAACTGGCCAATGTCGGTCATTCGTTTTACGTCAACAGATGCCGAGGCACTGTTGGAGGCGGGGAATGCTGCTTTTGAAGCCTGGAAAGGTTATAGTGATCCATCGGTAGACGTTCTCTCTCATACCGAGCTGGAGGGGGAAACGATTCCGCATAATACAGTAACTCCGATTGTGCGACGGGATTCCGAAGGAAGATATCAGATGGATCTCGTACTGCGCAACAATCGAACGAGTGAAGAGTACCCTGAAGGTATTTTTCATCCCCATCGCGAGATGCATCATATCAAAAAGGAAAATATCGGTCTAATCGAAGTGATGGGGCTTGCCATCTTACCAGGGCGACTCAAGGATGAACTGGATGGAATTGCTGATATTTTGTGTGGGAACGATGAATTGGCTGTGGCTATGCAGCAAGAAGAACATCCACTGTTTAAGCATGCAGACTGGATTTACCAGTTGAATACCCGGTTTGGTGGTCTGTCTGACAAAGAGACGGCTGTCCGTACCGTGCAAAATGAGGTCGGACTGAAATTCAGTGAAATTTTAGAGCACGCAGGAGTGTATAAACGGAATCCATCCGGTCAGCAAGCGTTTGGCCGTTTTATGAAACAATTGGGATATACCTTGGGAGAATAAAGTAGCTTGGGTTGCCACATAATACAATACGAGAACCCTCCCAAGATGTGAAATATAACCATACTCCTTAAGGAGTATGGTTTTTTTTCTGAAAACAAAGCAATTTGTTTCCTGTAACCATAAAGGTTATAATAGAGTAGTTTCTTAACATTAAACTTTAGAAATATTGGAGGCGAGCGTTTGCGATGAAAGCATTCGAATTTTATAATCCTACACAATTGATCTTTGGTAAAGGACAATTGGAGGCTCTCAAGCGTGAAGTTCCTAAATACGGTAAACGTGTACTGCTTGTATATGGCGGCGGCAGCATTAAGCGCAGCGGTTTGTACGATAATGTAATAAAATTGCTTGGTGAAATTGGTGCAGAGGTAACAGAACTGGCTGGTGTAGAACCGAATCCTCGTTTGTCTACGGTACATAAAGGCGTTGAATTGTGTAAAACAAATCAAATTGATCTTGTACTGGCTGTAGGCGGTGGTAGTGTACTGGATTGCTCCAAAGCTATTGCTGTCGGTGCAAAATATGATGGCGACATGTGGGATTTTGCAGAGCGTAAAGCGGCTCCACAAGCAGCCTTGCCATTAGGTACGGTTCTGACCATGGCGGCAACCGGTTCTGAAATGAACGCAGGTTCTGTTATTACAAACGAAAAAACTCAGGAAAAATTGGGATGGGGCAGTGTACATGCGTTTCCTGCGTTTTCCATTCTTGATCCGGTGAACACATACTCTCTGCCACAAAATCAAACGGTTTACGGAATTGTGGATATGATGTCACATACGCTCGAGCATTATTTTCATTTGGAATCCAATACTCCGGTTCAACTGGGCTGGTGTGAAACGACTTTGCGTACGGTCATAGATGCGGCTCCGGGACTGGTCAACGATCTGGAAAACTACGAGCTGCGTGAAACGATTATGTATTGTGGTACGATGGCACTGAACGGCTTCCTGAACATGGGGCTGACAGGTGACTGGGCTACTCACAATATTGAGCATGCTGTGTCTGCTGTTTATGATATTCCGCATGGTGGAGGACTGGCTATTCTGTTCCCGAACTGGATGAAACATAACTTGCATGTGAAGCCTGAACGTTTCAAACAGCTGGCTGTGAATGTGTTCCATGTAAACCCAGAAGGCAAGAGTGACGAAGAAGTAGCGCTGGAAGGTATTCAAGCATTGCGTGATTTCTGGAACTCGATTGGTGCGCCAAGCCGTCTGGCTGATTATGATATTGATGCGTCCAAAATTGATGTAATGGCTGATAAAGCTGTGAAATTCGGACCTTTCGGAGGCTTTAACAAGCTCAATCGCGAAGATGTAGTCGAAATTTACAAAGCATCCCTGTAAACAGCATTTGGATCATAATAGGCATGTTTGTGCGTCATTAGACGTACGAACGTGCTTTTTTGGGTTTAATTTGGAATATTGGAGGTAAATTTTGAAACTTTTTAAGGTTGAATACGTAAACATAGTTATAGACTGGAAACCAGACTGAAAAGGTACATGGAAGGAGGAGTCGCATGGAAACCTTATTTTGGTGGTTGTTGGCAGGAGGCGCAATCTTTACTGTGGTTAGTGTGTTGATCGGGGATGTACTCGGTAGCTGGCTGGATGGGGCGTTAGAGTTGCCGGGCCTTGATTGGTTCAGACCTGTCGTTCTACTTGGGGCTATGACTGCTTTTGGCGGGGCTGGAGTACTACTGACAAAGTATACTGGGCTGACCATGGGCTGGGTTGTTGTGCTAGCTTTAGGGATTGCACTTATTATTGGAGTGCTAGTGTTTTTTGCATTTATCAAGCCCATGGCGAATTCAGAGGTATCCAGCGGCTTCTCGATGCGTGAACTAACTGGCAGAATCGGTGAGGTTACCATTCCTGTACCTGAGGTTGGTTACGGGGAAGTTATGATCCGCTTGGGTGCAGGCAACACCATACATACAGCATCTAGCTTTGATCACAAACCGCTAGCTGCGGGAACCCGTATTGTCGTGGTTGAGGTCGCAGAGGGCGTCGTCCGCGTAGCGTACCTGGACACATAGACGGCGCATTCGCTTAACTTGAAGGGAGCGTGATCGGGAGTGTCAAATTTGCAAGATATTGTGTTGGTCCCTGGAATTGTTGTCATTGTTATCGTCATATTAGGGATTGCTTTTTGGGCCCGTTACAAAACGGTAGGACCGGATGAAGGAATGATTGTGACAGGTTCTTTTCTGGGAAATAAAAATATTTCCGAGGATGAATCTGGTCGCAAGATTAAAATTGTACGTGGTGGGGGCGCCTTCATTTGGCCTATTTTCCAACAGTCCGAATTTATCTCTCTGTTGTCTCACAAATTGGACGTAACCACACCGGAAGTATATACAGAGCAAGGAGTGCCCGTGATTGCGGATGGTGTAGCGATTATCAAGGTCGGCAGTTCCATTGAGGATGTAGCCACAGCAGCGGAACAGTTTATCGGAAAGCCACTGGAAGCTCTTAGGGGAGAGGCTCAGGAAGTGCTGGAGGGACATTTGCGGGCAATTCTCGGCTCCATGACAGTAGAGGAAGTATACCGTAATCGGGATCGGTTTGCGCAGGAAGTACAGGGCGTGGCTGCGCGCGATCTGAAAAAGATGGGCTTGCAAATCGTTTCATTCACTATCAAAGACGTACGCGATAAACATGGGTATCTGGATGCGCTCGGTAAGCCGAGAATTGCTGCTGTGAAAAGGGATGCAGAGATTGCAGAAGCCGAGGCAGTGCGGGATGCCCGAATTCAGAAGGCACGAGCAGAACAGGAAGGACAGAAGGCCGAACTGTTGCGGGATACGAATATTGCCGAGGCAGCCAAGGAGAAGGAACTGAAGGTGGCTTCGTTTAAGAAAGAACAAGATACAGCCAGGGCAGAAGCCGATCAGGCTTATCACATTCAGGAGGCCCGTGCCAAGCAGACTGCCGTCGAGGAACAGATGAAAGTCGAGTTGGTACGTAAGGAACGGGAGATTGATATTCAAGCCAAGGAAATACAGGTACGTGAAAAGCAATATGATGCGGAAGTGAAAAAGAAGGCGGAAGCCGATCGGTATGCAGTAGAACAAGCGGCGGAAGCCGACAAATCGCGTAAAATGCGTGAGGCGGAATCGCTGCAATACTCGATTGAAACACAGGCTAAAGCGTCAGCTGAACAAAAACGTCTAAACGGGCAAGCAGAAGCGGATGCAGAACGGGCCAAAGGTACAGCCGATGCAGATGTCATCCGTTTGCGTGGTCTCGCGGAAGCTGAGGCCAAGGAAAAACTGGCGGAGGCGTTCCAGAAGTTTGGAGAGGCTGCCGTGCTCGATATTATCGTGAAAATGCTGCCGGATCTGGCAGGACGCATTGCCGAACCGATTGCATCCATTGATAAACTGACTGTTGTGGATACGGGTAAAGGGGAAGGAGCAACGCGTGTCAGCAATTATGTCACCGAACTGATGGCGACGGCTCCCGAGATGCTTAAGAGTGTATCCGGTATTGATGTAGAGCAGTTGATCAAGGGACTAACCACTGGAAAAAAAGGTCTTCATTCCGTACCGTCCTCCGGTGATGTGAACAAGCTACACAATCCAGCCTCGGTTGAGATGGCACTAACGGATAAAGAATAACGATAAGCCTTTGGGGAACAGATTCTTAGCCCCCAAAAGACCGCTTTTCATCACAGCATTTCCTGGAAATTGTGATGAAAAGCGTTTTCTTTTTATTGACCTTTAGCGGAATATTTGGTACTTTAACGTGGATTCCTCTGAGCTTCATGCTATAATTCTTAGGATCAAGGTTCTGATAAAAGAGGTGCGGATGTGAGCAGCCTAAAAGTGGCCAAAGCGCTGAATAACAATGTGATTATAGGGATGCATCCCGAGCATGATGAGGTTGTCGTGATTGGAAAAGGAATCGGTTTCAATCGCAAACCCGGCGATTTAATGCCGTTGGATTCAGTTGAAAAATTATTTATATTAAAAAGCCATGAAGAGCAGGAGCAATACAAACGATTGCTTCCTGAGCTGGATGAAAAGCTCATTGAGGTCATCGGTGAGGTGCTTCATCTTGTTCAGCTTCAAGCCAAAAAGCCTCTTAATGAGCATATACTGATTGCTTTAACTGACCATATTGCCTTCTCCATCAACCGTCATAAACAGGGGATTACGATTCATAATCCGTTCTTGTATGAAACTAGGGAAATATATCCTCAGGAATACAAGATGGCTGAGCAGGCTGTTGCTTTGATCAAGGATAAGATGGACGTGGATCTGGGAGAAGATGAAATCGGATTCGTAGCTTTGCATATTTATAGTGCTATGACGAACCAACATATCTCCGAGGTTAGGAAGGATTCTCGTCTGATTGCTGACATGGTTCAGGTCGTCGAGACGACACTCGATTACCGAATTCCTCTCCAATCCCTTGATTATTCCCGTCTGCTGACTCATCTGAGATTTGCGATTGAACGTGTACGACGAGGAGAGATTGTGCAGGAGATTTACCGATTGGACAAGCTTTTGAATGAAGAATATCCAGAAATGTATATGCTGGCCTGGAAACTTACGAAGATTATGGAGAAAAGGCTACGTAAACCGGTGTATCCAGCTGAAGTTAGCTATTTGACGATGCATCTGCAGCGTTTGTCCCAACGCAAGCAGGGAGAGCAACAAACCGTGATAAAGCCCGAATAAAAAAGTATTGCCTCGCATTTAGCGTGGTGCTATAATCAATTTTGCAATGAGGAAGACAACAACTAAACATTTTAACGTGTTACTGATTCGATCAGGCATGAGTTGTTTTAAGTTATGATTGTTTACAGCCTAGTGGGGTAAGCTATATCCCAAGGTTGTGTTCAAACATACTTAAATCGGCTCATGCCTTTTTTGTTGTTTTACCTCTGTTCTAAATTTCAGAGAAGGATGTGGAAGGTATGTTTAAAAAGCTTTTCGGCGTTTTACAGCGTGTCGGTAAAGCGTTAATGCTTCCGGTAGCCATTTTGCCAGCTGCGGGGCTTTTATTGGGTATCGGCAACATGCTGGTCAACCCTGATTTTCTCCAGTACATCCCTGCATTAAATGCGGGCTGGGTTCAATCGGTAGCGACCATCATGATGAATGCCGGACAAATTGTTTTTGATAATCTGGCGCTGTTGTTCGCAGTCGGCGTAGCCGTCGGTCTGGCGGGCGGCGAGGGTGTAGCAGGTTTGGCTGCGATCATCGGTTACCTCGTAATGAACATTACGCTGGGTACAGCTGTGGGAGTCACACCTGGTCTGATTGCTCAAAAAATACCGGGTTATGCGAATGTGTTGGGTATTCCTACACTGCAAACCGGGGTGTTCGGCGGGATTATCATCGGTATACTGGCCGCTGCTATGTACAACCGATTTTTCAAAATCGAGCTTCCTTCGTACCTGGGCTTTTTCGCGGGTAAGCGCTTCGTTCCAATTGCAACGGCAGTATCTTCACTGATTGTTGGACTGGCACTGGTTCTTATCTGGCCTCCAGTTCAGCAAGGGCTTAACGCAGTATCTCACTTTATGGTGTATTCCAACCCGACCTTGTCGGCGTTCCTGTTCGGGGTTATCGAACGTGCGCTCATTCCATTTGGTCTGCATCACATCTGGTACTCACCGTTCTGGTTTGAGTTTGGTGAATATGTTAACAAAGCAGGTCAAACCGTTCACGGTGACCAGCAAATCTTCTTTAGTCAGCTTCGCGACGGCGTGGCACTGACAGCAAGTACGTTCCAAGTAGGTAAATTCCCATTCATGATGTTCGGATTACCGGCTGCAGCACTTGCGATGTATCATGAAGCAAGACCAGAACACAAAAAATATGTAGCAGGTATCATGGGTTCAGCAGCCTTGACTTCGTTCCTGACAGGTATTACGGAGCCACTGGAATTTTCCTTCCTGTTCGTAGCTCCATTGCTGTTTGCAGTACACTGTGTATTTGCAGGTTTGTCATTCATGACGATGCAAATTTTGAATGTTAAAATCGGCATGACGTTCTCTGGTGGATTTATTGACTTCCTGATTTTCGGGATTATTCCAACCCGTACGCCATGGTGGTATGTAATTATCGTCGGTCTGATTTTGGCGGTTATTTACTACTTCGGATTCCGATTCATTATACGGAAATTCAACTTGAAGACACCAGGACGTGAAGAAGCTACAGAAAATGTGGATGGTGCAGCAAGCGGTAGCAGTGATGAGCTTCCACATAACATTTTGGCTGCTTTCGGTGGTTCATCGAATATCAAGCATCTGGATGCATGTATTACACGCCTTCGGATTGAAGTTAATGAGAAATCAAACGTTGACAAAGCTCGTCTGAAACAACTTGGCGCCTCAGGTGTCCTGGAAGTGGGTAACAATGTACAGGCGATCTTCGGTACCCGTTCCGATACGATTAAAACTCAAATGGCTGATATCATGGCAGGACGTACACCTGCACCTGCGCCTTCAGAACCAGCTCCACAAGAGGAAAAGGAAGCCGGAGAACAAAAGCAAACGATTGTTGTGGAAGATATCGTGATGCCAGTTAACGGCGAATTGGTTGACATCTCGACAGTTCCCGATCCAGTATTTGCAGAGCGTATGACAGGTGATGGCTTTGCAGTTGTGCCTAATGATGGAACAATTGTTTCTCCTGTCTATGGTAAAGTATTCAATGTATTCCCAAGCAAGCATGCGGTTGGTATTCAATCCGATGGTGGTAAAGAAGTGCTTGTTCATATCGGTGTGAATACAGTGAAGCTTAAAGGTCAAGGATTTGACGTTTTGGTGAACGAAGGCGATCTTGTGTCAGCTGGTCAACCGATCATGAAAGTAGACCTGGAATATGTGAAAGCCAACGCTAAATCCATCATCTCACCTGTCATTTTTACCAACCTTCCAGAAGGTTCTTCGGTAACTTTAAACAAAACTGGAGTATTGAAGGCTGGCGAAGATGGTATAATTACGATAAAATAAACTCTATGTGTTTCGGATTAGTTGATTGGGCGGCTTAAGCCGCCTGGTCATCTGCCCGGTATACTGCGTGTAAACAAATATTATCTTTAGGAAAGTGGGAGGAACAAATTATGCAAACAACTTTTAGAATCACGGATGAAGACGGTATCCATGCACGTCCTGCAACTGCGCTGGTAAATACAGCTAACAAATTCAGCGGTGCTGAGTCTTTCGCCGAAGCTAACGGTAAAAAAGTAACTTTGAAATCCATTCTGGGTGTATTGTCTCTGGGTCTGGAACAAGGGGATACTATTAACATTATCTGCGAAGGCGCTGAAGCTGCTGAAGCATTGAAAGCTCTTGAAAATGTAATCGTTAACGAAGGGCTGGGCGAAGTTCATGCTTAAAATTTCCGGGATTGCCGCTTCGGCAGGCATAGCCATTGCCCGGGCGTTTATCTTGGAGCATCCGAATTACGCTGTAGAGAGACGCGCGGTTGGTGATGTTGAAGCTGAAATCGCAAGATTGGATGCGGCTTTGGCAGAATCTCAAACCGAATTGGAATCGATTAAGGAGAAAACGCTTCGGGAGCTGGGTGAGAAAAAAGCAGAAATTTTTGCATCTCACCTGCTCATCCTGAATGATCCTGAATTGATCGATCCGGTTAAAGCTAAAATCAGAGACGAGCAGCTCAATGCTGACTATGCTTTGAATGAAGTAGCTACACAATTTGTTTCCATGTTTGAAAACATGAAAAGTGCATATTTGCAAGAACGCGCATCGGACATGCGTGATGTAACCAAACGGGTGCTTAATCATCTGCTTGGTGTTCATTTTGTCAGCCCTGCAGAAATTGCCGAAGAAACGATTGTACTTGCAGAAGATTTGACACCTTCCGACACAGCTCAGCTGAACCGTGAATTTGTTAAAGGCTTTGCAACGAACATCGGTGGACGCACTTCGCACTCGGCTATTATGGCTCGTTCATTAGAAATTCCTGCTGTTGTAGGAACGAAAAATATATTGTCTCAAGCTAAAAGCGGCGATTTGATTATCGTCGATGGTCTGGATGGTCATGTATTCGTGAATCCTACCGAAGAAATCATTACGGAATACCGCGCTAAACAGGTGGCATATGACAAGCAACGCGAAGAGTGGCGTAAGCTGCGTGGCGAAGCTACGGTTTCCGTTGATGGTGTCCATGTCGAACTGGCAGCCAATATTGGTACGCCTAACGATGTAGCTGGTGTTCTGGACAACGGTGGAGAAGGCGTTGGCTTGTACCGTACGGAATTCTTGTACATGGGACGCGACAAGCTCCCATCCGAAGATGTACAGTACACAGCTTACAAAACGGTTCTGGAAAGAATGGAAGGCAAACCGGTTGTAGTCCGTACTTTGGACATCGGTGGAGATAAAGAACTTCCTTATCTCGATCTGCCGAAAGAAATGAATCCGTTCCTCGGATTCCGTGCTATTCGTCTGTGTCTGGATCGCCAGGATATCTTCCGCACTCAATTGCGTGCTTTGTTGCGTGCAAGTGTACACGGTAACCTGCGCATTATGTTCCCAATGATTGCTACGCTGAACGAATTCCGTGAAGCTAAAGCTGTTTTGTTGGAGGAAAAAGAAAAGTTGGTAGCCGAGGGTGTATCCGTATCTGAAGAAATTCAGCTGGGCATCATGGTAGAAATTCCTTCCACAGCGGTATTGGCTGACCAATTCGCAAAAGAAGTGGATTTCTTTAGTATCGGTACTAACGATCTGATTCAATACACCATGGCAGCAGATCGTATGAACGAACGAGTTTCTTACCTGTATCAACCATATAACCCATCTATTTTGCGTCTGGTGAAAATGGTTATTGATGCTGCTCACCGTGAAGGACGTTGGGTTGGTATGTGTGGTGAAATGGCAGGAGACACCACAGCAATTCCGTTGCTGCTGGGTCTGGGACTTGATGAGTTCAGCATGAGCGCAACTTCCATTCTGCCAGCACGTAGTCAAATCTCTAAGTTGTCCCGTGCGGACATGGAGAAATTGGCTGCAAAAGCTCTGGATATGCAAACAGCTGAGCAGGTTGTTGAATTGGTTCAAAGCATCGAAGCATAAGGAAGGGTATCACATTTTTCAAAGGTTATATCTTTTTCCAACAAAAATTGCTGTATACATACAGCAGCCGGTATCTCAACAGATACCGGCTTTTTTGTATGCTTTGGATTGTTGGGTTGAATTTATTCTTAACTACATGCGCAATTCAGCACAGGTTTACGAGCTGCAGTGGTTTCATCCAGGCGCGTGACTGGAGTGGTATAGGGGGCATTGAGCACCAGCTCAGGGTTCTCCTCGGCTTCGCGCGCAATATGAATCATAGTGTCGACAAAAGCATCAAGCGTCTCTTTACTTTCTGTTTCCGTCGGCTCGATCATGATGCATTCCTCTACATTCAGCGGAAAATAAATGGTAGGTGGATGGTAACCGAAATCAAGCAACCGTTTGGCTACATCAAGCGTGCGCACTCCAAACTTCTTCAAGCCTCGTCCCGACATGACAAATTCGTGTTTACAATGTCCAGGATAAGGCAGGTCAAAATGCGGAGCCAGCCGATGCATCATGTAGTTGGCATTGAGTACAGCACATTCGGACACTCGCTTCAAGCCATCAGGACCGTAGCTGCGGATATAGGCATAGGCACGAACGAGAATGCCGAAGTTGCCATAAAAGGCTTTGACCCGCCCAATAGAATCTCCCTGCTCCCGATCCCAGCGGTACATACCCTGCGGATCACGTACGACAAGCGGCTTGGGCAGAAAGGAAATCAGTCGCTGCTTTACGCCGACAGGTCCAGCGCCCGGGCCCCCTCCACCGTGCGGAGTACTCATCGTTTTGTGCAAATTGAGATGCACCACATCAAAGCCCATATCCCCAGGGCGGGTAATCCCCATGATAGCATTGGAATTTGCGCCGTCATAGTAGAGCAGGCCACCTGCGTCATGTACAATCGCAGCAATATCAGTGATTTGCTTCTCGAACAGACCGAGCGTGTTCGGATTGGTCAGCATGAGCGCAGCGGTGTCGTTGCCTACGGCTTGACGGAGCGCATCCAGATCCACCAGCCCCTCAGGGGTGGAGGGAAGGGTGACTGTTTCGAAACCCGCGACGGTTGCACTGGCGGGGTTCGTTCCATGCGAGGAATCCGGCACGAGCACCTTGGTACGTCGCTCGCCACGTGCTTCGTGGTACGAGCGGATCATCATCAGCCCGGTCCATTCGCCATGGGCGCCAGCAGCGGGCTGAAGCGTAACGGCATCCATGCCGGTCAACGCAGCCAGATCATTTTGGAGCGTATGCAGCAGTTCCATAGCCCCCTGGATGCTATCCTCCGGCTGATATGGGTGAATTTTAGCAAAGCCTGCGTAACGGGCAACATCCTCATTCACCTTCGGATTGTATTTCATCGTACACGAGCCAAGCGGATAAAATCCGTTGTCGACGCCGAAATTGCGCTGGGACAGGGCGGTATAATGGCGAATAACATCTACTTCGTATACCTCGGGTAATGCCGCAGGTTCGCTGCGCAGCGCATAATCCGGCAAAAGCTCTGCCACCGGGCGACGGGGAACGTCGCAATCGGGAAGGGAATAAGCGATGCGACCCGGACGGCTCAATTCAAAAATGAGCGTTTGATCGTGTTCCTTTAACAGTTCTTGTTTCTGATCCTGTCCGGTGTGTGTCATAGCAATCCCCCCAAGGTGTGTACAAATTGGTCAATCTCTTCTTTGGTTCTTTGCTCCGTCACGGCAATCAGCATGTGACCAGCAAGTTCCTCATAGTCCCGGCCCAAATCGTAGCCAGCGATAAATCCGGCAGCTAGCAGCTCGGCCTGGAGTTTGCTCATATCTGTACCCTCAGGCAGTTTAAGGGCAAACTCATTAAAGGTTGGTGCGTTAAACGAGGTAGATACGCCCTTCAAGCTCATCAATTGCTCTAACGCATAACGGCTTTTATGCAAATTTAGCTCGGCTACTTCCTTGATCCCCTGTCTACCCATGACAGACAAATATACAGATGCAGATAAAGCGAGCAACGCTTGATTGGAGCAAATGTTAGACGTGGCCTTTTCGCGGCGGATATGCTGTTCCCGCGCTTGCAAGGTCAGTACGAAGCCGCGTTTGCCGTTACGGTCTGTAGTTTGGCCTACGATACGTCCAGGGATACGGCGCATATGCGCCTGGGAAACGGCAAAGTAACCGCAGGTCGGACCACCGAGGGAGGATGAGATCCCAAGTGGCTGCGCGTCTCCTACAACAATATCCGCGCCTTGCTTACCAGGGGTCTCTAGCAAGCCTAGTGCCAGTGGATTGGCACTAACAACCATAAGCCCTTGATGCGCATGGATGAGGTCAGCCATCGGCTTCAGATTTTCCACGGCTCCGAAAAAGTTGGGATTTTGGATCAAAACAGCCGCCGTCTGTTCCGATACGGCCGTGGCTAGCGCATCGACATCCGTTACGCCATCCGAACAGCCGATTTCCACAATGTCCAAATCCAATCCGCGTGCATAGGCTGCCAATACCTGACGTGCCTCTGGATGGACAGACCTTGATACGATAAGCTGTTTACGACGCGTGGCGGAAGCGGCCAATGAGCCCGCTTCCGCCAGAGCTGTAGCCCCATCGTACATGCTGGCATTAGCTACCGCCATACCTGTCAATTCGCAAATATACGACTGGAATTCAAAAATGGCTTGCAGCTCGCCCTGGCTTACTTCCGGCTGATAGGGGGTGTAGGCTGTGTAAAATTCGGAACGTGAGGTGATGTGTTGGATAACGGATGGAATATGATGATCATAAATACCTGCACCAAGAAAGCTAGCATGGGTATCTGTATTGGCGTTTCGTCCGGCCAGCTCGGTCATGTGGCGGGTTAAGGCTCTTTCGTCGAGCCGAGAGGAAAGAGGGAGTTCCCCTTGGTATCGAATAGCCTCTGGAATGTCACTGAATAAATCATCAATGGATGATACGCCCACCACACGCAGCATTTCAGTTTGGTCTTGTTCGGTCATGGGGAGATAGCGATGTTGCTTCATAGGTTCTGGCTCCTTTCGAAAAGCAAAATTTAGATAGTAAATTAGCTAATACATAGTCGTAATTGGAAAATCCAGAATTTTACATCTGACATGATCGCTTTTTTAGAATGAAGAGGATTAAGATCAGCGTAGCCGTTTATAAAAGGGGGCTGGGACCACTTCCGCACGCAGGCGTTTACCACGAATTTCGACCTCCAGCGGTGTCGATAGGGTGCTAAAACGACTGTCCACCAGGGCCAGCCCCAGATTACGCTTCAAGGTGGGCGATTGAGTACCCGTTGTGACCTCACCGATGTGTTGACCTTCAGCGAACACTGGATAATGAGCGCGCGGGATACCGCGGTCAATCATTTCCAGCCCGATTAACTTGCGAGGAATTCCTTGTTCTTTTTGACGTTGCAGTGCTTCCCTGCCGATAAAATCTCCTTTATTCAGCTTGACGAAGAAACCTAACCCAGCCTCAAGCGGTGAAATTGTGGCAGATAACTCCTGTCCGTACAACGGTAGCCGTGCCTCGAAGCGCAGCGTATCGCGAGCACCAAGTCCAGCGGGAATCAGTCCATACGATCCACCGCAACGAAGCAAACCATCCCACACGGCGGGTGCTTCCTCAGCAGGGATATAAAATTCAAAACCGTCTTCGCCGGTATATCCAGTTCGCGAGACAAGTGCTTTTGCTCCGAACAATTGCACGTTCTCATGGAATCGGAAAGATACCAGATTCGTAATATCTGTATCTGTCACGGCTGCGGCAATACGTGCTGCTTCCGGTCCTTGTAATGCCAGCAATGCTATCGCATCAGACACATTCTCCAGATGAACCGATGCTGGTACGTGGCGTATGAGCCAATCCCAATCTTTGTCGATGTTGGAGGCATTCACAACGAGCATGTAGCGCTCTGGTCCTTTGCAATATACAAGCAAGTCATCCACTACGCCTCCATCGGGGTAACACAGGAGTGAATATTGTGCTTGGCCCGGTTCCAACTGGCTGACATCATTCGTAGTTACCTGTTGCAAAAAAGCCTCAGCTTCTTTGCCTTCAACCAAGAACTCGCCCATATGCGATACATCGAATAAACCTGCACGTTGTCGGACGGCCTCATGCTCCTTTTGAATGCCGCTAAACTGAACGGGGAGTTCCCACCCGCCAAAGTCAATACAACGAACCCCGGGCTGCATCCCGTAGGACGAATATAGTGGTGTTCTTCGCAAATTAGACATTTTTTCACTCCTATCCAGTGTAATCGGCTAAACAAAAAAGACAGGCTAAAAGAAACGTATAGACGGCAGTCCATACTCTTCTTTCAGCTCTGTCCTTGATACCAGAAAGTTACCCCGGTGTGAACCAGGTTTCCCCTTGGGTGATCCGCTCTTTTCACGGATGCTCTCCAGAGATGCGTCCGGCAGAGGTCCTTTTGCCTGAGAGATTCACCTGCAATGCAAGTTTACTCCTTCGGCGCTACCTTTTGGATCAACGGTATGTTACCCGGTTTTGCAGATAACAACTTGATCCGATTCGCGTGCCCAACTGTCTCACAAACGACAACAGCGATGCGAATATTTTTGGTAGTCTCTCCCTCCGCGTTCATCCGCGTTTGCAGTTGTCGAGGTATTTTCAAAAGCAATTACTATAACCCATTAATACGCAAATTCATTCAAAATGTCAATAAAAATGTCATATGAAACAATATGAAAAACATTTAATGTATAAATAAGGATATGTAAGCGTTTGTTACAAGTTATTATTTTTGATAGACTATGCTATATAGGTTGGTATGAAGTATTTTTGTTAGTATTATTGACATGGATGTTCTTGTTGTCATAATCTTAACTTGTCTAATACAGGTGATCAAAAGCATTTTATTCATGTGGAAGTGAGGCGAAGCAGGATGAGTGAAGTGAAACAGCAACTTTGGTATACAGACGAACATGAGTGGGTTCAGCGCACAGTGGATGGGACGTTGCGGATCGGCATTACAGACTTTGCACAGCATCAATTGGGTGATATTGTTTTTGTGGAATTACCTGGGGCGGGAACAACGATTGGACAGGGGACGGAGATTGGTACAATTGAATCGGTGAAGACCGTATCCGATCTTTTTGCTCCGGTGACGGGAACCGTTTTGAAAGTAAATGAAGCTCTGGAAAGTACACCTGAGCTGGTGAATGAATCACCCTATGAAGAGGGTTGGATGATCGAAGTAGAGATGAGCAATGGTGTCGAGGAAGCTCTGGGCAAGTTGCTGTCTGCGGAGCAGTACGAGCAGTTGATTTCGGATGAGCAATAATGAGCAATACAGCATGAAATAATAGCGCTTTATTCTGATTTTTTATATGGATATTGAATTAAATAAGAGCATCGTTAGTCCGCTCAGTTTTTGTATAAAATAGTCGCTATGACCTGACATAGCGGCTATTTTTTGTTGTCTTTTAGAAGACGTATTTACGTTGTTTGCTCAGACTTAGAAGAGAGCATCACTATAAAATTGTGTAGATTTACAACAGTGTTTTTTCGACTAATTTCTATTGTTATCGGCCATATTAAGAAGAATTATGCAGGTATAATGCCTTGTCGTTACTTTAAATTTAAATGTTGTCATCAACGTTCATGACGAAAGTACGTTTTCATTTCGTTGATGAAGATAGCGCTGTCATTTAGTATGAATTTTAAGAAAAGGTAGTGATGCTATTTACTCACAAGGAGGATATGAATATGAGCACAGTGGACACAAAGTCCAGTTCAAACGGTGGCGCTCGTGTCGCCGTACAGCGTTTTGGCCGCTTTCTCAGCGGTATGGTTATGCCCAATATGGGAGCCTTTATCGCATGGGGATTAATTACGGCCCTTTTTATTCCGACCGGGTGGTTCCCGAATGAGGGTTTTGCACAACTGGTTGATCCGATGAAAAATTATTTGCTGCCACTGCTGATCGGTTACACGGGAGGCACGATGATTCACGGACAGCGTGGAGGTGTGATCGGTGCCATTATGACGATGGGGGTCATTGTGGGGGCCGATATCCCGATGTTCCTGGGCGCGATGGTAGCTGGTCCGCTGGCTGCATGGATATTGAAGAAGTTCGATAAGGCCATTGAGGGCAAAGTCAAATCAGGTTTTGAAATGCTGGTCAATAATTTCTCGGCTGGGATTATCGGTGCCATTCTAGCATTACTAGCGCATGTGGCGATCGGCCCGGTCGTGCAAACCATCAGTCAAGTGTTGTCGACAGGGGTACAGTTCCTCGTGAACGCAGGGCTACTGCCGCTTGTCAATCTCATTATTGAGCCCGGAAAAGTATTATTTCTCAACAACGCACTGAATCATGGAGTATTGAGTCCGATTGCGCTGGAGGAAGCTGCAAGAACAGGAAAATCCGTTTTGTTCATGCTTGAATCCAATCCTGGCCCGGGACTCGGTATTTTGCTGGCCTATTGCCTGTTCGGTAAAGGCTCTGCGAAGTCGTCTGCTCCTGGTGCAGTCATTATTCATTTTTTCGGCGGGATTCATGAAATTTATTTCCCTTATATTTTGATGAAGCCGATTCTGATTCTCGCTGCTATAGCAGGGGGCGTTGTTGGAACCTTCTGTTTTATGTTGACAGATGCCGGACTGGTTGCTGCTCCTTCACCAGGCAGTATCATTGCTTACTTCCTGATGACACCCAAAGGCGGATATTTGCCGATGCTGAGCGGTGTGATCGCAGCTGCGGTCGTATCCTTTGCGGTTGCCGCAGTATTACTCAAAACTGGTAAGCAAAAGGAAGAGGGGCTGGAGGAAGCTGCATCCCGCCTGAAAGATATGAAAAATCAAAGCAAGGGTGCAAGCGCTAACGCCACTGTAATGGAAGATAACCGCGCATCCGATCGTGCTGCCGAGATTGCCGCGGATCGAACGCTTAAGGATAAATCCGAGGTGAATAAAATTGTCTTTTCCTGTGATGCAGGTATGGGTTCAAGCGCCATGGGAGCCTCAATTTTGCGCAAAAAAATGAAACAGGCGGGCTTGGGCGTTACGGTAACGAATACGGCAATCAGTGAAATTCCACAGGATGCGGATATTGTCATTACACAAAAAACGTTGACAGACCGGGCTAAAACGGTAGCCCCAAATGCTGAGCACATTTCCATTGACAATTTCCTGAAGAGCCCTGAATACGAAGCGCTGGTTGAACGGCTGAAATCCGAATCTTAATCCCCATAAAGTCAGGCCGGCTGTATACAGTTTGTATTTCCTGCTGGAAGGGATGAGAGCTTGGGAAGGAACGGTATGCGCTTATGAATATTACGAAACGACAATCTGACATCGTAGAGTATCTTTTGGAGCAGCCCCAAGAGGTTACGGCCGGGGAAATTGCTGAGAAGATCAATGTCAGCACAAGGACGGTTCATCGGGAACTTGGCGCAGTTGAGTGTTGGTTGGCGGCTCATGAGGTAAAGCTGGAGAAAAAATCAGGGATCGGTATCTATGTGGATGCCGGCCCGACTCAGCTTGCAAGTCTGCGGGAGCAATTACTGCATACGAAGTCAGACGAATACTCGGCTGAGGAGAGAAAAATTGTAGTTCTGTGCATGCTGCTGGATACACAGGAGCCGATCAAGCTGCTGGCGCTAGCATCGGATTTGAGAGTCACAGTAACTACGGTCAGTCATGATCTGGACGAATTACAAGGCTGGATCGCAGATCGAGGGCTCGTGCTTGTGCGCAGACGGGGATACGGTGTCGAGATTACAGGCCGGGAGATAGACAAAAGACGGGCGATTTCTGAACTTGCTCTCGAATATTTGGATGAATCGGATCTGTTTTCCGGCCGAGAGGAGCTTCGTCCCGTAACACATGTCACAGAAAAATTGCTGGAGATGATTAGCAGAGAGAATCTGCTAACCGTGGAGAATGCCCTCTGGCAGCCTCATGATCAATGGCTGAAAAACATGGTGGAAAGCAAATATATGGAACTGCTGATTCAAATTTGCGTTTCTCTGGCACGTCTGCGCCTTGGGTACGTTGTGGATCATCGTCTCTCGTATTCGAAAACAGATTCAGAGGAGAATATCATGCTGCGCACAGCTATGGTGGAGCGTATATGCGCAGAGTTGTCAGCGGCGCTGGATATTGAATTTCCAGAACCGGAACGATGTTATTTCGGGTTGCTGTTCCGTGATGCTGAGGATCATTCCACCCGCTTGCTGCCACTGGATGATCTTGTACTGCTGGAGTCGGTTCATGAGTTGATTCGTCGTGTAGAGGCAGAGACAGGCACACCATTAGCAGAGGATCGTGTCCTGCGTGAAGGGCTGATTGCCCATATGGCTCCAGTATTCAAACGTTTGAGGGAAGGGAGAGCGATCCGCAACCCTCTCCTTCAGCAAATTCGCAAGGATTACGGCAGCTTGTTCGACTCGGTCAAAAAGGCTGCGGCGGATATGACGGAAATGGAAGTACCAGATGAAGAGATCGGATTTCTGGTCATGCATTTTGGCGCTTCGTTGGAGCGGCTGCGACAATTGCAGCGGGAGGTTCGAGCAATCGTAGTCTGCACGAGCGGAATTGGGTCTTCCAGACTTCTGGCAACAAGACTGGCCAAGGAGCTGCCACAGATCAAAATCGTGGATAGGTCCTCATGGTACGAGGCAACGCGGATTCCCAAGGAGGATTATGATCTGATCATTTCGACAGTGGAGCTACCGCTTGAGCCTGATCGGTATCTCAAAATCAGCCCGCTGCTGACGCAAGAGGAGAGTGACCGCCTGCGTCATTTCATCCAGCATATTACACTCAATCAACTCAGTGATCATCGTCAGGAACAGGCTGTTCTGCCCGGCCAGGGCATGGAGTGGCTTACAGGACTACGGAAAAGTCTTGAGGAGATTGTGCACATTGTACAGCAATTTCAAGTGTATCCACTGGAAAATCGAGGGATGGATATGCCAGCTACCATAGAGGCTATATGCATGTTGGAGGCAGGGCGGGGAAATGTCACAGAGCCTTCTGTTGTTGCTGAACAGCTTATGGAAAGAGAGCGCCAAGGTAGTCAGGTGATTGCTGATACCTCCGTTGCTTTAATTCATACACGCAGTCCCTATATTCGCCAGCCTTCGCTGGCCTTGTATAGGCTGGCTGAGCCGCTGTTGGCGGATGTAGACGAACAAGTGGAATGCGTTCTGCTGATGTTGGGACCTCGTGAGTTACCGAAAGAAAGTTTGGAGGTATTGAGCGAGATTAGTGCATTACTGCTGCAGGAAGACATGATTACACTACTGGAACACGGTAGTAGAGATCAGATTGCCAATTATATATCGACTGAGCTGGCTGAATTTTTTCACAGTAAATTAGGGACAGGGAGGAACCTACCGTGAGTATTATGACGATAGACAAAAT
This sequence comes from Paenibacillus sp. T2-29, assembly GCF_052921365.1. Lineage (NCBI taxonomy): Bacteria > Bacillati > Bacillota > Bacilli > Caryophanales > Paenibacillaceae > Paenibacillus > Paenibacillus sp. T2-29. The sequence continues at coordinate 105,042 of NZ_JBREVE010000011.1, read as the reverse complement.
AAAAATGAACGCAACCGCCAAAGACAAATATGAGGCGATTCGTATGGCAGGACAAATCCTGCTGGATGCAGGACATATTACAACTGAGTACATTGACAAGATGCTTGAACGCGAGGAGATTGTATCCACCTATATCGGGAACGGGCTGGCTATTCCACATGGTACCAAGGAATCTAAGACACTTGTTCAATCCACTGGCATCTCCATCGTTCAGTTCCCGCAAGGCGTAGATTTCGGGGAAGAAAAAGCATACATGGTGATCGGCATTGCAGCCCAAGGCGGCGATCATATGGAGATTTTGACAAGTATCGCTGTGGTATGTGCGGAGGAAGAAAACATGGACAAACTTCGCAACGCGGTGATCCCACAGGAAATTATAGATCTGTTCGAAAGTGAGCTGGAGCTATGAGAGCCGTCCACTTTGGAGCAGGAAATATCGGTCGCGGCTTTATTGGGCTGATTCTGTCGCGTGCAGGCTATGAGGTTGTTTTTTCAGATGTCAACGAGACACTTGTATCTGAGTTACGACGCCGCAAGCAATATACTGTTGAGTTGGCGAATGATACGAAGGATACGGAGACGGTAACGAATGTAACCGCGATTGACGGCAGAGATGCATCCGCTGTAGCGGATGCAGTAAACCATGCTGATCTGGTAACGACCGCAGTCGGGGTTAGCATCCTCAGGCATATTGCAGCAGGTATTGCCGAGGGGATAGCACGGCGGGTAGAGCGTGGAGCAGGCCCGCTGCATGTGATTGCTTGCGAAAATGCAATTGGAGGCAGCGCCCAACTGAAAGAGCATGTTTTTGCGCTACTGGATGAGGCGACTCGTGCCAAGGCAGAGGCTTCGGTATATTTCCCTAATGCTGCTGTAGACCGGATTGTGCCGATCCAGCATCATGAGGATCCATTGCATGTGCAGGTAGAGCCTTTTTACGAGTGGGTGGTGGATCGCTCGCAGATGGCAGCTGACCATGAAGAAATCGAAGGCATTCTTTACGTGCAGGATCTGGAGCCTTACATTGAACGCAAGTTGTTTACGGTGAATACGGGGCATTGCGTGGCGGCCTATATTGGTTATACCGCAGGTTATGCCACGATCCAGGAGGCCATGAAGGATACCAAGGTGGTAGATTCAATCCAAGGGGCGCTGGAGGAAACAGGAGCGGTGCTTGTAAAGCGATTCGGCTTGAATCAAGGGGAGCATAAGAAGTACATCTCTAAGATTCTGGATCGCTTCCGCAATCCTCATCTGACAGACGAGGTTACTCGGGTCGGACGTTCACCGCTTCGCAAGCTGTCTCCCAATGACCGTCTTGTACGTCCCGCGCTGCAAGCACAGGAGTATGGTATCCGGACCGATCATCTGGCGTTAGGAATGGCTGCTGCCTGCAAATTTGATATTACGGAAGACCCCGAAGCAGTTGAGCTTCAGCAGGTGATTCGCAGCCAAGGGGTGAGTGTAGCGCTGACACGTTATACGTCCATACCTGCAGATGACCCGTTACATCGGCAGGTATTGGAGCAATATGATATTATAAGTTCGTAAAACAACGTAATAACACGCACTTATTTCAATCATCCTCTTGAAGACCAAACATCTACATGAGCACAAAAATGTTCTGTGGAGTTGAGCTTCAAGAGGATTTTTATATGCGTGATTTACATCACATAACAACCTGATTAAATTATATATATTGATAATGATTATCATTATCCATAAAATATCATTAACAATATATATATTAGGGGGATTATAGTGAAACCGATTTATATTACCTTAGGGTTTTTATTTTTGGCACTTGGAGTTATTGGCGTAGTGGTGCCGTTGCTGCCGACTACACCGTTTCTGCTGCTGGCAACCTTTTTCTTTATGCGGGGGTCTGAAAGGATTCATCGGTGGTTTTCAAATACGTCTCTGTATCAAAAATATCTGGAAAGTTTTGTTCAAACCAGGTCGTTGAAGCTGTCCACAAAAATTACGTCATTGGGCTTAGCGTCAGCTATGCTGATTACAGGATTTATCTTCACACCCATTATGTGGGGGAAGTTACTCATCGTTTTGGTCATCCTGTTCAAATATTATTACTTTATATTCCGAGTCGGAACTGTGAGAGAAGCTGAGGCGGAAACTCTGACTTCAACTGAAGCCGTTCCTACTCCAAAAAAAAGATCTAAAATGGTCGACAGTCGTCTGTTAGGCCTGGTGGAGCATTCTCGAAAATATATCATCTTGGGTGTGCTTGTACAGTGGATCGGTCTTTTAGGGAGTATAGCCGCTGTTTTGTCTATGACCTTTGGGATACAGCAAGCATGGGAGGGACAAGTGACTCGCAAGCTGATTCTATTCATGACGGTCATTGTTATGGCTGCCATTGCAGTTCGCTTTCTGAGTAATTATGCAGCCAGTATGTTGTCCTATCGGGCTTCAATCAATGCTAAAAAAACGCTGCGCTCACAGATTTACGGCAAGCTGCTAAAGCTGGGGCCCTCTTATACAGATCATACTTCCACTTCGGGGGTTATTCAGGTTGCTGTAGAAGGGGTGGAGCAGCTTGAGACCTATTTTGGAAGATATATGCCTCAGCTATTCTATAGTCTGCTTGCGCCCGTAACGTTGTTCATTACCCTCTCTTTTGTCAGCTTCAAAGCGGCTATTATTCTATTAATCTGTGTTCCCTTAATTCCAGTGTCCATTATTGTCATTATGAGGATGGCTAAAAAGCTGTTTCGGAAATATTGGGGCAGCTATGTCAATTTGGGTCACAGCTTTTTGGAAAATGTACAAGGTCTGACCACGCTCAAAATTTACGGGACAGACCAGGATAAACATCAGGAGATGAACACAGCGGCTGAGGATTTTCGCAAAATGACGATGAAAGTCCTGACTATGCAGTTAAACTCCGTGGCTGTCATGGATCTTATCGCATTTGGTGGTGCCGCCGCAGGTGTGCTGGTCGCGGTAAGCGAATATTCCTCAGGTCATATTGGCTTGGCGGGAGCGCTCATCATTGTTTTGCTGTCGGCAGAGTTTTTCATTCCGCTGCGTCTGCTCGGTTCCTACTTTCATATCGCCATGAACGGAATGGCAGCAAGTGACAAAATATTCCAAATGTTGAGTACAGAGGATTTTATACAAGGACAACAAAGCATAGAAGCCACAGACATTCAACTGGAACGGGTAAATTTTGCTTACGATGAAAGAGATACCTTACGAAATATATCCATGAATATCCCTCAAGGGAGCTTTGTTTCCATTGTTGGAGAATCAGGTTCAGGTAAAAGTACGGTAGCCGGATTGATCGTTGGACATCATGAGGGCTATCAAGGAAGCCTGAAGATCGGAGGAACCGAACTGACCTCCATTACGGAAGAAAGCCGCATGCGTCATATGACCTGGATCGGTTTTAACAGCTACATTTTTAAAGGCACTGTAGAAGCGAATTTGAGAATGGGGAATGAGCACGCGGATGAGCAACAAATGCTGGAAGCGTTGCGGCAAGTGAAGCTGTATGATTTTATTCTCTCCGAAGGGGGACTGGAAGCAGAGATAGAGGAGCAGGGAGCGAATCTGTCAGGAGGACAGCGCCAACGGCTAGCACTGGCCAGAGCGTTGCTGCACGATAGTCATGTGTATATTTTTGATGAGGCTACCTCTAACATTGACGTTGAGAGTGAGGAAGGCATCATGGAAGTCATACATGCACTGGCAGGTCAAAAAACAGTGATTCTCATCTCTCACAGACTGGAAAACGTGATCCAATCTGACTGCATTTATGTGCTGCAAAATGGCTTAGTGGCAGAATCCGGAACGCATCAGGAGCTGTTGAGCCAGCAGGGACATTATGCGGAGATGTATCTCAGTCAGCATAGGATGGAACAGTTTGTGAAAGGAGGTGCTGTATATGCGTAGACACGGTTTACGGATTATGGGTCAATTGTTGGTCTTGGCAGGGCCTCTTTTACCTGTGCTGCTCATAACGATTGTTACAGGAGTGCTTGGTTTTGTATGTGCTATTGGCATTATTGTGTATGGGGCCCTTGCCCTACTGACAGCAACGGGCATCACGACAGGCTACAGCATGACATTTTTGCTGACTGCCATCGTGCTATGTGCTGTATTACGCGGCGTATTTCGTTATGGCGAGCAAATGAGCGGTCATTATCTCGCCTTCAAGCTGCTGGCCGTGCTGCGTGACAAGATGCTTCTAGCCTTGCGCAGATTGGCTCCAGCCAAGCTTGAAGGCAAAGACAAAGGGAATCTGATTTCGCTGATTACAAGTGATATTGAGCTATTGGAAGTATTTTATGCGCATACGATATCGCCTGTTATGATCGGCATTATTACTTCACTGATTATGGTGTTTTTTATAGGCTCTTATGAGCCTTTACTAGGCGGGATCGCTGCGCTTGCTTACATAACCGTCGGTTTATTCATTCCTCTGCTTACGTCACGTATGGGCAAGCGCCAAGGGATGGAATACCGGAGCAGCTTCGGCCAGCTGAGTAGTTATTTTTTGGACAGCTTACGCGGGATGAAGGAAATTGTTCAATATGGGCAAGGGGAACAGCGATTAAATGAAATTAACCGTCGTACGGATCAGTTGGATGCCAAGCAGAAGGACTTGAAGCATCACGAAGGCATCACAAGAGCGGTCACAGATGCGGCTGTAGTCGGATTTTCATTCTTGATGCTACTAGCTGGATTGTATGGCATGTCTAAGGGGCAGATGGATTTTACAAGTATGCTGATTTCAGTCATTGCCCTGTTTAGTTCATTTGGTCCGGTGGTCGCGCTGAGCAATTTGTCCAACAATTTGCTTCAAACGCTGGCAAGCGGGGAACGAGTGCTGAGTCTGCTGGAGGAGACCCCGGAGGTAGAAGAAAATATGGATGGAATGACTGTTGGCTTTACTGGAGCGCAGATAGATAAGGTGACTTTTGCATACGATGGTCAAACGGTGCTGAAGGACGTAAGTCTCACGATACCGCCCAAGCGAATTATAGGTATTCAGGGTAAAAGCGGCTCCGGCAAGTCAACGTTGTTGAAGTTGCTGATGCGATTCAGGGACCCGCAACAAGGTGGAATTTTGCTATCTGAACACGATTTAAAGGACATTGAGACCCGACATTTGAGAAGCTTGCAAAGCTACGTCGATCAGCATACGTTCCTGTTTGATGATTCCATTGCAGCTAATATCAAAATTGGAAAGCCTGATGCTACACATCAACAGGTTGTAGAAGCAGCCCGTAAGGCATCAGTGCACGATTTTATTATGACATTGCCTCAAGGATATGACAGCCGAGTTGGAGAGTTGGGGGACAGGCTGTCTGGTGGAGAACGTCAGCGCTTGGGACTGGCCAGAGCCTTTGTTCATGATGCGCCCCTCTTACTGCTGGACGAACCAACTAGCAATTTGGACAGTTTGAACGAAGCGATTATTTTAAAATCGTTAAAAGAACAGCAGCAAGATAAAACAATTATCCTTGTATCGCATCGAAGCTCTACCATGCGAATGGCTGACGAAATTTTTCAAATGGATAACCGCCGACTCTCCTGAAAATGGTACATGGTTTAGCATGCTTTTTTCAGTCTAGTCTATAAGTGATAAAAGCTAGAAAATAAATGTGATGCTTTGGAGGCGAAAGCTGTAGCCTGTTCATCGTTTTGTCATAAAATGGAGTGTGCGTGTTGAAATGAGAGTGTCATCCTTATTTAATTCATCCAGCTTTTCAAGCTTGTCTTATTTTGATAGCCTATGAGGTGAGGATTTTGCAAATCCTGAGGTATATTGACAAGTCATAAACATCATAAATGATGGATGAACAGAGGCTATAAGCCGATGTATAAAAATGGGTGGTGAACAGGAATGTCTGATTTCAATCAGCTCAAGGGACTTGAGCACACAGCATATCCCATATATGAAGGCTATGATTTGGGTCTTACTTATACGCCTGCGGGCAGCAAATTTAAGGTATGGGCACCGACTGCACAGCAGGTTCATATAGCGTTGTATAGCGACGCAGGGGTGTACGATCAGGAAGGAATCGTTCAGGAGCACGGTGGTGGTCAGGAATTTCTAATGAGCCGTGATGATCAAGGTGTATGGTCTATCGAACTGGAAGGCGACTGGAACAGATATTATTACATGTACAGGCTGGAGTGGGTGGACCACACCATTCATTATGCTGCCGATCCATATGCCAGAGCGGTATCAGCCAATGGGCAACGTACGGCTATCATTGATTTGGATCGAACCAACCCGGATGGATGGGAACAGGATGAGGGGCCTGTACTTGAGCGTGCGACAGATGCCATTATCTATGAGCTTCATGTGCGTGATTTTTCGATGGACCCCCATTTTAATACGGGTATAAAAGATTTATCTGCCGCTCAGGGGCGGTTTGCAGCCTTTACGCATACGGGATTAACGGATTCCGAGGGTAACCGTATCGGACTGGATCATTTGCTGGAGCTGGGCATTACACATGTTCATTTGCTTCCCGTGGCTGACTTTCATACGGTGAATGACTTTTCGGAATTAGGAACTGAATATAACTGGGGCTATGATCCGCAGCACTATAATGTGCCGGAGGGGTCCTACTCTTCCAATCCAGCTGATCCGGAGGCTCGTATACGCGAGTTGAAATTGCTGGTACAGTCTCTGCATGCGGCCGGCATCGGTGTCATTATGGACGTCGTGTACAATCATACGTATTCGGTGGAAAAGGGTCCGTTTGAGCCAGTTGTACCAGGATATTATTATCGTACAGATGAGCAAGGGAAGCTCACCAATGGATCAGGTGTAGGTAATGAGATGGCAACCGAACGTCCGATGGTGCGCAAGTATATCAAGGATTCACTGCGCTATTGGGCAGAGGAATATCACATAGATGGCTTCCGGTTTGATTTGATGGCGTTGATTGATACACCGACTGTAGAGCAGCTTACCCGAGAACTTCGCTCTGAGATACGTCCCGATCTGCTGATCTATGGTGAGCCTTGGACAGGAGGAGAGTCCCCTCAGCCTTTGCTTACATTAAAAGGAACGCAGCGGGATAAGGGTTTTGCCGTTTTTAACGACAATTACCGTTCTGCCATTAAGGGAGATAGCGACGGTACAGGAAGCGGGTTTGCTACGGGGGCGGAAAATCAGGAGGAACGGGTACTTCAAGGTGCTTTTGGAGCTATTTATGATTTCACAGCTCAGCCATCAGAGACCGTCAATTATGTAACGGCCCACGATAATCTCAATTTGTGGGATAAAATTTTGACGGTGAGACATTTGCGGGAGCATTGTCGTTTTCCGCAATGGGAGCAGGGGAACCCCAAAGATGGAAGGACAGCCGAACAAGCCGTAGCCGAAGCAGACCCGTATCAGGAGATGGATGAAAGTAACCTACTTGAAAACGAAACTGTACGTAAGTCCCTGCTGGCTAACGGTATGGTTCTGACATCGCAAGGCATTCCTTTTATCCATGCAGGGGATGAGCTGCTGCGTTCCAAATATGGAGACCATAACAGCTACCGAAGCTCTGATGTGGTGAACGCCATCCGTTGGAATAACAAGGCGAGGTTTCGACCTGTGTTTGATTACTACCAGGGCTTAATTGCTTTGCGACGCAGTCACCCGGCATTCCGTATGGATCAGCGTGAGCTGGTGGAGCAGCATATGGAAGTCCTGCAAAGCAATGGGCATGTGGTCGCTTTTGCTTTGAGGCATCATGCTAACGGCGATGCCTGGAATCATATTGTAGTGATTTATAACGGTTCGGATACAGAGCAGACCATATCATTGCCTGCGGAATCGGACCGTTGGCATGTGGTCGTGGATGCACACGGGGCCGGGAATGAGATACGGTATGAAGTGGTAGGTCATCGTGTGACGGTATCGCGCTGGTCGATGATGGTGTTGTATGATCAGGATGGACCTCCCAAAGCCTCCTTTTTGACAGAGCATGATCATCAAGCTAACGAGCAAGTGGATAACAAAACGAAAGGCTTGGATGAGGGGACAAATCAAGAGATTGCAGGTACAGCAATGACAGATGCCCAGCTAGGAAACGATAGAGAGGTTATTCCATTCCGCACAATTGAATTGATCTACGAGCGTGCAGACCGGCAATACTCTGGCTGGAATGTGTGGGTATGGGGCACTGGGTACCGTGACGGACATGTTGAATTTCAAGATTTAGATGACGGCCGGGCAATAGCCCGCATTCGGGTGGCTCCTGATGTACAGCGAATTGGCTACATTGTCCGCCTGAATCACTGGGATGCCAAGGATGTGGAGGCAGATCGTTATATTGTTGTAGATCTGACCCGGTCTGTGATGCAGGTATTGATTCATAGTGGCAGAGAGGAATATTTATTACTGGTTAACGATAACCGAGCGGGATAGACTTGTATGCCTGGTTGCCATATATACACGAGAAAATAGCATTTTTCGATCATTTCGAGAAATGCTATTTTTTTATGCAAGTGTGCGTCACTTTCAGAAAAAAGGGGTAAAATAGAATTATGGACTTGTTTAGTTTTGCCAGCTTGCTGGCTCATATTCTGTAGTACGACTGGTAAACAAGCAAGATTCTTGGAGGAAAATCATTTGTAAGGTAACCTGAAGGAGGTTGTATATCATGAGTTCTAATGGAGGAAGTATTCAACTAACCGCCCAGCCGAGAACAGAGAAGAAGGGTTCGGCCATTCGTGGATTAAGGTTAAAAGGACGGATTCCAGCTGTGGTTTACGGCTCTGAAATCGAGGGAACCCCTGTACATGTCGATGCCAAGGAATTTAATAAAGTAGTCAGAACCGGACGTTCAGAGGTTTTTAACCTCACAGTAGAAGGCGGAGAAACGATCCCAGTAATTATTAAAGATTATCAACAGCGTGACAACCAATGGTTACATGCCGATTTCTTAAAAATTTCCAAAAACAAACCGCTTCGCGTGCGTGTTTCTATTGATTATCAGGGAACCCCTGTAGGTACAAAAACAGGCGGTATCCTGCAAATTCAAGAAACAGAAGTCGAAGTTGAAGGTTTGCCTTCTGACTTGCCGTCCACAATTGAAGTGGATGTATCCGCACTGGATATTGGCGACAAGTTGAGCGCAAGCGACTTAAAGCTTCCTAAAGGTGTGACGCTGCATGTCTCTGAAGAGGAGCTGCTGGCATCCGTGATCGTGCCGCGTGCAGTCGAGGTAGAGAATGCTGCTGTGGAAGGTGATGCAGCGGCAACTGAAGGCGCTGAAGAGGCTTCCGAAAACAAGGAATCTTAATGAGGTCAGCAGGCATATTGAACGTTGGCTGATTAAAGAAGATGAAAAACCGTGAGCTAAAAACCGTTCCCTGTTAGGGGGCGGTTTTTCTCTTTAAAGCACGACCATCATTCAATACGCGTTCTGATATGACGATATATATAGTATGGCATTTACATTTTTATTTTATAAATACCTAATATATATCTAAGGAGCGCGTACGCAATCATGGACAGAACGAATGAATTGTTGTGGCAAAGAAACAAATTGGTGATCATTATTTTTTGGATTATGACTTTGAGCAGCATCATCCCGGCAGTATCTAATCCCTCGATGTGGGTATCTAGTGGTGTAGGATTTGTAGTCGCGGCAGTTTTGACAATTCTGAATATGAAAAAGAAAGGAATCCGTCTTATTCCTTGGATTATTACATTTTATAGTGCATTAATATGTATATTTGTGAACTTGTCTAGCGTGGATGTAGTAATTTCGATCTTTATCTGCTCGTTGTTGTTGCTCTACCCATCTTACCGATATTTTCTGGTAACCATGACCTTAAATCTGTGTAATATTTTTGTACAAATTACGATCGGTACGCCCGCAACTCCCCAGGCTACCGGTTCTTTGCGTTATGTGCATGAGTTTATCATTGTTTTACTGATTGGTTTGCTACTGTTAGTGGTATCGGTGTTAAATCAAAAGCAGTTTCAGAAAACGGAAGAGCAAAATAAAGATATGGAGGCAACAAGGCAACGGATTGAATTCTTGTTTGAGCAAGTTAGACAAGCTGTAGCTGGATTGCATAGCTTTACAGAACGATTCAGGAATCAAGTGGATGCTACAGGCAACGTGACGAATGAAGTTGCTATCGGGTTTCAGGAGGTCGCTAAAGGCGTAGAAATGCAAGCTTCGAATATCACTGAGGTAACCGATAACTTGGCTCAGTCTGATCAGCACGTGCGCGAGGTTGCCGATCATTCCCGAGAACTGAAGCAGCTCTCCGAAGATACGAAAAATGCCGGGGGTAGAGGGAGCAGTCAACTACTTGCACTAACATCTCAAATTAAGGATTTGGGTCGGGTGATGAGTCGTACCAAAGAAGAATTAGATGAGTTTAAAGTGCAGAGTGACAATATGTCTTCCATGCTTAAAGATATTACTCAAATCTCAAAGCAAACCAATTTGCTGTCCTTGAATGCATCCATTGAGGCTGCCAGAGCGGGAGAGCATGGAAAAGGATTTGCGATTGTGGCTGGAGAAGTGCGTAATTTGGCTGAAATGGTTGGAAACACCTCAGTGGCGATGGAAGGTATTTTGGAGCAGCTGAGAACTCAGATGGATTCTGTTGTAAGTCAATTTGACATGGGACAGGAAAGATTACAGCAAAGTATGGAGTCGGCACATTCGACCGAAATTGTACTGGAGGATATCCTGCAAAATGCCAATAAAGTATTGGTGCAGGCCGTGGAGGTAGAGTCCAGTACGAATAGTATGCAGCAATTTTCGTCTCAGGTCGTTCAAGAGATGATGGAATTTTCCAGTGTGACAGAACAAGCAAGTGCAGCGTCAGAGCAAATTTTGGCTGGAGTAGAGGAGCAGCAAAATATAACCTCCAATATGGTGGCGGGATTTAGTGAGCTGGAGGCATTGATTATTCAGTTGAAAGAGCTGGTGCATGATCAGAATGAGGGCGGCAGTTCTAGCAAAATCAGCAAAAGTAAATAACCGAAAAGCTTCATCAGCGGACTAGAGATCCGGGGCTTATCGCTAACAAGCGGTATCTCCGGTTTTTTACTGTGTTTAAGAAGAAGGGAAATGAGGTGGGAAGTTTTAGAAGCTATAATTAGATGGAAGTTGATGGTATAATTTGTGGCAGTTTAAATGCTTTGTAACAAGGGGGAGTGGCTATGATGATGGGAAAGCAAGCACCTAAATTAAAAGCTGGAGACGAGATACGCATTCTTTCGCCATCCAGAAGCTTGTCTATTGTTTCTGAGGAAAATCGCCTGATTGCCCAGCATAGGCTGGAGGCGCTTGGGTTTAAAGTGAGCTTTTCACAGCATGTGCTGGAAAACGATGATTTTGTATCTTCTTCGATAGAGTCTAGAGTAGCTGACTTGCACGAAGCTTTTATCGATCCGAAGGTAAAGGGCATCCTGACCTCAATTGGGGGCTATAATGCCAATCAGCTCCTTGCCCATCTGGATTATGATCTTATTAGCGCTCATCCTAAACGATTATGTGGTTATTCGGATATAACGGCGTTAAGCCATGCGATTTATGCCAGGACAGGGCTTATCACGTATGCAGGGCCTCATTTTTCGAGCTTCGCCATGTTACGAGGAAATGATTACACAACGACTTATTTCCAAAGGATAATGTTGGGAGAGGGTAGTATTCAAATCCAAGATTCATCGGAGTGGAGTGACGACGCTTGGTATCTGGATCAGGATCAGAGAAGCTTCCATCGCAATGCGGGTATGTATGTGATCCATGAAGGAGAAGCAGAGGGTACGATTGTGGGCGGAAACTTGTGTACTCTAAATTTGTTACAGGGAACCCCGTACATGCCAAGTCTAAAAGGAACCATAGTGTTTGTTGAGGATGATTACGAAAGCTCTCCCGCTACATTTGACCGGGATTTGCAATCATTGTTGCACCAGCCCGGATTTGATCAGGTTAAAGGAATCATCATAGGACGATTTCAGAAGGCATCGCATATGACAGAAGAATTGCTGCGGCAAATCATTCGCTCGAAAAGAGAATTGGCCTCTATACCGGTGATTGCAGATGCCGATTTTGGCCACACCACGCCGCAGTTTACATATCCGATTGGCGGAAAGGCGCTTATTCGTGCCCGTAATGGCAGGGTGAGGATTGAAATATGTGAATAATGATAGAGTGATAGAATTTATCGAACTGGGGGAGAAATTCCTATGGAGCTTAAATATTTGTTAATCGGCGTGTTAAGCCTATTGGGTAGTGGAGTGATATATACGATGGAGCGCTTTATATCCGTCATTCAATGGGCTGCGAATTCCGTCCCTGTTAAATTGAATAGTTCAGGTATATCTAATTCAGAACCTGATATGCCGAGTTTTATTGACAATATATTTGTTATTATTTTATTCGTATGTGGCTTGATGATACTCGGGTATGGTGTGTACGAACGACGTACACGATAACACAACCTATGTAGGCATATCCGTTTTTATTTGGGAGGAACGCATGTGAACGCCTTGTTGGAAATGCTGATGCAGCTATTTGAGCGCGCGGCATTGTTGCTGATTTGTTTGTTTTTTATTACACGTATCCCCCGGTTTAAGGAAACCTTGCAGAAGAACAGTCATTCTCCGGCAGAGCTGACGTTACTAACATTGATTTTCTGTATGTTTGCACTGTTTGGTACCTACACCGGGATTGAAGTTGAAGGCTCGCTGGTTAACGTTCGGATTATCGCAATTATGGCGGGCGGAATTTTATTTGGACCTTGGGTTGGGATCATTACAGGTATTGTATCTGGGATTCATCGTTATCTGATTGATATCGGGGGAATCACCTCGATTCCGTGTCTGATTACAAGTATTCTGGCAGGTGTGGTGTCAGGATATATCGGTCGCCGGGTCAATCGTTCCAAGAGATGGCTGGTCGGTATCGCCGCAGGTATGGTCTGTGAAGCGTTGACGATGCTGCTCATTCTGGTGATGGCCCAACCTCATGGTCTTGGTGTGGACATCGTTTCCAAGATCGGTCTACCGATGATTATCGGGGAAGTCAGTATCGGTTTAATCGTTCTATTAATCCAGAGTGTGGAGGGGGAAAAGGAGAATATCGCGGCCAGACAGGCCAAGCTGGCATTGGATATTGCCAACAAAACGTTGCCTTATTTTCGTTCCATTAATGCGGAATCCTTGCATACGATTTGCTCAATTATAAAAGAAGACATCAAGGCAGATGCGGTGGCGATTACGGATACCCGAGATGTGCTGGCTTACGTCGGTTTTGGCGAAGAACGCTATCATATCGGGGATGAAATCATTAGCGATGTGACTAAATCGACGATCCGTAGCGGTAAAATCACGATCCGCAACCATATCGCTGACGACAAAACGCCCCAAATCCAGTCTCTGCTCATTATCCCGTTAGAGGAGCGGGGAGAAGTAACCGGAACCCTAAAGATTTACTACCGAAAAGCTTATAAAATCACGTATCCGTTGCAGACGATGGCGATTGGCTTGTCTCAGATCATTTCCACGTTAATGGAAGTGTCGCGTGTGGAGCAAATTAAGGAAGCGGCGAATAAGGCCGAGTTAAAGGCACTCCAGACGAAGATCAACCCTCATTTTCTGTTCAACGCGTTGAATGCCATTGCCTCGACGACGCGCACCAAACCGGATAAGGCGCGAGAGCTGATCATCAATTTGTCAGGCTATCTGCGTTATAATTTGGAGCTGAATGATGATTTGATCGAAATTCACAAGGAGCTTCAGCAGGTGTCGGATTACGTAGAAATTGAAAAAGCTCGCTTCGGCAATCGGCTTCAGGTGGAGTATGTAATGGATGAGGTGTCCGTGCGTATTCCGAGCCTAATTATCCAGCCCCTAGTTGAGAATGCGATTAATCATGGAATCCTCAAGAAAAAGGGACCAGGTACAGTAACCATTTCTGTAAAAGACCGTGGCGAAAAGGTGCGTATTTCTGTAGCTGATACCGGGGTGGGTATACGGGACGATGTAGTGGATAACCTATATCATGATCAAGTTCCGGCTAAACAGATCGGCTTGTACAATGTGCACAGAAGACTCAAGCTTATGTACGGTGAAGGAGTTATTACTCTTAAACATGATCCGGGCACCGAAGTATATTTTGACATACCAAAGGAGAAGTCATGAAGGCCATAATTGTAGAAGACGAACTTCCAGCGCGTGAAGAGCTGGAGTATCTTATTCAGACTCATAGCAGCATTGAGGTGACCGATAGTTTCGAGGATGGGCTGGATGTGTTCCGGTTTCTGCAAGATCAGGAGACGGATGCGATCTTTCTGGACATTAACATTCCTTCATTGGACGGGATGCTATTGGCACAGAACATTAGCAAATTTGCTAAAAAGCCCTATATTATTTTTACGACCGCCTATAAAGAACATGCGGCGCAGGCTTTTGAACTAGAGGCGTTCGACTACATTCTCAAGCCATATGATGAAAAACGGATCGCATCCATGCTGCATAAGCTCGAAAATGCTTATGAGCAGCGAAACGCTCAGATACAGGAACCTGTCCAGGCTGGGCAACCCCGAGCTGCTGAAACCAGTACCGTTGCTGCTCCGGGGCGTATTAATCTGCTGAAAAATGACAAAATTATCGTAACGGATGCAAACGATATTTACTATGCGTGTGCGCAGGAAAAGGTAACTCGTGTCTTTACAAGGCACGAAGAATATACGATGCCGATGAGCATTTCGGAATTTCATGCCCGCCTGCCGCAGCAGGACTTCTTTCGCTGTCACCGATCGTATACGGTTAATCTGTCGCAAATCCGTGAAATTGTACCTTGGTTCAATCATACGTATCTCCTGCGCTTGCGTGGACTAGAAGCAGAAATTCCGGTGAGTCGCAGTAAGGCCAAGGAATTCCGGCAAATTATGCGACTTTAAAGGCATTTCATTCCGCTATATGTGCATTTCATTCCTCAAACGATTTCTGGCTGACATGCAGGGTTATAATAACCGTGTAGACAGGATCCTTACAGACTTGCTCTTTCACAGACGCAAAGCGTACTGGATTCACGGTTATCATCATAACAAATGGATGCTGTAGAGCCGGAATGAAAAGAGGAGATCAATATGAAATCAAACAGCGGAAATCGCCTGCTGGTCGTACTTGGAACGATTATTGTCCAGATGGGCTTAGGTACCATTTACACATGGAGTTTATTTAATCAACCATTGGTGGACCGCTTTGGCTGGAACCTCAGTTCGGTCGCTATTACATTTTCAATTACCAGTTTTGCACTGGCGTTTGCTACGTTATTTGCAGGCAAGCTACAGGATAAATGGGGACTACGTCGTCTGATTTTGTGTGCAGGTGTCGTGTTAGGGGCAGGGCTCATGCTCAGTTCACAGGTAACTTCGTTATCCTTACTGTACATTTTGGCGGGTATTATCGTAGGTTTTGCGGATGGAACGGCATATATTACATCACTGTCGAATCTGATTAAATGGTTTCCTGAGAAAAAAGGACTTATTTCCGGTATTTCAGTTGGGGCCTACGGAACAGGCAGTCTGATATTCAAGTATATTAATGGTTCGCTGATTCAGTCTGTTGGCGTATCGCAAGCGTTTCTGTATTGGGGAATGATCGTGCTGATCATGATCGTCGGGGGTTCTTTCCTGGTGAAAGAAGCAGTAGTCATGAATAAGCCTTCGGTACAAAATGGGGCTGTACAGCGGGACTACACCGTTAAAGAAATGCTGCGCACCAAGCAGGCATACCTACTGTTCGTCATGTTCTTTACCGCTTGTATGAGTGGTCTCTACTTGATCGGAGTGGTCAAAGATATCGGCGTACGGATGGCTGGTTTGGATGTAGCAACAGCCGCTAATGCGGTCGCTATGGTCGCTATTTTTAACACGGCGGGTCGGATTATATTAGGTGCGCTATCCGATAAGGTGGGTCGTCTGAAAGTGGTAGCAGGTGCACTTTTAACAACAGCAATTGCAGTTACAGTACTGAGTGTGATACCCCTGAATTTTGGTTTGTTCTTTGCCTGTGTAGCAGGGATTGCTTTTTGCTTCGGCGGCAATATTACAGTCTTTCCTGCCATCGTAGCTGATTTCTTTGGTCTGAAGAACCAAAGCAAAAACTATGGTATTGTGTATCAGGGCTTTGGCCTTGGTGCGCTGGCGGGGTCATTTATCGCTGCCTTGCTCGGCGGATTTATCCCAACATTTACCACAATTGCTGTGCTATGCGTCGTATCGTTCCTGATTGCCCTCACCATTCGCACCCCAGAACAAGGTAAAGGCAAACTGCGCAGTGAACGGAAGAAAAATGCCAACGGTGTACGCAGCATGAAGCCAGGTACAAAATTAGGTTAAACGATTTGAGAAAATAGGACCAGATGAATGCCAAAAGACCTGTCATCATTCTCTAAGGGAGATTATGGCAGGTTATTTGTTTTTCCAATAACCTATTTTACGCTATAATAAAAAGATGTGTAATAAGCCGATATATACAAAAGACATAAGCTAAGAACCTGACAGGAGGACGAGTCATGATCGTGGATACAAGCGGGAATCTGCTTGCCCGCAATACGAAGCTGCGAAATACATATCAAATTCGAAGCGCCTTGTCCCGCAGTGAGCTGGCCATCGTGTATACGGCAAGGCTGTTGGATAACCGAGAAAAGGTCATTGTGAAGGAATTTTTTCCGAATGCACTGGCTTTACGGGGGACAGATCGAAAAACGGTCACTTGTAGCGCTACGATGCAATACAAATACGTGGAATTTATGCATTATTTTTTGCGTGAAGGGCAAATGTTAAAGGAGTTAAGTCATCCGGGAATTGTCGGTTATATAGATCATTTTGAGGAAAATGGAACTGCTTATCTGGTCATGGAATACTGTGCAGGCAAAACGCTGGATCGAATGATGCAAGAAGAGGCTGTGCCAACGTCTGATCCTGCTTTTCTGTACCAAACGTTGCTGCCTTTAATTGATGCCTTGGAGTATATTCACAACAAAGGAATTATTCATCGGGACATTAAGCCAGGCAATATTATGATTGGGGAACATGGCAACATCAAGCTGATTGATTTTGGCTCTGCTGTGCATTTTGAAGGCAAGGAGCATCCGATCTTCACCACGGCAGGCTATTCTCCGCTGGAATTTTACTCTAACCGTTCGCGGCAGGGGCCTGTGTCGGATATTTATAGCTTGGCCGCCACGCTGTATTATTGCCAAAAAGGATCACCTCCACCGGATGTGCCAGGCAGATTATTTGCAGATCGGACCGAACGGATTCGGATCGAAAATGCAGGGATTTCACTACTGCCGTATGTTATTAGGCGCGGTCTGGAAGTACAGGCTACCAAGCGTTGCCGCTCACTTCGATGGTTTAAAGCCGCCCTACGTGCGGAATATTGGATAAAAAAAGGGAAGCGCCCTACTCTTACGGTTCGTTAACCGTAAGAGACGGCGCTTCTCTTTTTTTATTCCGACGATGTTATCCTGTCGGAGCTTGGATATGGTCGGTGTAGACTGAAGTATTCGGCTTAATCGCTTTATAGCGCAGCTCAATTTCAGTGACACCATCCTCAAATGTGATATACAGTTTGTCACCATACGCCATGACCGCTTTTTTGTTGCGGGTCAATCTGACTTTTCCATGCTGCAGGGCGCAGCGTGTATCATGTTTCACGATCAGAGTCCCTTTTTTACCTGCGGAAAATAGGATTCGTTCCGCTTCTGGTAACGGTTCGTGAACGTCAAGCGTACGGAATAACTCCTGCAAGCTGACCTTATGGCCCGGAAAGGAGGTAAGCGGCCAAGATTTTACCGGAATCTCCTGCCCACTCGCTGTAGCGAGAAAATATCCTTCGATTCTTCCAGCAAACTGAGGCTTCGGTCGCAAGAACCAATACAGAAGAGCAGCTATCACAATACTGATGGCTACCGTCCATTTAATGGCTGTATACCGGGATTGGACTGAAACGGTCAGTGTAGCGCTGCTGGATGCACCTTCTGGGTCGGTAGCGGTAATCTTTAGCTTCGTGTCACCTGTGTGAAGCTCGGATAGCAGCAGATCATTACCGTTAATCTCGGCATTAATCGTATCGTCAGAAGCTCCTGAATCCAGCTTATAGTTCAGCTTGTCATGATTGGGATCAACAATAAAGTCTGATAAACTTCGACGGGAATCACCGTCTTCTTTAACCAGGCGAATCGTCAGGTCTTTTAAAGCTTGTGGTGCTGCATTGGTGGCGTGAACCTTATGTACAGTTCCCTTACGGTACCACTGCGGACTATCCAGATATAGCTGCCATGTATAATCACCCGTTTGGGGGAACGCATATTCGGTATAAAAGGCTCCTGACTTATAGGTCATAGGCACCTTTTTAGCTGTACCGCCCTTTACAGGGGTAACTATAATATGGGCTTGGAGAGATGTGTATACAGCTTCATCTGTAAGCTTTTGGCCATCCGGTAACACGAGCTGAGCTTGAAACGGTGTCGCTTGACCCTTCAGCAATTGCATAGGCTTGTCGCCATGAGTTGCTGTTGTTTGCGTTCCCCCTATAGTAGCTTCAGCTTCCAGTCGATAGCTGCCAAGTAGATTGATTTTAACCAAATCTCCGCGTATGCCTCGTAATTTCAACTTCACTTTACCTGCTTGGGGATGCTCAATTTTCAAGATCGCATATCGGCTTGACTTGTATCTGCGGACATTTTCTGAATTGGAGTATAGCTGGGTTTCCAGCAGGGGATGCTCCGACAAAAGCACCAGATTGGCTTCCTCCATACTAGAGTCCGGTAGGGTCACAGTTAATTCTTGCATCTCGCCAGTGGTTGTAATTGCAGCAACTGGAACGAGCTTGGAACGAATTTGACTGGCAAAAATACGGTTCAGAATTTCGGGCAGATCCTCAGCACTACTGGTAATAAAAGAAGCTCCTCCCGTTTGAGAAGCGATCCGTTCGAGTTCTTGCCGGTTTACCGTGCCATCATGATTCAGACCAATCGTATACACCGGGTATCCCTTGGTCTGTGCAGATTTGATGACAGAGGATACATCGTTGTTCGAGTCACCCTTGGACCGAGAGCCAGAAGAGGCACCAAAATCAGTCTCTCCATCTGACAATAAAATCATAAAAGGCTGACGCCCTTGGGATGCTCCTGCGGCTAGCAGTTCTGAGCCTTTACGCAGTCCAAGTCCCAAATCTGTATAGCCAGAACGGTTCAACATTCTGATTTCCTGCTGGATTTGCGATTTTTGCGCTGCCACGCCAATCGAAGTCAGTGGTTTTGAGGCGACAACGTGATGGTTGTAGGCGACGAAACCCACACGTGTACGGTCTGCATCACTCAAGTCCATAAACATACTGATGACTTCGGCGGCAATACCCTCGGGATCCGTGTCTCTCATGGAATAGCTGGTATCCAGTACAAAAACAGCATCGTAACCCTCGATCGAAGCAGTCCCCAAAGATGCTGCATTAGCCTGATTTACAGTGCAAATGACCCCGTTTAAGCCCGTTTGAAAAAATAGTACAAAAGTCATGAAAGTGATAATTCCTAGTTTCCTTATTCTGAACATAAGCTCCTCCATCGGCGAGACCAATGTGGGCGTACCAACTCTCCTAATCCTTGGGATATAAGGGATAAAGGATCAAAACAGCTGAAAAACCTCACATTAGCCATGAATTTGATACTTTTACGCTTCTCAGAAATATCCAATGAACTTCTATCGGTCATTGGATTCCATTTGTGAATATTTCCCTGAAGAAACAGGTCTAACATATCATAAAAATTACATACTTACGCATAAAATGAGTCAAAATACCCTGTTTCAATCTGAGACTACAGAAATTGACAAAACTGAAGGGTGCTTTGTATGATAGCTTTCGTATCAACGGCAAAAATTGGGATTGAAGTTAGGAATACGAAATCATAAATTTGAAATTTCTGTGTTATATGACTTTTGATTTTGAATTTTCTCTCATTTGAATGCCTTGCCGTTAAAAGCCGAATAGCGCTTCGGACCGATTTTCGAGGTTATATGCCTGTACCGTAAATGTGGTATATGCTCAATCCTTTGACGAATTTAAATGTTAAGTAGGGGGGAGGAGGCAAATGAACTAAAAATGAATATTCGTCCGTTTCAATTGGACATCCCGTGTCCGTATATGGAGCAATGGACCTATAACTCATACTTTATTCATTTGCCGACAACGATGGAAATCATTTATCAAACCAACCGGACAATGCTTTTTGAAGAGATTAACCCGGAAAAGCTGGATCTGATCACCATTGTAGGTGATGTGAAGGGTATCGACAGCTTGAGCGATGAGAAGATCAAGGAAATTAATCAGCACCTTCTGGTGCGTAGCTTTGACGAATTTTTGGATAAGTTTTCACCGACCGTATATTCATTTTTTAACGCGGCCAATCAAAAGGTCGTCTACACCCTTAAAAAGCCTGAGGGAATTGATGAGGATAGCATTTCTGAAATTCGTATCAATCAAAGTAATGATTTTCTGAAAATGTTGTTTACGCTCATTGATACTAAGCGCAGTCAAGGAATCACCAATGTAGATTTCAAATTTGAAAATCTGCTGGATATGATTTCACCGAAAAAGGTTATGGACGATATTCGTCAAGTCCGCAAAGAAATTCACTATATGTACGGTGAATACGACAAGCTGGATGATGGCGATCCGAAGAAACTCGACATGGGTGACAAGCTGAATGCCATGTTCGAGGAAGCGAGCCAGAACTATAACAACGTTATGGCTATGCTGCCGCTGGCAATTGAGGACATCAAAACCCGTCTTCTACTCGGTGGCGCCCAAGAGGAAAACGCCGGTGAGTTGATCCAGGTGGGTATGCTCTCCATTGGGGAAAGCGGCGAACTGAAAATTATTGAAGCGCCGAAGAGCGAAAGTACTGAGCTGATGCTGTTGGATGAGAACAGCACTGGTGATCTCTCCCAAGTATTCGAAGAAGATTATAACTCTATCACAGATACGCCTTCTGACTATGTGAAGGACTTG
This sequence comes from Paenibacillus sp. T2-29, assembly GCF_052921365.1. Classification (NCBI taxonomy): domain Bacteria; kingdom Bacillati; phylum Bacillota; class Bacilli; order Caryophanales; family Paenibacillaceae; genus Paenibacillus; species Paenibacillus sp. T2-29. Next base: position 84,011 of record NZ_JBREVE010000011.1, on the reverse strand, counting down.
GTGGTTCGCACGTTTGTGCCACTTCCAGCTGTTCAGACCAAGGTTGACACAGCGGTTGAAGTTCAGAACTACAATACGTATCTGGAGTTCTATAAAAATGCCAAGGATGATTTCGTAAAGGCGGTTAAGCCGCTGGTAGAAAAAATCCTCGGTGTCAAAATGTTCTTCGACCAATATGCGACGAAGAGCAAAGGAATGCTGCCGACAATGCTGGTGGCGAATAACAAGCTGGACATGCTGGTGAAAAGCAGCAATATTCCACGTCTGGAAACGTACCTGAATACCGTAAATGCCAAAAATGAATTCAGCGACACCATCTGGTTCGGGATCGTTCCATCTATTGAGCTGGAAGCAGCCGGTAAGGTGAAGGTGTCTCGTGAACGCTTTAAGGGCAACGAGAAGGTCGTAAAACAGGGCGGAAATTCAATGGAATCGCTCTCGATGCTGCTGCAAGTCGTGAAGGATTACAAAATTCAAATGTTCTTTAACTTTGAATCCGGTGAAGAGACGACCTTCAACAGTATGGCGACAGCAGGCATCGACAAGTATGTCGATAAATGCGCCAGTCTTGTGCGCAGAGAATATAGCGAATTTGCAATTCCTTGTGTACCGAACTTTACCATTATTCCGAAGGATAAATCGGGTGTCATTATTGATAGCAAAATGCTACAGACCGAAGACGGTGTGCAACTTTCCAAGGAAAAAGAAGATATTCTCAAGCTGTGGATCGAGGGCGTATATGTAGGCGCTGCCTATGTGGCTGCTGGCTTGGTCGCTTCTTATCAATGTCCTGAATACCTGCGTGAGACGTTCAAAACGGTCAATAAAAACTTCCCTGGTGTACGCTTCGACATTGAAGCTGGGGACAACAGTCTGCGCACGGTGACGACGATGGCCAAGGAAATCACTGGGTTCACCAACACGATCAAGGATGCCATCAACCGTAAAAACTTTGGCTTTGTATTCTCGTCCGAGAATGCTCAGATTCAGGATAAGGATATCCGCCGGATTACTGTCTACAAGGCAAGAAGCATGGCGATGTCCGAGGACGGCTTTGACTCCATCTACAAAACGCTGGTCAGCACGTACATTGAACGTATTTTGCGCTACCAAACAGGAGACTTCAAGCACGAAAATATCGTCCGCTTCTTTAGTAACAATCCGAGCAGTCAGAAGAGCAAGTGGCTGAGCAGCAGAGGATCTGTGAACTCGATCATTCAGGACGGAGACGATATGAGTTTCATTATTGATGAGAAAAGCAATATGTGCCATATCGATCTGGTCTTCAATGGTAATGTGAAGAACCTGGAAGTCATGATCACTAAGGGAACCAGCTCGGTCAAATCATGATCCGAGCACTACGAAAGATGTTAGAGGCGTTTCTATCCAGAACCGCCTTTATACATAAATCGCGGAGAAGCACTGCTTCTTCCGCCATCATTTTACCTAATATCAAGGAGGCAACACACATGGGATTCAGATTGAAAGTAGAAGGACAAGAAACAATTGAGCTGGGCTTGGATAACATCCAAACGGTTATTTATGACACCGATACACCGGACGATTCCAATGCACGCTCCACTGACGTAGGCTCCACGCTGCGCATCAGCGGTAAAATCATCACAGCAGTAGACGGTGACAGCGCGGATGACACGTTGAAACTGGCTTTGTGGTCTCTGGTTCCTGCTGAAAAAGCAGACAGCTACCGTAAAGTAACACTGGAAGTTATTGCAGCTGATCAAGTTGTGCGTAAAATCTACTTCCCGAATGCTTTCGTTGTAGACTACAACGAGCACTTCGGCGACACAGAAGGTGTAGGTGCATTTACACTCTACATCAAACAAAAGAAAGACAAAACCGAGCTGGCTACCATCGACGGCGGATATCCAGTTTAAGCTTAACGTCTTAACGTTAAGCGCAGCTTAAACACACACTCACCCGGCGCATACGTGAAGGGTGGATAAATATTAAGAGGCCTACGGGTCTCTTAATATTTATTTTTTTCGGAGAGGGGAACACCAGACAATGACCAACTACTATGAGCTGCTCGGTGTCGGCCGGGATGCTTCGGAGGCAGAGATTAAGCAAGCTTACCGTAAACTGGCCAAAAAGTATCATCCTGATACCAACCAGGGAAGCGAGGAAGCAACGCGCAAGTTCAAGCTGATTCACGAGGCTTACAATACCTTGCGTGACGAAGCATTGCGGCAGGCATACGATGCTGAGCTCATCCGAAAAGCAACGGGAACTAGCGGAGAACAGCAAGAAAAAGCAAGAGGGGCAGCAGCACCTTCAGGGGGTACACGTAGGGCAGCCAAAGGATTCAATCCGGCTGACATAGGCACTGATTTTGAGCAATTTTTCGGCTTTCATCCGAAAACGAAGGAAGGCTCACCAGGGAAAAAAACGAAAAAATCCGGTGATCCGACGGATACCTCAGCCATGTTCAACCAATTTTTTGGTATTCGTAAAAAGTGATGATTTCAGGATAGAAACGGGGGAAGCAAGCAGTGAAAACGGCGCAGAGCAGATGGGTTTTCATCATAGATGTTGCCATGTTCGGGCTGATGCTGGCGATCGCCTTTTATGTGTTTAACCGTACAGGCTACAGCGGTTTGAAGACTGTGGTCGCGATAGGTATTGGGATTAGCGTGCTTGTATACATACTGCGCAATCTGGTTTCCGTGGTCCCTGTGCCAAGGCCAAAGGCAGAGCGTAAACGGATTGCCAAGCTGGTGTTAATTGATGAAGAAGGTGAATCCATTAAAGAATGGTATATCGAAGGCGAAACATCATTGTTAATCGGCAAAACAACGTCACGCTCTGAGGCGGATATTGATTTGGCAGGTACAGATTATGCTTCCTTGGTAAGTGTAGAGCATGCGGTACTCAACCGGGTAAACAGTGACTGGTTTGTGGAGGATGTGGATTCCGGCAATGGGACCGGGCTACGGTCTGCGAACGAAAGTGTAACCAAGAAGCTGGAAAGTGGCGAGCCTTACCGAATTTACTCAGGTGATTTATTATATATTGCCAATACCAGGCTGCTCGTTAAATAGAAGAAGTTGCACAATCCTTAGATTGCTGTAAAGACAATCAAGACATTGGGGGAAGGAACCGACTATGAGTTTGACAAGATGCCCGAACGGACACATGTTCAGTACACGAAAGCACGGAAATACGTGTCCTTATTGTAATACAGTAGTAAATATAGCCGCACCTAAGAACGCCGAACCAGCAGCGAAAACAAACGTTGCAGGAGACGATGACAAAACCATGCCGTATTTAGGCGAAACCGTGGGGATTCACCCAGTAACCGGATGGCTGGTATGTATCGAAGGAGCACAGGTGGGTCAGGACTATCGCATTATGGCGGAGAAAAACTTTATCGGGCGCGCAGAGGAAATGCATGTCCGTATAATCGGAGACAACACGATTTCCCGCAGAAATCATGCGGTCATTGTGTATGATCCGAAGAAACGCAACTTTTACTTGCTGCCAGGCGATTCGTCAGGCTTGGCGTATCACAATAACGAGGCGGTATATTCACCAGTGGAGCTGGCTGCTTATGACGTGATTCAGCTCGGGCGCAGCAAATTTATCTTTATTCCGCTGTGCGGCGCTCATTTCGAGTGGGATAACGAAAATTAGAACGGAAGTGGGCAATGGTGCAGGGAGGTAACGATATGCAGCCTTATTTTGTTGTATGTGGAGCTGCGGTGCTATTCGCTGTTCTTCTCATCATCCGTATACGACTGACGCGAAGTACCGGCAGCCGTACCGTGAGTGGAATTGAGATTGGAAATGGTCAAACGATCGGGAGCCGGAGTGAGCAGGATGATTATTTCTCCAGTATGACCACCCCTGTCGGTACGCTGGCGGTTGTTGCAGACGGGATCAGTGGGCTGGCCAATGGACGCATGTCCAGTACCTTGGCTGTGACGACTTTTACGAAGGCATTTGCCAAGTTAGAAGATGTAACGAATTTGAACGGATATTTTGCAGAGGCCGCAACCCAAAGCAATCGCGGTATTTTACAAAATTTGAATGGGCAGGGCGGGGGAACGACGCTCGCGGCGGTCATTGTGTGTGGCTATCAGCTGTATTACGGAGCGGTGGGCGACAGCTTGATTACAATTTACCGCAATGGTCACTTTCAGACAGTCAATTCCAAGCATACTGCGGAAACACTGCTGGAGGAACGAGTGCTTGCTGGACAAATGACCTCGGAGGAAGCTAAAACGAGTCCTGTACGCAATCAACTGGTCAACTACTTGGGCTATGAAGGCTTTGAGAGCATGGAACTGGGGGGTGCACCGATTCGACTGTATTCGGGTGATTATGTGCTGCTATGCAGTGATGGCATTCAGGAGGCGCTGACGGAGATTGAGCAGGAAGAGATCATGCGCAAGGGCGGAACTCCGCAGGAAATGGCGGATGCCATGATCGACACCATCAACGATAAAGGGTTTAAAAGTCAGGATAATGCGACAGTGCTTATTTTGGCGATAGGATGAAACAAGAAAGACGGGGGTAGCGATGCGCAAGGACAACAGCGATTTTAGTACCGCCTTTGTGTCGGAAGCGGGCTCTTACATAGACAACCGGGACTATTTTGCATTCATGGAGACGGACGACATGGCCTGTTATGTTCTCGCAGATGGTCTGGATTCAGATCAGGAGCTGCGCAGCGCAGAAATGGTTGTCAAAACGGTGCTGGAAAACTTCATGGAGAAACCTTCCATGTCCAAGCGGCGCTTGATGAGAGATCTGCGTGAAGCGCAGGAATGGCTGCAATTTGAAAGCCGTCGTGTCCGGCTCAAGGCCAGTCTACTGATGGTAGTGACCAACTATAACAAAATGGTGTACGTTTCGTGCGGTAATGTGCGACTATATCATTTTCGCAATGGAAGGCTTAATTTTCGCAGTAAGGATCACAGCCTGGCTCAGTCATTGGCGGATGATGGACGTATTCCAGACGAAGCGACCAGTACACACGAGGAACGGGGCAATCTGCTGGAATACCTCGGGAATCCGAATGGGGTTCATGCCCATTTCGCCAAAAAGACACAGCTTGCAGATGGAGATGTCATGCTGCTCGCTACATCTGGGATGTGGGAGGATGTTGAACTGGCGGAAATGCTGGGTGCGCTGGAGGAAGCGAAGGACCCGGGTATGCTGACGGATACGTTGGAAGAGGTTCTGCTGAGCAAACAGCGCCGGACGGTTAATAATTACACGGCTGCCGCCATTTATGTAAACAAAGTTTTTCAGGAAAAACCTAAAAACCGTCGTAAGCTGATCAAACGGATCTTGATTGCGTTGCTCGCCTTTGTAATCGTGGGCGGGGGAGCGTGGATTACGCTGGCGCGTATGGCTGCGAACAAAGCGGCTGCGCTGGAAACGATGATCGAATCGGCTCAGGCCGCGGATGATTATGCAAGAGCTGGCGATTATGCAAAAGCGCTCAAATCCTACAGTGAAGCGAAAAACGCGGCAGTTAAGATTAATGATAAAATTCACAAGCGGTTGTACACGGCAGAGCAGAAAGTATCTCAATTGATGGTCGACGGAGACAGTTATGTGGAAAAGGCCGATTTTATCAAAGCTGAAGCCAGCTACGATAAAGCACGGAAAAGCGCCGGGCTATATCCGCCATTTAATGTGAAGGATATTGAAAAAAAAATCGACCAACTGGACAGCTATGCTGAGACGGCGGGCTGGATGAAGGACGGAGATTTAAAATTCCAGGGTGGCGATTATAACAATGCACTTAAGCTGTATAAGAAAGCCAATAAGGCTGCTATGGAATCCGGTTATACGTCCGCGCAAAAAGAGTTGGAGAAGAAAATTACTGAGACCAATGATAAATTGACATCCATCCAGCAGCAGCTCAAGGAGATTCAAGCTGGCAAACTTCAGGCCAAAGGGGATCGGCTGATGAAAGATCTCGATTATGAAGGAGCCATTGATGCTTATAGCGGGGCACAAGAGATTTATCAGGAGATCGATAAGCTCGAAAGTGTTCTGGCGCTGGAGCGGAGCATAGCCAAGGCGGAGGAAAAGCAGAGCGCGGAGCAGCAGCAAAATGGTCAGCTTCCTGCTGGATTGGGATTGTCTGACGGAGCGATGAACGACACAGATACCGGGGACGCAGCGAGTGAAGCTTCATCTTCTGCTGGGGCAACCTCTGCCACAGCATCGCAAACGAAGGTTGCGCCGACGGCTTCAGCAGGTACTACGCCCGCGAAGAATGAGGCCTCTCCGGCTGCAAAGAGCAGTGGTACGGGGGATGGCAATGCCGCTTCGGCCAAGGCGGACACCAGCAAAGAGCAAGGAACTGCTGATTCTGCTTCTAAAGCAGCCGGGGCGTCTAATTCAGAGAGCTTAGATCAGGCTGCTGCGAACGGGAAATAAGTTTTTAATGTTCATTGAATGCTGGAGTCGGAAAGGAGTGAGGCGTCGTGAAAGAGCTGGTACAGGATCGTTTGAGCAAGATGGACGATTTAGAGCAGAGACGTTTACTGAAAAATATGATGGCCGGGGTATTTATGAACCTCGTCGAATATCAGGAAGAAATGACCCGCCAGCTAGAACGGCGGGTATTTGAGGAAATTGAGAATACGGAAGAAAAGTTTGATGTGTATGTGTCATTGACATCGCGTGAGGACTATGACCCGATTCATGAATTTTTATATCCTGTGTTGCCCTCCGATGCAGAAGAAAAACAGGTAGACATCAGCCGTGTGGCAGAGGTGGTGGGCGAAGGCGGGGAGATGCCGTTGTTTACGCTTTTTCTCGAAATGGAGACCGAACGAATCTCGGCACTGGTACGCAGCAAGCGAATTTTCTCAGGAATGCTGGTCACGGAAACCGGAAACTATCCGATACGTTTTCGCTTGGAGCATAACCGTTCTTATATTTTGGAGATTGAGCAGTTGTATCATACGTTTATGCAAAATGGTATGCCGTGGAAAACGATTAATCACCCGTACGCTTATAAATTTGTGGACTGTGTATTGATTGGTGGAGACGGCGAGCCGGCCGCTCATGAAGAAATCCATGAAATCACGATTTCGTTGGAGGAATTCGACATTTTTAAGAAAGCCGATGTTTTTCCGCTATGGAACATTGAAAGACTGGCTCTAAAGAACAGCGGTTTTCCTATACCAGCTATGGATCGTGTGAACTATGAGCATGTGCTGCCTTTGCGTAAAACAGGACCAGAGCATGGTTACCTGATTGACGGGACTGAAAGCGATATCCGCTATATCAAGCGGACAGAGGAGGAACTGACGATTGTCACACCACGTGATAAATCTGGCGAATGGAATGTGTTGAAGGTTACGAAACCAGCTACAACCAAGCTTAGTCGTCAGACCTATCCGGTATTGTCCAATCGGCGGCAAGACAGCTTTTTGGGTCGCTATGCAGGGAAACAGGCCGTGATTGTCCGGGCTAAAGCAGAGATCACGCGCATCGTCAATTCGTTTGAAGCGGCACAGGGGCTGGAGCTAGAGCGTGTGGACATCTGGGGAGGTGCAGGGAGAAATGATATAAGCAACCTTGTAACCAAAACTCAGACGTATCTGTTAAATCCGTTTGTCAGCGATAATGTACGAACAGAGGATGGCAAGCAGATCATGCGTTTGGGGTTCAGACGTGGTTCCGAGGATGTTTTGCCAACTGCACCTGCTTACATTTTATCCGATTTAATGAGCTTTCTGGTGTCGGAAGTGCAGATGTATTTTCCAGAGTACAAGTGTGAAGGAGAATGGGTGTGAATTATGTTTGGGATCTGCTCATGCGCGCAAGGAAACAGGGGCTGGATGTAGATAAAATCCGTTTTGTACCCGCTGTCAGCTACTCTCCGTATATGGAGCTTAGCTTGGCTGAGCTGAATACTTCCCATTTGGAGCAGGTAGTGGAGATTAATCCGTACTACCGCTTTTATTCTATTTTTCGGGATCTGTTTCCACCGGATGCAGCAGAGGATCTAGAGCTGAGAGAGTCGCTATTTGATATTATGATGCATTTTCTGGCGGAGATCGATTTGTATCAAGGAATGAATCGGCGAGAGTATCATATCCGGTTTGTTCAGCGTGATATTGCGGATGGCATTTTTGGCCCGAAGGTAAAGGAAGCTTTTGGACAATTAAACCGTGAGGAACAGGACGCAATTGCTGAAGGCCTGCTGCGCCTGTATGAGACGGGGGAAGCCGTACATCTGCTAAAACAAACGATGCGTCGCGTCTTTCATCGCTCGATCATTTACACCAACTGTGAGGAAAAAGACGAACTGCTCATATATATTGGTCAGGAGGAGACGATGCTCTCACGAATCAAAGTCGATTTGATTCTCGATTTATTTCTTCCAGCACGGTTTACGACGGAATTGTATTGGACCAGTCATTTCGGCATTTTGGAGGAAGAACCTACAATGAAAATTGACGCTATCGCCCTCTATTAAAGCTAAATGGCTAAGAAAGGACATGTGAACGATGAACGGACCCTATACATACAGGTTGCTAGAACCGCTCACCGATCGAAAAAACGCTCGTTTCACGACCAAATACACGCGGGCGGAATTGGAGCAAATGACGACCTTTCAGTTGCGTGGCATATGTGATAAGGAGCGACTGGTCGAGGGCTTTGCGAATCGTCTGGCACGTGAAGAATTAATTCGCGTAATTTTGCGATTTCGAAGCGCGGAGGAGCATCTACTCATCACCAGACCCAATCCTGGCGGCTTTGAACGTATGCAATCGGCATTACAGCGCAACTGGAATGACCGCCGACAGGAGAACGGTGGTATCCGGGTTCCCGCCAAAATCACGCTGTATCAGGGTGTGCGCACAGGTCGCATGGACAACTATCGGATCGAATCCGATTTGCCTTGGCTGAGCTCATCTAATGTGCTGCTGGTGAATGCGACAGGAGAATTGTGTGGTGTTTTAAATTTGGTGAAGGACGAGGGACGAACAGGCGTATATTATCTTTCTCGTCACCGCGATGCTGAACTGCGAGAGACATCCAATCATAGCTATAGCTTGCTGTTTTTGCGAAGACAGGAATCAGAATATTTTTATAACCTCTACTATGGAGACAAGCCGATGCTACCGCTGAAACTTCAAGGTCACCGAATCCCGGTGGCAGAGCTGATCATTCGGGGCACGGAAACAACCGATGCGGTACTGGCGATTGACTTTGGCACCTCGAACACCACAGCAGGTGCTTATTTGGATAGTTCCTACGTTACGGCCCCTGATACAGGTATGAGCAGCACGGTAAGGCTGGATGCCATCAATTATGTATCATTCCCTGGCCCAGAAGGTACGGAAGGCGACTGGATCGAAGTGTTGCCGACCGCCATTCGCGTCGCGGACTGCTCTAATCCTGAGCATATCGTTTATGCATTTGGGGAGGAGGCACTACGTGGAAGTGATGTGGCAGGCAGCCGTGCCACGGTATTACGGGGGATTAAACGTTGGGTCAATGACTATAAGCGAATCGAAGAATTAATGGATTCTGAGGGGAATACAGCAACCGCTTCCCGCAGCGATATTTTAGCGGCTTTTATCCGTTATGTGATTGCTACAGCCGAGCAACAATTTAAGTGTCGGTTTCGCAATTTACACTTTTCTGCTCCTGTCAAGCTGCAGCCCCAGTTTATTGAGATGTTTAGCGATATTTTGCCTGATTACCGGATTGAAGCAGAGGATGCGCTGGACGAAGGGCTGGCAGTGCTCTACAACACGTTGGCAGACCAGATGGAACGAGGAACTTTTGCAGACGGTGAGGAGTATCAGGCACTTGTCATTGATTGTGGTGGGGGCACGACAGATCTGTCTTCCTGCCGCTTTCGGATAGAAGATGGACGAATTGCTTACAAGCTGGATATTCACACAACGTATGAAAATGGGGATACCAACTTTGGCGGCAACAATCTGACTTACCGGATTATGCAGTTTATGAAAATTGTATTTGCAGGTTATTATGCTGCCGAGACGCGTTTGCCTGACACCGATATTGATGCTCTGATCGGCATTCCTTCGGGAGATTTGTACCGTCATGTGGATGAGTTTGGTGTAGATGCTGTATATGCAGGGCTGGAGGAACGCTATCGTGACGCAGAGGCGATCTTGCCTACCGCGTTCAAACGGTATGAGCATGCTACACGGGATGAATATCAACGGGTACTGAGTAATTTTCATCTGTTGTGGAGTGCGGCAGAAAATATGAAAAAGGAATTTTTCCTACGTACGGGGATCTTGCGCAGTCGCTTTGAATCCGAGCAGGTATTATCTGCTGAAAGCGACCTGAACATTGCCGTAATGGATCGTTGGCTGGTTTCGGTGATTGAGAACGGACGGTTCCGTGATGAATATGGTTTGCCTGATGTGGTGTTTAATATTCGTGAAGTACAGCAGCTACTTAAGGCAGATATCTACAATATTGTGCGCAAGTTTCTGGATGATTTTTATTTGGAGGGGCGCTTGCAGGATTATTCGATTATCAAACTGACCGGGCAGTCCTGCCGGATAGACGTGTTCCGCGAAGCGCTTAAGGAATTTGTGCCAGGGCGCAGTATTGAGTTCCGACAAAAGGCAGAAGATTTAAGCCGGGTACCTGAGTTGAAAATGGCCTGTCTGCGCGGGGCTATCCGTTACCTAAACGCTAAAAAAATGGGGACCATTGAGCCTGTCATTACCAATCATATTCCAGCTATTCCGTATACGGTCAGCGCATGGACGCATACGGGGCGTGAGAAGGAGCTGATTGCGAGTTTGGAAAGCAGCCGGGTACGCGGTTCGATTTCCCGGCCGTCTCAAGCGGTCGAAGTGGAATTCTTCCTGACGGCCAACGGGGGTAAGCTGCGTCAGCGCCATGTGTACCGCAGTCGGCCAGATGCTTTTGAACCCATGCCGTATGAGGAAATCGCAGAGCTGTACGGTCGGGATATCCCGCAGGATGATACGGACTCCATCCGCAATGAGGAAACGAAATATTTTGTTTTTGTCGGGGATAGTCGTTGGGGCTTTTATGTAGTACCGATTACCCGCCGTGATGAATTGCTGTATCTGGGTCCCAAGCGCTTTTTTGCCTTCGAAAATGATCTCTCCGAGCTGGATTTCTTTGACGGCACGAAATAATAAATTAAGAATTATTCAAATGCAGAAATCAGAAAAGCACACAACACTTGGAGGGAATAACATGCTGTATGCAGGTTTTTGGAAACGAACTTTAGCCTATATCATTGACATCCTTATTTTAGGATTTGTATTTATGATAATCGGACTGGTCTGGATCATCATTCAGGCCATTGGAGATTGGGTGCCATCTCCGGCAGAAACCTCTATGCTGACAAACGGGCCGACTGCTATTTTTACCATGCAATTATTGGGACAAACTTTGATGAATTTGGGGGCTTCATGGCTGTATTTTGCGATCATGGAATCGTCCAAATGCAGAGCTACGGTGGGCAAACTGGCTCTTGGTATCGTTGTAGTAGATGAATTTAACCAAAAGCTGAGCTTTGGACGTGCGAGTGCCCGCTACTGGAGTAAAATTGTATCGAGTATCATTTTGTGGATCGGTTTTATCATGGCAGGCTTTACAGCTAGAAAACAGGCTCTTCACGATCTGATCGCCCGTACCTATGTTGTGGACAAGCGTGAGCTGAATTATATACTTCGCGAGCAGGCTGGGCGCGGAGCCGGGATGTAAAGGTAGGTAATAAATTCTGAGATCATAATGAACCTCAGTCTTCAATCAGGGGGAACACGATGGATTTACGCAGATGTATAGAAAAGAATTTTCGTCTATTTATTGGATTACTTGGAGTAAGTAAAGCTCCACCCACCACCGATGATGGAGTTACAGTCCCGCCGCCTGCGCCCGGTGTGAATCGGCTATCTGTTCCCCTAAATAAAGAAGAATAGAGAAAGGAGGGAACCCCATGTTAACGCATATCGTTCCAAAGTTTGAAAAAGGTCGTATTCTCAAAACCGAGATGCTGGAAAATCTGCGGGATTACCCCCGTAGCTTTCTGGATATCCGATATCAGGATTATTCGGATGGCATTATTACCGGAATGAACGTGACCGTTGGGGAACATGCGCTGACCGTAGGCAGAGGCATTGTAAAGCACAAGAATAGATTATACCTGCTAGAGCAGGAACAGGAAGTGCCGTATGCAGCCACGGGGCGGCTGTCGGTGTTGAAGCTGCTTTTTTTGGAACAAACAGATCGCCCGGATTTCACCATGCATCATGCAGATATTGTGCTGGAGGCCGAGGCTGAGATCGGATTGGATGAACTGGAGCTGGGCCGGTTCAAACTCAAAGATGGAGCCGTGCTTCGCTCCAATTATCAGGATTTTGCTGATATGGCTACTGAATTTAATACATGGAGTGATATCCATGTCCCGTTTGCGGGCTTGTATCAAAGCACATTGCGCCCGGAAACGATGCGCTACTTTGCATCCGAACTGCTCAAAAGCGGTACAAACGATCCGATGGATTGTATGTTTGCACTGATGTGTCTGAACCTGGAGGCTGTGGACAGAGAATCTATCCAGCATTATATTGCGAACCGAAGTGGTGCGGAATATAAGGAATTTTCACATGCTCAGCTCCATAGGCAGCTAGTGTTGATTTTGGAAGGAGCCGGACGGGGGAAGCGCACAGCAGGCCGCTGGCAGGGCGGCGGAGCCGGACGGATGATTGTGGATTAAAATAACTGATAGAGGAGTGGAGTGTGCATCCCCTCTATCTTTACTTCTATGTCCCGGCATTTGATAAATCAATCCGGTGTAAGCCTATACATTCTTTTAAATAAAAAAGATGACATATGTATAAAAAACAGGAATAAAGTCACTAAGACTATAGTCGCTTGTTTAGTGAAGTGTACATTTCTTATTCTGCTGAAATTCGACATTTTATATGCTAGATGAGACTTGAACGGATAAGTTGCAGCCATTACGCAATTGTGCTTGTCCATGATGAGTCTTTTCATATCGCTCCTCTATACCTTGTAAAACCAGTCCGATTAGAGTAGAAATTTGCATACATATGTATAAAAATGAGTATTAAGTCTTGGAAACGCCCTTTGCTACTGTGAATTGACAAAATATAAAGCAGTGGCTAATATGGTTGGGGACACGGGAGATATTGGAATTTATAAAGGAGTAATGAGTTTTGAATAAGAGACTAGATAACAAATGTAACAACAAAATGAGATGGAGCCAAACGATTTTGGGAGCGCTGTTGGCGCTTAGTCTGGTGTTACTCTGTGGAGGAAACGCGTGGGCTTCATCCAGTGAACAATTAAAATGGGTTGAAGGTGGCCGAAAGGTAGACCTAGGAAAGGTGGCTACGGTTGATTTAGACTCATCTCTTCTTTTTTTGGATGCGGCTAACACTGCAAAGGTAAGCGAGATGAATCACGAAAAGCCATCTGGCAAGGAAATTGGGAGTATATTTCCGAAGGATGAAAATCAAAATTGGGAAGTTGTTTTTGAATATTATGAACTTGGACATATCAAGGATGATGAAAAAGAAGATATCGATGCAGATGCCATTCTAGATAGTTATAAAGAAGGTACGGAAGAGAGTAACAAGGAAAAGGCGGAAAGTGATCGCCTGTATGTTACAGGCTGGGATGTGGAGCCTTTTTATAATGAAGCGACTCATAATCTAACTTGGTCTATGCTGGCGGAGGATGGGAACAAGGAAAAGCTGATTAATTATAATGTTCGCGTGCTCACTCGTCAGGGTTATATCTCTGCCATATTAGTGTCCGATCCTGCACATTTGGAGGCGGATAAGAAGTTTTTGAATGAGAAAATATTACCCAAGTTGACAGTCAAATCAGGTGAGCGATACGAGGATTTTAATGCTTCAACAGACAAAATTTCTGAGTATGGCCTGACTGGACTGATCTTGGGAGGAGCTGGCTTGGCAGTAGCTAAAAAGGTAGGCTTGTTGGCATTAATCATTGCTTTTTTTAAGGGCGCGGGAATTAAGGTGCTCGTCCTTATTGGTGCTGCTTGTGCAGGTGTGTTTGGTGTGATAGGCAAGTTTTTTGCCAAATTATTTCGCAAGAAAAAATCAGAATCCTTGCACAATGAAACGAATGCTCAGGATCAGTCAGAAACATTACGGTAGCTCTAAAGAAACACACCATAATAAAATTGCTGATAAAAAGGGGGATTTGTATGTCCGTTCATGATGATGAGAAAACGAAAATTTATAAATTGGATAATAAACGTTTTGCTATTCTTCATCCTCATGCCATTCTTACCGATTTGGCTCAGGCTCAGGCAGAAGCAATCAGTGTGCAGCTTTCCGAAGGAACTGTGACGATGGAAGAAATGGAGCATGATGATCATTGTATTCCATTACATGCAATAGAAAGCGTGCAAACAAATTTGACCAAATTTGATGATACATTGCTTCTTACCTATAAAAAAGCAGGTAGCTCCACACCTGAAAAAGTGAAAATGGAATTTGCCAGTGACGAAAAGGACGCGTTCGTACAGCATTTGTACAGCTATATGAAAGAGGATTACACTTATGAGCAATCTACGAATACAGCTTGGGCATCTATGAAACCGTCGATCGTCTTTTTTCTATACACATTATTGATCGGGGGCTTTCTCTCCTGGCTAGCGTATTATATGGAGACGGCTGATGAGTATTCGTTCAGGGTACCTGCCATCCTGTACCCGGTTGTAGAGCTGATTTCGTATACGGGATATATGCCGGTCGCTATCTTTATGGGGGTAATTGTATTGATTTCCTTAATGATGGTCGTCAAAAGAGCCATCAAGCCAAGCACTAAACTGATCATCGAGCGCAAGCCACTATCTCAGGCAGCCTGATCAGTACACACAGATATGTAGCTTAGATAAGAGCTTTGCCAAGACCAATTTAAACAGATGATTCTGGTAACAATATACCCATGAATCATCTGTTTTTTCGTTTATTTATCCCTTGTAATACTTTCGGTACACCGCAGGTGTTGTGCCTTCATATTTTTTGAATATTTTAATAAAATACCCCGGCTCATTGAAGCCAAGCTCGCTACTGATCTGGGATACCGGAATATCTGTGGCTTCGAGCAGCTGCTTCGCCCATTTCATCTTTAAGCGGGACAGATAGCTGGAAAAGTTCTCACCCGTTTCTTTCGCAAACAGCCGACTAAAATAACTCGGACTAATGTGACACAAGTCAGCCATGGCTTTTAGAGAGAAAGTTTCACCCTTGTGCTCATAAATATATTCAAAAGCGGGTTTGAGTACAGGATTTCCGCACGGAATATCCTCATCCCCTGAGGAGTTCAGATAGGCATCTGCTAAGATATTATTCATTTCTTTCTTAAGGCTTTCGATATGCTTCAGCGAGTAGCCAGGAAGGATCTCGGACAACTGCGGAGTGGATTCTATGGCCGAAGCCTTTTCGAACATTTCCGCGAGAAGATTTTTGTTCATCGCTTCTTCAACAATATAATTACACAATAAGGATAACATGTTGGAGATCATCTGAATTTCCTGATAAGTCATCGTCGGCAGATCGGCATAGTAGTCCTTAAGTTCCTCCCATTTGGAACTGTACAGCTTTTCATTTTTTGACGTGAGGATCTGTTCCAGCTGTAAAGCGCTCGAAGGATCAGCTAGGCGAACCTGGCCTGCCATGACGGCGCCGATGTACTTATCGTCGATAATGATCGGTACCGCGATGTCAACGATGTCATAATGACAGAGATAAATGTAAGGTTTGTTGGAACGTACGGCCTCAAGTCCACCACGAGAGTCACATTTTTGGCAGTAGGGAAGGAGATTCTCATCTTGGCGAACCTTCTTGCAGAACGATTGACATTGGCTGTGGCTAGTTACGGGATTCCCTCTATAATCGACGGTGAGAATGGCTAATTTGGTAACGGATGCTAATGAATCCTGCAACTGCTCCCACTTTTCCAAATCAAAGATTTTCTGGATGCTCAAATGTTCACGTATCAAGATTCTCATCCCTTAATGGTAAATTATCCTGTAAGCAACAACAAAAAAGTACAATTCACATGCTTCAGTGCAAAAAAATACAATTGCAAATTATAATATATTCCTTGATTCCTCCAATGTAAAGTTCACATGGTTCGTTTATAGTTTAAATCAGAACGAAACCAACACAATAAAGGGAGGAATTATAGATGAGAAAAGCTTTTATCAGCCCAAGCAAATATGTACAAGGTGAAAACGAATTGTTAAATTTGGGTTACTATGTGAGCACCTTCGGCAAATCTGCCTTACTGATCGCGCATCCAGCCGATGTGGAGCGGGTGAAAGATAAGCTTGATTCCACTACGGAAAAGTATAACGTAACCTTTGTTGAAAGCGGTTTTATGGGTGAGTGCTCCAGACAGGAAGTGTCTAGACTTCAGGAAATCGCCACTGCGAATGGATGTGATTGCATCGTTGGTCTCGGCGGCGGCAAAGCGATTGATGCGGCGAAATGTGTGGCTCAAGGGGAAGCGCTTATCATCTGTCCGACGATTGCTGCGACGGAAATGCGCCGACAAGTCACTCGGCCGTTCTTTATACTCCAGAAGGCGCCTTCGACGATTACGCCTATTTTAAACAAAGCCCGAGTGTCGTATTAGTCGACACCACTGTAATTGCCAATGCACCAACCCGATTCCTCGTATCAGGTATGGGTGATGCACTGTCGACATACTTTGAAGCCCGTGCGACCTCCCGCTCTTACTCCAGGGTCAACGCTGGACTGCCTAATGGAGTACGCGAGGGACAGTGTGCGCCAGCCGTAGGTACGAATGCGGCGTTGGCACTTGCAACGCTATGCTATGAAATGCTCCTAAAAGACGGTGCCAAAGCCAAAGCGGCATGCGATGAAAATCAAGTTACACAAGCACTCGAAAATATCGTTGAAACTAATATTTTACTCTCAGGTCTTGGCTTCGAAAGCGGCGGACTTGCTGCGGCCCATGCGATTCATGATGGACTCACCATTTTGGAAGGTACGCACCACTATTACCATGGAGAGAAAGTCGCATTTGGTACGATCGCACAGCTGGTGCTCGAAAATGCACCGACGGAAGAATTACATCAGGTACTGGATTTCTGTTTAACTATCGGTTTGCCGGTCTGTTTGGCCGATATCGGCGTCGATCATATCAGCCAGGAAGAACTCATAGAAGTGGCTGCTAAAGCCTGCATTCAAGAGGAATCAATTCATGCCATGCCGTTTCCGATCACGGTGGAGCAGGTTGCAGCGGCAATTGCCGCGGCCGACCGGATCGGCAGCCAGTACAAAGCGGAGGTAAAATAGCATGAAAAAGGTCATCAACCGTACGGAAAACTTGGTTCTTGAGATGTGTAGCGGTCTTGCACTCGCGCATCCCGAGTTGGAATTTCTACCCAAATATAAAGTGCTCAAGAAAAAGGAACTGAACACGGAGAAAGTAACGCTCATCAGCGGCGGAGGCAGTGGGCACGAGCCTGCTCACGCCGGCTTTGTCGGCAAAGGGATGCTCGATGCGGCGGTCTGCGGTGATGTCTTTGCCTCTCCTTCACAAATTCAAGTGTATCAGGCCATCCGAGCGACAGCTGGGAAAAAGGGTACACTGCTGATTATCAAAAACTACAGCGGCGATATCATGAACTTTAGAAACGGTGCCCATTTGGCTGCTGAAGATGGTCTGGAAGTGGACTATGTAAAGGTCGAAGACGACATCGCTGTTGAAGACAGTCTATATACGGTCGGACGACGCGGTGTAGCGGGCACGGTACTTGTGCATAAGATCGCGGGTGCAGCTGCAGAAGAGGGCCGTAGTCTGGCGGAAGTCAAAGCAGTGGCGGAGAAAGCCGCTGCGAATGTACGCAGTATCGGATTCGCATTGACGTCGTGCACCGTGCCGGCGAAGGGCTCGCCAACGTTTGAGCTCGGGCCTGATGAAATTGAATACGGCGTGGGCATTCACGGCGAGCCTGGAATCAGACGCGAGAAGCTGACAGATGCGGATACGTTGGCACGCAGAATGGTAACCGACCTCCTTCGAGACATGCAGATCGAAAACGGATTCAGCGGAGAAATTGCACTGCTGATCAATGGTTTTGGCGGTACGCCTCTGCAAGAACTGTATCTTTTCAATTATGCGGTCACTCGCGAACTAGCAGCGAAGGGAATCAAGATCAATCGAGCTTTCGTCAACAATTATATGACAAGTATCGATATGGCGGGCATCTCAGTTTCGATCATGAAGCTGGACGGCGAGTTGAAAACGCTACTTTCCCATGAAAGCAACGCGCCGGCGTTCAAAGTGTCTGGACCTGTTGATCATGTTGAATTCACGGAGCTTTCAACTGTAGCAGACGAAAATCGGCAAGTATCTTTTGAGGTGGAAACCGCTCCTGCCTTTGCAATTATTGAGGATAGCAAGATTACGTTGAACAATCTGATCTACCTGGTTGACAAAATGAGTGAGGTTATCATCAAGAATGAGGTGCCTTTCTGCGAGCTTGATTCTCATGCCGGCGATGGTGACTTTGGCATGAGTGTTGCTAAGGGATTTCGTCAGCTGAAACGGGAATGGAGCGACATCCTAAACCAAGATTCTTTGACGATGGGAACCTTTCTACATTCATGCTCGCTCGTCATCATGGAATACTGCGGCGGTGCTTCGGGCCCGATCTGGGGCTCGGCATTTCGCGCAGCAGCACGCTCTGCGGGCGAAAGAAACGAGCTCACCGTTACCGAATTCGCAGATCTGATGCAGGCTACGGTGCAAGGCATACAGTCGACAGGCGAACGTTCTTTCGGCAGAGGAGCCGTCGTTGGTGATAAAACGCTTATTGATGCATTAGTGCCATGTGCGGATAGCTGGGTAGAGAGCGCGAAATCAAATGTTGATGTGAAGGCAGCCTTTGTACGAGGTGCTCAGGCCGCTGTACTAGGGGCCAAAAAGACAGAAAACATTGTGGCGCGTATGGGACGTGCCGGAGCGGTCGGAGAGAGAAGCCTTGGTTATCCAGATGCGGGGGCTTATGCGCTTGGAGTAATTTTTACAGAGCTTGCTGAATGTTTGAATTGATTCGCTAATTCTTAAAAATTCAAGGTTTGTTCATTGCAATTGGGATGCATTAGGTTTATAATTTCAGACGGATTCAAAAGGCTTATCCCTGGATCCGTGGGAGTTCATCCCATCTGAGCAAGCATACTGCATGCTCAAATAAGAATTAAGCGAGGGATTTACAATGAAAACCTGCTGCACCATCCAAGTTGACGAAGACAGTTTAGTTATTGATTTGCCAGAAGAAGGAACCACGCTAGAGTCCCTGCTCGGTGATATTGAGAGTTGTGGAGGCAGTGAAGAACCTTGGCTACAACTTATAGACAAGGTAATGGGTAACTCATCTGAGACTGTACTGACAGATCAAGCGACGGATGGCGGCGATATGAACGAAGATCAGGCAACCCAAGAACCTCAAGCTGCCGCTAAGGGGTAATAGGGACATCATACATTAAGACGAATTGTTAATATTATCTGATCACATATAAGATCATGATAAGACTGCTGTACCGAGCCTAGGCATCGGGAAGCAGTCTTTTTTTAGGTTAAACTTAATAAGTAAATGAGACTTTTGTCCCTTCAGTGCTCTATAGTAGCAACTAATGGGTACATATCCCAAAACCGTGACTTCTTGTTCATTTTCTGGGATAAAGTCGAAACGTAACATGAAACTAACTATAATAGTAGTAGCATCCATATACAGGTAAGTGACATCGAATGTTGGACCTGATCCTTTTATTGTATAAAAGAGGGGGCGAAAAAGCGGAGAACAACGTACTGATAAGTCTTATCTACTTTATTAAAAGGAAGGAATGTGTAAATGATGAATGGGCAATGGGTCCTGCCAAGGATCGTAAAAAGAGTAGCAGTAATGTTAACAGCAGTGTTGCTATTGACGTTAACGAATGGGTTCAACTGGAATGCGCCGACAGCAGAGGCGGCCGGGACGACCCCTGTGGAACGTTACGGACAACTTTCAGTAAAGAACGGTAAACTGGTGGATAAAAATGGACAACCTATACAGCTCAAGGGCATTAGTTCTCATGGCGTTCAGTGGTTTGGGGATCTGGTGAATCAGGACACTATGAAATGGTTACGGGACGATTGGGGCATTTCCGTGTTTCGAGTTGCCTTGTACACTGAAGAAAATGGTTATATTGCCAACCCTTCATTGAAAAATAAAGTGAAGGAAGCAATTGAGGCAGCACAGAAACTGGGCCTGTACGTCATTATTGACTGGCACATTCTCTCAGATGGCGATCCGAACATTCATAAAAATGAAGCCAAAGCTTTCTTTAATGAATTTTCCACGAAGTACGGTCATTTGCCTAACGTAATCTATGAACTTGCTAATGAGCCGAATGGGAATGTAAACTGGAACAATCAAATCCGACCTTATGCATCTGAGGTATCTCAGGTTATTCGAGCTAAAGACCCGGATAATATTATTATTGTAGGAACAGGTACTTGGAGTCAGGATGTACATGATGCAGCAGACCATCCGCTTCCAGATAAAAATACAATGTATACCGTGCATTTCTATGCGGGTACGCATGGACAATCTTTACGTGATCGGATTGATTATGCCCTGAACAAAGGTGTAGGCATTTTTGCTACCGAGTGGGGTACAAGTGACGCTTCGGGTAACGGTGGTCCGTTCCTGAATGAATCCAAAGTATGGACTGATTTTATGGCCAGTCGCAAAATCAGTTGGGCCAATTGGTCGCTTTCCGACAAAAATGAGACCTCTGCTGCCCTGTTGCCTGGTGCTGACCGCAAGGGTGGATGGCCTGATTCACAATTAACGGCTTCCGGCAAATTTGTAAAACAGGCGATTCTGGAAGGCTCCAGCAATCATGGTGGAGGAAGCAACGGCGGGAATAGCGGCGGAGATGGCAACAATGGTAGTAATAACAATGGTGGAAACAACGGTGGCGATCACAGTGGAAGTACACCAGGCGGTAATAATGAAGGGATTGTGCTTCAATATCGCACTGATGACACGAACGCCAAGGATAATGCAATCCGGCCTCAATTTAATATCAAAAATACCGGAAAAACAGCTGTGAAGTTGAGTGACCTGAAAATTCGCTACTATTACACAGATGAGAGCAAACAAGCTCAGCAGTTTTTTGTAGACTGGGCCAGAATTGGTAATGAAAAGGTAAAAGCAACTTTTGTAACTTTGCCAAATCCGAAGTCCAAGGCAGATAAATATGTAGAAATTTCTTTCACAGATGGAGCAGGAACGATCCAGCCCGGCGGCGAAACTGGAGAGATTCAATCTCGTATTCATGCGGCGAATTGGAGTAACTTTGATGAGACTAACGATTACTCCTATGGAGCTGCCCAGACAAAATTCGCAGACTGGGACCAAGGCACCGTATATCAGCAAGGTAAGCTGGTATGGGGCATAGAGCCCTAGAATTTAACCATGACAAACTTAGTTGGGAACGAGTAAAAAGATGGGACTTTTGGTTGCACTCTTTTGAAGATATGAAGTATAGCGTATGAGCCTTTGGTATATGGATGATGGAACTTTAGAAGTAAACAACTCATACTTTCGTTCCGTTGGATATACTACCAAAGTACCATGCAACATTCAACTTTTGTGGTGTCTACACTACTTCTATAGTACAGATGGGTTGGTTCTAATGAACCGATCCTCTACAACAAACCCCCGCTGTTGCCATTATAGGCAGGCGGGGGTTTTAATGTTTTTGAAAATTAGCCTCAGTTCAACCGTCTGTTTATACTAAATTAAAAGCTTTGGCCAGCAGTCGGTAGGACTGAACACGTTTATCAAAGTCATGAATGGATGAAACGACCAGTAACTCATCGGTGCGATACTGCTCAGCCAGTCTCAGCAGCTGTTCCTTGCACTGTTCAGGAGTGCCAACAACACGCCATGCTGCGGACTGACGCAGCCGCTCACGATCAAATTCTGTATAGGGATAGGACATGGCTGTTTTCACCGATGGAAGAGAATTCATTTCTTTACCCTGCATGAGTAAAAGGAAATACAAACTAGCACTGGACGCCAGCTGCTCAGCTTCCTCTTCAGTTTCAGCGCAGGCTACCGTAACTGCCGCCATAGAGCGGGGCTTATCTCCTAAAATCGAAGGCATGAATTGCTCGTGGTAACGCGCGGTAGCTTCTACGCCGCCCGGAGTACCGAAAAATTGGGCAAAGGCATAGGAGGCACCCATCATCGCGGCCAATCTGGCGCTCTCCCCACTGGAGCCAAGCAACCATAATTCAGGAACGGTCGATATCATCGGGGAGGCGTGAAGACCAGCAAACCGATGATTGTCAGGCACCGAATCATGGAAGTAGTCGATTAAATCTAGAATCTGCTGTGGATATTGTTCGACAGCTTGGTATTTCCCTTCCTGCAAAGCGCGAGTAGCCAGCGGCAAGCCGCCTGGAGCACGCCCAATCCCCAAGTCAATGCGTCCTGGGTGGAGCGCCTCCAGCAGACGGAAGTTTTCAGCTACTTTATATGCGCTGTAGTGTGGTAGCATAATACCGCCTGAACCCACACGAATACGCGATGTATGAGCGGCCAAATGGGCAATCAATACCTCGGGACTGGAGTGTGCTAGTGTTTTGGATGCATGATGCTCGGATACCCAATAGCGGCTGTACCCCAGTTGATCAGCTTCACGCGCTAAATCTGTTGTATTAGACAATGCATCTTGAGCGGAACCGCCTTCAGGAATATGAGATTGGTCCAGTATACCCAGTTTAAGCATTTATAATCACCTCTTACACAACTGTATCAAACACAACTCATTTGGTCAAAATTCAAAAATGGATAGGTTGGAGTTTGTGGATCTTTTCGTTATAATAAAAGATGCATAAGGGATGAGAGAACATTCCTGCTCATGGAGAGGGGATTGAATTTGTGTTAAGAACACCTTTGGGGCGTGTCCGGCTCATGCTCTGGATTCAAGCTATAGCGTATTTGGCGATACTATTCACCCACCAGCCGCTGCAAGCTGCGGGCATGACCCAAGCGGTTATGGTGATTGGTAACATATACCGGGTGAGCTTTCTGTTGCTCCTCGTTGCTCTGATCTATGGAAAAACCGCATTGCATTGGTCTATACGGCGGCCTCTTTTCATTATGTTTGCATCCTTCATTCCGTTTGGCCTGATGATTATGGATTTTTTTTGGGTGCGAAAATGGACAGGGGATTCGGCAGCAGAACAGCGAACTGCATCGTAAACTTTGCAGAGATGCTTTGCTGTGAAGTGTCGAGGAGCTTGTCAGAGTAAGCAGGACTGGCTCCGATGCAGTTGAAAGAACATTACGCAGATAGATGCGTGGTGTTCTTTTTTTATGCACCGGAACCGGAGGAAACTGTTAACTCAATCTAATGCTAAGATTTGAACTAAAAATTCAGCCGTCTTGCGTCTATGGAAACCTTCTACCCAATGTCCGGTGAACGGATAAACTTCAATTGTTTTTGGTGATTCAATGCGGTTATAAGCAGCAAAAATCGTCTCTGGCATGCACACCGTATCCTTCAACCCTACAGATAACATGACCGGGATACGAATGCGATGAGCTAAATTCATCACGTCAAAATAACTCAATGTATGTAGTACCTGCTCCAAATGCTCGGGGAAGCGGTTTGCGAATTCGGCAGCTTCTGTCAGTGAACTGGTAGAATTCATCATGCCAAAATCCATATGACACATATTAGGAATATCCGCTACTATAGTAGCAGCTTTATCGCTGAGCGCACCCACCATTAATGCAAGTCCACCACCCTGGCTGGCGCCACTTATTGCGATTTTATCTGCATCGACATCGGACTGCTCCGCCGCCCAATCTACGGCTCTAAGGGCATCGGTTGTAATCGTTTTGTAGTAGCAGGTATCCTTGTCCAATATTCCTTTCGTAACCCAGCCTTTAACGGTTCCGTGTGGATCATTCCGACGATCTCCCGTTTCTCCTCCCTGACCACGAACATCTACCGCCAATACAGCAAAACCAAGCATTAGCCAAGATGAATAATCTTCAGGATAGCCCTTTCCGCCGGTGTAGCCATGAAACAGAACGATGCATGGAAGTTTTTGATCTCCAGCATATCGGGGGCGTACATACCAGGCATGCAGAGGCGTATCATCGACCCCCTCAAAAGTGACCCGATAGGCCCTCATATGAGGATACGGGGTTTCTACGGGCGTTTTGAATGCATGTACAGGTTTGGCGTGAACTTCTCTCAGTGTTTTGTCCCAAAATAAATCCATATCTTTGGGGGTGGTAAGATCGGGACCGTACTGCTTCAATTCGGCAATTCTTTTTTCAATAACATTCATAATCAAAAATTCTCCTTCATATCGAATGAGTTCGCCTTAAGTTTTACTTGGTAAAGTGGACTTCTCCAGCTCTCTCAGCAGCTCAAATGCTCTTTCATTAGTGTCTCCGCATGTATCCTTATCCGCATGAAAGCCACTGCATACGGCAGGACGCTCGGGTTTTCCAAATAATTGGCAACGGTAATCAGGCGTGAGCTGAGGGCATGGAACACCAGCAGGTTTTCCGTCTGGCATGCCGGGAATAGGGGAAGAAATCGTAATGGCAATGCAACATGCAGCACATCCTACTCGACACTCCAGTGGGGGTCACTCCTTAATAATTTGTTATTTTTGTAACTTATGCATGAAGTGACTTCAGTGAAGCCATAATGTGAGGATGGCACAAAAAAAGCAGGAATACAAGGATAAACGAATAGGAGACACACTTTTCACACAAAGAGCATAAATAATCTGGGAGGCACGTAGGATGATATCAAGCCCCCAAATCAGCGTTCCATTGCGTGGTAATATTAACCAATTGGTCTCTGTGTGTTCAAAAGGAGTTCGAGTGGTTAATAATAGAACACAACGATAAAAACTTAAACGAGGTGACGCAAAATGAGTTGGTTATGGGCATTGATTGTTGGCGGTATTATTGGTTGGTTTGCAGGAATTATCGCAGGTCGTGATGTTCCGGGTGGCGTGATTGGTAACATCATCGCTGGTTTTATCGGTGGATGGTTGGGTAGCTTGATTCTGGGAGACTGGGGTCCTGAAATCGGATCGTTCTACATCGTTCCTGCATTAATTGGTGCGATTGTGCTAGTCGTGATTGTGAGCTTGATCTTCCGTTCCGTTGGACGGAGCAGAGGTTAACTTTATGAATTATTGAATAGACTCGTCCCTATGGGACGCGAGTCAAAATGGAAAAAAGCTGCTTCCGCAAGGTTCACAAATGAACCTGTGGGAGCAGCTTTTTTTGGAGAAAAGGTTACATATTCCCCTATTGAAACCGTCTGATATGAGGAACAATTAGCACGCCCAGCACGATACACATGCCGATGGTTGCAAACATACCAATGGTGAGGATGCCACCAAGCTTGTCCGCCACGGCACCTACGGCCAGATAGCCGACAGGAAGCAGTGCAAAGGAAAACATCAAATCCAGACTGGCTACACGTCCAAAGGATTCAGCGGGGACTAATTCCTGCAGGCTTGTCTCCCAGATAATTGCAAAAATCATAATGCCAAATCCTTCGAGCATCATGCTCATAATCAATCCTGGCATCCAGGTGACTATAGACAACAGCAGTAAGGCGAGACCGCTGACAAAAGCTCCTAAGTAAGCGAGCAGACCGCGGTGTTTCCAATGCTTGCGTGATCCATACACAAAGGCTCCCAGCATGGCACCAATGCCACTACTTGCCATTGCAATGCCGTATACGACTGGATTATAGCCATGATGAACCTTGAACAGCCACGGGATGAGCACAGCGATAATACCTGAATAACAGATATTAATGAAAGAAAAGGCGAGAATCGTAATCCATAGCCAAGGATGACTTCTGAGAATAGCAAAGCCTGCTATAAAATCCTTGAGAAAATGTTGTCCACCCTGATCTTCCTGTTCTGAATCGGCCTGACGTTTACCGATGATGGAGGCCAAATGAGCACTTAGCATCCAAAAACAGGCAAAGGATACCAGATAAGCGATAGAATCCAGTCCAAAGCCGACACCCGGGGAGGAAAAGGATACAATAAAGCCTCCTAGCGGAGGACCGAGTAGACGAACGGCTTGTATACTGATTTGACTTAGTGCATTGGCAGCATTGCGGATGTCCGGTGTGAACACTTGTGCACGTAAGGCCGAATAAGCCGGATTAAAGATACCATCCATCAATCCGTACAACGCAAGGCCAACGAATAGGAACGGCAACTTCATCCCGTCCGTAAACATCAACACCGATGCAACGAGCATCAGACCAAAGCGGGCGACATTCGTGAACAGAAGGAGGCGAATTCGGTCAATTCTGTCCACAATCATTCCTGCGAAAGGAAGAATAAGTACGTTTGGCAGCATATAAACCGTCATCGCCAATCCCATGATGGTGGTCGAGCCTGTCAGAGAATAGATAACCAGTGGCAAAATGACTGTCGTAACAGAACTTCCTAACATAGCGATCCAATGTCCAAGCCACAAGAGGGTGAACGCTTTGGATTGCTTTAAAGGTGAAGTAAAGGTAGCCCAGGCTGAGTGCCTTCCTTCAGGGGATAAAGTTGTATTATGGGTATCCATGATCACACTCCGGTAAATATTTCTAATCTGTATTTTAAAACCTATTATACGAAATCTCTTATGTAATGGTACACAAAAAGTTGCTGCGAGGGGAGTGAAAATGAATAGCCTGCCTATGATTGAGTCAACCTAGAATAGCCTTAGATGATAAAAAAATATAACTTACCTTTTGGATAGGGATTATTGGATAAAAGCATTGACGCGCGAAAATGAATGATGTACTATTCAATGACTAGCCTGCGCTAGGTGATCAAGAAAAAGGGAAAGAGTGTGGATAACATGAGAAAATTTAGTTTTTTGCCGATTGTATTCATCGTGATGGCATTGCTGGTTTCGGCTTGCGGCAACAATGATAAAGGCGCGGGCACGAATAATGCATCTACTGGAGAGAACGGTTCTAATAATGGAAAAGCAGATACAACGGCTGCAGCTACTCTTGAATCTGTCAAAGCCAGTGGCAAGCTGAGAATCGGTACGGAAGGTACCTATGCTCCGTTTACTTACCATGATGCTGCTGGCAAACTGACAGGCTTTGACGTCGATATTGCAACTGAAGTAAGTAAGCGCCTGGGTGTGCAACCGGAATTTATCGAGACGCAATGGGACGGAATATTTGCAGGCTTGAACTCCAAGCGGTTTGACGCAGTATTCAATGAAGTGTCTATTACAGATGAGCGCAAGCAAAAATATGATTTCTCCGATCCGTACATTGTCTCTAAGGCAGTTCTGATCGTGAGTGAAGATAATACGGACATCCAGAAATTTTCGGATCTAAAAGGTAAAAAGGCAGGGCAATCCCTGACTAGCAACCTGACTCAAATCGCAAAAAGCAACGGTGCGGAAATTGTAGCAACCGAAGGATTCAACCAAGCTATTGATCTCCTCACTTCCAAACGGGTAGATGCGACCGTCAACGACGGATTGTCTTATCTGGATCTGAAAAAGCAAAAGCCTGATGCTCCGATCAAAAAGGTGGACGAATCTGCGGATGCTTCACACAGTGCAGCTGTATTTAATAAAGGCAGCGAAGATTTGATCAAGGCAGTCAACAAAGCGTTGGCTGATATGAAGGCTGACGGTACGTATCTGAAAATTTCTGAAAAATATTTTGGAGCCGATGTGTCCAAATAATAAAGGATGTCTGTACAATGGATGATCGCCAAATACAAATTATTATGGATTCATTATTACCTCTGCTAAAAGCAGGGGTTTCTTTTACGATTCCGCTCACCCTGATCTCATTTGCTCTGGGACTCCTACTGGCGCTGATCACTGCACTCGCCCGGTTGTCCAAATGGAGAATACTCAAGCTGATTTTCGGCTTTTATGTATGGGTGATTCGAGGAACTCCTTTGCTGGTGCAATTGTATATTATTTTCTATGGTTTACCTTCGGTGGGTATTACACTGGACCCATTTATTGCTTCAGTGATCGGCTTTACGCTCAGCGTGGGGGCCTATAGCTCTGAAATTATGCGTGCGGCTATTATTTCCATTCAGGAGGGTCAATGGGAGGCAGGATACTCCTTGGGGATGACACGCTGGCAAGTGCTGAGGCGGATCGTGCTCCCCCAAGCTTCCCGTGTGTCGGTGCCTCCGCTTGCCAATTCATTCATCAGTTTGGTAAAGGATACCTCACTGGCTGCCACTATCACCTATGTGGAAATGTTCAGAACGGCTAATCAGATTGTAGCTACCACATACGAACCGTTATTAGTGTATACCGAGGCTGGGGTTATTTACCTGCTGTTTAGTACGATATTGACTGTGCTGCAAAATTATTTGGAAAAGCGTCTGAGCCGTTTTTCCGTTAGATAAAGGAGATTGTACCGGTGATCCAAATTCGTAATATACACAAGTCGTTCGGCTCGCTGGAAGTGCTTAAGGGGATTGACGTGACGTTGGATAAGGGGAAAGTGCTTGTAATTATCGGTCCTTCCGGTTCTGGTAAAACAACGCTTTTACGCTGCTTGAATTTGCTGGAGGTTCCCGGCCAGGGAGAAATTCAGGTAGGTGATATTGCACTGAGTTTTGCGAAAGGAACGAAGCTTCGACAAGAAAACATTTTGGCACTGCGTAAGCGGACAGGGATGGTATTTCAATCCTACAACCTTTTCCCCCATATGACCGCTGTGCAAAATGTGATGGAGGGGCAAGTCACGGTTCAGAAAAAAAGCAAGGACGAAGCGCGCAAACATGCATTGGAGCTGCTTAAGAAGGTGGGATTGGCTGATAAAGCGGAATCCTATCCACATCAATTGTCGGGAGGACAGCAGCAACGGGTCGGTATTGCCCGGGCAATGGCGGTCGAACCTGAGGTGCTTTTGTTTGACGAGCCGACCTCTGCTCTTGATCCCGAGTTGGTAGGTGAGGTGCTCAAGGTCATGAAGCAGTTGGCTGCCGAAGGGATGACGATGGTTATTGTCACCCATGAAATGAAGTTCGCGGCAGAGGTTGCTGACCATGTAATCTTAATGGATCAGGGCGTAATCATTGAGCAGGGTACGCCATATCAGGTGCTGGAGCAGCCAACCAGCCCACGGGCCATCCAGTTTTTGAACCGACTGAGTGGGGAAACGGAATAAACTGAACAGACAGGCAGCTACAGCTGGGCATTTGAAAAATAAAGCCTCGCACCCGTAGCTGCCTTTTGCTCATCAGTTGTCCTCTTTTATTTCATTTTTAATGTAATCAAGAAGGTAATCAAAAGAATGCAACAGCCTGTTAAAAATGGAGCGAACATATTCGCATCAAATAAAAATCCCGCTAGAGTAGGACCTAAAATATTCCCGACACTCATATAGGCATTATTCATACCAGCTACATATCCTTGCTCATTTCCTGCCATCTTCGACAATTGTGTATTAAGAGCTGGACGAAGCATAGCTGTAGCAAAGAAAATAAGGGAAGTCACAAGAAAGATACTCCAAAAATCTTTGGCGAAGAGAAATAAAATATAAGCAGCAGAGGTGAAGAGAAGCGAGCCTTTGATCAACCTTTTTTCACCAAACTGATGGATCATTTTAGCAACAACTAATGCCTGCATACCGACGCCGATCACAGCACCTGCAGTTAGAAGGATTGAAATATTTTGCGGTGAAAATTGGAAGCTATTCGTTACATATAAACCAAGAACGGATTCAAAATTAGCAAGTCCAAAAGTCATCACCAGGACAATGACAAAGAACATCGCATATTTTGATTTCAATGACCTTGCATACTGTTTGAAAATAGACTCTCTTTGATGATTAATTCTTGCTCGTGCTGCCTTCATTTGTTCTTTCGATAAACTTTCAGGTAAACAAACGATTGAAAAAATAACTGCAATCATAGCTGCACCTGTTGCTGTATACAGTGGCACTCTCGTTCCATATCCTGCAAGAAGGCCTCCAAGTCCTGGACCAATGACAAATCCAAATGACATCGCTGCCGCTAGTAGACTATTTCCTTTGCCACGTTCTTCGGTTGTTGTAATATCAGCTACATATGCCATCATGGGTGGAATAATCAGGGCTGCTGCAACTCCTTCCAGAAGTCTTGAGGTATACAGCATCCACAGGTCATCTCCAATAGCAAAGATCAATTTAGCTACAGCAAAAACAATAACACCTACGACGATAAAAACTTTTCTTCCGTATCGATCAGACAGCTGCCCGGTCATGGGCGAGAGCAGGAATTGCGTTATGCCATAGGCTGCCACCAATAAACCGATGGCCCGCCCACTGGCACCAAATTCAATGATCAGTTCCGGCAGAATAGGGGTGATCAAACCCACGCCGACCATCACAATGAATATATTGATCATGAGAATTGCGAGTATTCTTTTTATACAAAAAAACCTCCTTATCCATTGGTCTCTGGATAGGAGGCAGACATACGAACAAGAAGATACACTGCTCCCGTCAAAGAAGCAATGCTCTTATCGTTAATACCCAAAAGCCTACACTAATCCTATCCAGAAAATTCGTAAGATTACGTTTTTTCTTTGGGAATAGGATTAGTAGATCATTGGCTTAAGGTCACCCTTTCGGTACTTTATTGTTTATCAATGTAACATAAATTTCATAATGAGGCAATAAAAGGATGAATCAAAAGAAGCCGACTCGTCCTTCGGATACATTTTTTAACCAGTCCTGCTTGCGGCTTTTATCAAGCTCGCCTCGCATACCTTTAATAATCAGCTCAATATCGGCTTTTCCTTGTTCATGCCATTCTAGAGCCGTACTGACATATAGTTCTCCGAGCTGAGCCAGGGAGAAGCCGTCTGTCATCGCTGCCGCCTTCTGTGTACCTGTCTCACCTGCAAAAACAAGGAAGTTACGCAGCTTGAGATACGCGAGTCGCAGCGCTTCGTCAGGCAAACTGATTTCATAAGCCCGATCGAAGCGGCCCGCCCGGTTCATCAGACCCGGATCGATTTTCTCGGGATAATTGGTCGTTCCGATCAGGAAGATACCCTCCTTGGACGTAGCGCCGTCGAGCGTATTCAGGAAAAAGGAACGAACCTCCTGAGGCATGGAATCAATGTCCTCAATGACCAGCACCATCGGAGCCAGGCGAGTAGCTGCCTCGAACACCTCTTTGACCGATTCACTGGTTGTATATTCTGTAATTTGCCAGTAAGCGGCCGGACCTGGCACGCTATTGGCAATAGATTTCACTAGGGTTGTTTTACCGTTGCCTGGATGGCCGTATAGCAGAATCCCACGCTTGTAAGGAATGTTATAAGTCTGATAGAAGGTACGATCCGCTTCAAAAAACTGATCAAGTGATCGGAAGATATCCCGCTTGATTTCCGCTTTCAAAATCACGTCATCCCGCGTAATTGCG
The DNA here is from genome assembly GCF_052921365.1 of Paenibacillus sp. T2-29. Lineage (NCBI taxonomy): Bacteria > Bacillati > Bacillota > Bacilli > Caryophanales > Paenibacillaceae > Paenibacillus > Paenibacillus sp. T2-29. The sequence goes on along the minus strand of NZ_JBREVE010000011.1, from coordinate 52,490 downwards.
CGGGTTATCGGTTCTGCTTGCCGGGAGAGTCCACGGCTTGTATCGGTAAAGACGGTGACACGCTTCATATTTTGCTTGCGTTCACGACCGCGTACGCCTGCGAGGAAGCTTTGCAGCTCCTGGTCGCCTATGGCAAACACATAATCTTCATTATATACGCCATTATCACGGAAAAAGGGAACTCGTGCCAGTGCAATCCCCCATTTGGGATAGGCAAATACATTGTTACGCATCGACAGATGCACACCGTATTCAGGAGTTGGCCCGTCATCGTCATACTGGATGGTGCGTTCCTCCAAACGATCGAACACCCGTGCCACATGCTCCAGCTCAGGGCTGCCTGAACGAATATCCTCCTCCAGCAAATCCCAATACTCAATATTGGGATCATCACTGGCGTACAACTCATATTTTACGCCATAGCGGTTATAAAGTGCTTCACTAATACCGTCGATCAGACGGGCATAAGCAGCATAACCGGTAATGCGTCCATCTGTACGTTCGTCAAATTCATAAATAGCTGGGGTGTCTATACTCAACATTATTTTGCTCCTTTCAGGGCGGCCAGCGGTCTACATTTGGCTACAACGGCTGCAAGTCCTGCCCCGGTAACACTTTCAATAATATCATCTACATTTTTGTAGGCTTGTGGAGATTCGTCGATAATACTTTCCAGAGATGCCTGGTTGACCACAATTTCGTCGTCTGTCCCTACACCCAGAGCGCCTGCAAAATCGTCCACACTCACGAGCCGTTTGGTTGCAGATCGCGAGCGAATACGGCCCGCTCCATGACAGATGGAGTGAAAGTTATCCTGACCGCCTGGTAAACCTACCATAATATAAGAGGCAGTCCCCATAGAACCGGGGATCAGGGCCGGATGCCCAGTCGACTGATAAGGTCGCGGATTGTCGGGGTGTCCTGCTGGAAGAGCGCGCGTCGCACCTTTACGATGTACAAACACGCTACCGTGATCCGGATGGGATTCCTCCCAAGCATAATTGTGCATCAGATCGTACAGAGTACGCAACTCGCACTTTGTACCAAAGACATCGCGGAAGGCTTCTCGCACGGAGTATGCAATCAGATGTCGGTTCACCACAGCATAATTCAGCGCTGAATACATCATATCCACATAATGTGCTGCCTCGGGATGATCCAGCGGTGCGAATACCAGTCTCGGATCGGAGGTGCCGAGACCGAGACGGCTCATCGCTTTGGCAATGGCAGATGAACTGGTCTGACTGACTGCTCCCCCCCAAGCACGTGATCCGGAATGAATCATCACAGCCACCTGACCGTCGAACATCCCCCAAGCTTCAGCGACTTCTCTATTTTCTTCTGCAATTTCAATCGCCTGAATTTCGACAAAATGATTGCCTCCACCCAGCGTGCCGAGCTGCCGATGAGCCCGGTGCCAAGTACGATCTTCGACGAGATTCAGCACTTCCTCGTCAAAGGAGAACTTACTGTGCTCTACATGGGTCAGTGAGGTGGATTTCTTAGGAGTGTAGCTATCCGGAATATATTTATTAGGTAAGCCATGCAAACCCTTGCGTACAATATGCTCCAGCCGTATATCCGAATAATGTCCGCGTTGGTGGGCTTCCATCGGCAAGTATTTGTCGATCGTCTTAACCAGCTTGCGGCGCAGCTTGATTTCCTTCAAGGCATCCTTGTGCAGATTGGTCAGGTGTACGCGCATGCCACAGCCGATATCGCTACCGACGATGGAGGGAGATACATAGCCGTCTTCCATTCCCCATACCGCAGTTGTACCGATGCAGGTTCCGACGCCTACATGTACATCCGGTGTGTATCCCATATAGCGGATACCTGGAATTTGTAAATTGTTATTAGCCATCTCGAACACTTTGTAATCCAGTGAGGAAAAGAGTTGCTGCGAAGCGTACACGGTCAGATCCCCTGCCGGAAGCTTCATCAGGTGGCTGTATGGTCCTTCATGAAAAGATGAATTGGTCGTAGGTTGTATATTCATAATAAATGGGTAGTTCCCTTCTTCATGTAAATTCATAACATCGTAAAAAAAGATTTGAAAAAAACAAAAAAGCCGCAGACTTGTCGTCTACGGCTTCCTGCACCGAAAGTGTCATTACATTTTATGATTAGTACATCATAAAAATATAAATAACCTGTTCTTTCAATAGCATACAAAATAAAAAAAGCCTGGCATATCACGCCGTCAGACAGCGTGATACCCCCATCATGTTGCCCGAACGGGGCCGATGAGACGAAATTTCGAATATGTGATTGTATCATGCTGACTGATTGTCATTATCGTGTAAAGCTTGGTCATGTCTGTCGGCCCCCTTTTCTTAAAGTTAATTGTTATGTTAATGGAAACCTGTGGAAGCTGTCAACCCTGAAAGATAAAAGTGTGGAAAAATGTGACTATACGCATGGTGAAGTGTGAGTAACATCATAGTTCAATTGACCCAAAGCTGTTATTGTACTGAATATTCAAATATTCAGATATTGTTGATCGTTATGAAACAATTCTGTGAGGGGGACGGCGCAGGAATGGAAGGAGATCTCCAGAAGTTTAAGGCTGACTTTTTCAAAGCATTGGCTCACCCTCTGCGCATCCGCATTTTGGAGGTGCTGAGTGAAGGGGAACGGAATGTGAACGAGCTGCAGACTGCGCTTGGTTCCGAAGGTTCTGCCGTATCGCAGCAATTGGCTGTTTTACGGGCTAAAAATTTGGTGAACAGCTTCAAGGAAGGCACAACGGTCGTGTATTCACTACGTGATCCGCTCTTAACGGAGCTGCTAGCGGTGGCGCGGCGAATTTTTGACAATCATTTAGTCGAAGCGATCTCGTTGCTGGAAGGCATACGTAACGAGAAGTAATGCTACTACAGAAAAGAAGGGTTACAGGATGAAGTGGAGAGGAAGGTTTGAAGGCTATAACGCAGGGGCTTTACGAAAGGATTTAATTTCTGGAAGCATCGTGGCGATTGTGGCTATCCCGCTCGGTATGGCGTTTGCCATTGCATCGGGGGTAAAGCCGGAATATGGTCTGTACACAACCATCATAGCGGGAATTTTGATTTCACTACTGGGTGGGTCCAAATTTCAGATCGGAGGACCTACAGGTGCGTTTATTCCGATTTTGCTGGCTATAGTCATGCAGTACGGCTATGAGAATTTACTTATAGCTGGTTTTATGGCAGGTATTATACTCATTATAATGGGTGTTCTAAGGCTGGGGGCATTGATTAAGTTTATTCCCAAGCCCGTAACCATTGGCTTCACGGCCGGGATTGCCGTGACGATCTTCAGTGGTCAGATTGCTAACTTTCTCGGCTTGCGCGGGGTAGAGCGACATGAAACCTTTCTGCCTTCGATGGCAGAGATCATCCATCGGCTTCCTTCACTCAATGTGTACAGCATCCTGACAGCTTGTATCTGTCTTGCTGGACTTATTGTGGTGCCTAAAAAATGGCCCAAGATACCTGGCTCACTGGTCGGCCTACTCTTGTCAACGCTGGTGGCAGCTTTGTTTTTTCCAGGGCAGGTGGCTACGATTGGCTCTGCTTATGGCGCAATTCCGGCATCTTTGCCTGAGCTGCATATTCCTGCAATGACGTGGGAATTAATCGTGAAGCTCTTGCCGCCAGCACTTGTTATTGCGATGCTGGGGGCTATTGAATCACTGCTTTCAGCGGTGGTAGCTGACGGGATGACGGGAGACCGCCATAACAGCAATCGCGAACTGGTTGGACAAGGGATTGCCAATTTGCTGACACCACTATTCGGCGGTATTCCTGCGACAGGTGCCATTGCCCGTACGGCCACCAATATCCGCAACAACGCGGTTTCTCCTATGTCAGGTATTGTGCATGGGGTCGTTGTACTCCTCATTCTGATGCTTTTTGCACCTTATGCATCTAATATTCCGTTAGCTAGTATGGCACCGGTGTTGATGGTAGTGGCCTGGAATATGAGTGAGCGCAAGCATTTTGCGCACATCCTCAAAACACGGACAGCAGATTCTATTGTGCTGGTCGTCACCTTTTTGCTGACGGTTTTTACGACGCTGACAACGGCTGTGGAGGTCGGCCTGATTCTGGCAGTTGTATTGTTTGTCAAACGTATGAGTAATACACTTTCAGTAGATAAGGTGCTTCCTGATCCTTCTGTAAAGCATGAAAAGGTAGGCGCACATATGGTCACAGAGCAGCATGATTGCCCGCAGGTGGCTATTTATAATGTGGAAGGCCCCCTATTTTTCGGTGCAGCTTCAGCGTTGGAAAACTCAGGTGTAGGGGGACAGACTGGTCTCCAGCAAGGGATTTTGTTGTTGCGTATGGGAAAGGTCCCTTTTATGGATATGACGGGAGAAGCTAACTTTACTGCATTAATACAAAAATACCGAAAGTCTGGTGGAACAGTGCTTGTGTCCGGACTCCAGCCTCAACCGCTGGAATTACTGCATAAAACCGGATGCTACGACATGATCGGACAAAATCATTTTTTTGAACATACAGGAGAGGCCTTAACAGCAGCTCTTGCAATGGTAAATCAGGATCGGTGCAGTGGGTGCAGACAAATGGCTTTTCGAGAATGTACGAGCCTGTGTCGTAGAACCCAGGAAACCAAATCTTCCTTTCCAGAAGGAGCCGTTTCGGTTCCCATACCTGTAAATAGCGGCAGATAGCGCTTTTCTACTTTTGCTGCTGAATGCCGAAAAACCTCTTCTATGATCCGAAACAAAATGCACGAAGAAGACCCGCATTTGTTTTGAAAATGGAAGAGGTTTTTCAATTTTTTCAAGAAAAAAAGGAATAAAATTCAAAAAAATGCTTGAATATCTGATTTTATGACACTATACTAGATTCAAAAGATACCATATGTTTCATTCTTTTGTTTTAAATTGTATTTTAATATATCCTTATCAACCTCCTCGATCACTTCTAGTATCTTACCCTACCTTTTTCTTCATTTTTTTCACTTACTTTCTTCCAGACTTGTCCACAGTTCTTAATTGAATGTCGTTCCTTGCGGTCTGCACCAAAGGTTATTCACCTTAGAATATGACCTATGGATTTCACCCCAGAATCTATTTTTTTAAAGGAGGTGAGTACCAGAGGCTATTTGTGAGCTTTTGACGCTGCTATCGGAAGGTTGTCTTTGAGAATCAAAAAAACCAAGTAAAGGGAGATGGAAAGTATTGATTAAGTCGAAAAATATCAAAAAGACGCTGTCGGTCGGTTTTACCGCTATTCTTGCTTTTTCTCTGATTTCTCCGGTGTATGGAGATTCCAGCACAACCTCCTCAGCAGGAGCATCGACGATTTCCGCCAAGGTTTCAGCCAAGCTGAACCAGCAATTCAGCACCAGCGAGTATGTCACCTATCTGGTTAAATTAAAAGATCAGGTAGATACAGAATCTGTTGCTAAACACGCATTTCAGAAGGCTTCCGCCGAGCAGATTTCCCCCGCTGCTGCTAAGCTTTCTGTACGTAAAACGGTTGTCAACTCTCTAATGGATACCGCAGAAAAAACTCAACCATCTGTGGAAGAATACTTAAAGAAGGAAGTCAATAACGGAAACGTAAAAAAATACAAGAGTTACTTTATCGTGAATGCATTTGCGGTAACCAGTACCAAAGAGGTCATGGATAATCTCGCAACCCTACCTGAGATCGACAAAATTTTACCAGATGAAAAGCGCGAGCTGCAAAAGGTAGAAATAGATAAGGATGCCCAGCCGGTAGGGGAGCAATCAACAGCAAACCAAGCAGTTGCAGATCAAACTGCTGTCGACCCGGCTGTGACGGAAGAGAATGCACAAAAATCGGTGCAAGAATCCGTATATAAAGATGCGGTAACGCCAAGTCGTGTCGAGTGGAATATTTCCAAAATCAAAGCACCGCAGGTTTGGGCCAAAGGTATTGACGGCAAAGGCATTGTCGTTGCCAATCTAGATACAGGTGTTGAATATACTCATCCAGCACTGAAAAGAAAATGGCGGGGGCTGAATGCTTCTGGTCAAGTCGTGAATCCTGAGCTGAGCTGGTATGATGCGGTTAATGGAGCATCGCTGCCCACAGATTCGAATGGACATGGTACACATACGATGGGGACAAGCGTTGGCTCAGACAGCAACGGTACGAATGAAATCGGTGTTGCTCCGGGGGCCAAGTGGATTGCCGTTCGAGTATTCAATCCGGATACCACAGACTCCATCTTGCTGGACGGTGGGCAGTGGATTCTTGCGCCTGTAGATAAAAACGGCAAAAAACACCCTGAGCTTGCACCGGATGTGGTGAATAATTCTTGGGGTGGTGGACCTGGTTTGGACGAATGGTATCGCCCAGTGACCAAGGCGTGGAGAGCGGCTCAAATCTTCCCTGAATTCTCCGCAGGCAACACAACACTATCGAACCCGGGCGGACCTGGGTCTGTGGCTAATCCGGCAAATCTGCCTGAAGCCTACGCCACGGGAGCCACCGATATCAATAACAAGCTGGCCAGCTTCTCGTTGCGTGGTCCTTCTCCTTATGGCGAAGTGAAGCCAGAAATCTCGGCTCCTGGCGTGAACATCCGTTCTTCTGTACCGGGCGGGGTTTATGAGGGTGGATGGAACGGTACCTCTATGGCAGGCCCGCATACTGCAGGATTAGCGGCATTGCTGCTTCAGGCTAAACCCTCTTTGACCGTGGATCAATTAGAGGATGTTATTTCGAAAACAGCGACACCGCTGACAGACAGTCAGTATCGGACCTCACCCAACAATGGTTATGGATATGGTCTGATTGATGCGCTTGCTGCGGTGAACTCCGTACTTAACTAAGAATATCAGACAGGTTTAAAAAAAAGATCCCCGAAAATCCCTTTGGGTGGCTCGTACAAGGATGCATGCACCTGCTAACCGTGTGTTGCACTCATGACGTAGCCGCTAAAAAGGGGTTTTCGTACATAAATGAACATAAAAGTCATAGAATTTCAAGAAAAATGCAAAAAAATGACTTGTATATCTGTTTTGGTAACTTTATACTATCCATAATATATGATTTTATATCAATTTTTAATATAAAATGTAATGATATAACATGTAATGGTATATCATGTTTTTTTCTTCGAAATGCTCCTGCTTTTTCTCCTAGGTATCTACTGGATTTCATCGCTTTTCTATTGGATTATAAACTCACCTATGAAGTACTGCCATCTATGAACAGCCCAATACTTTTATATCTTTCTATAATCTATGAAGGAGGTGGTCGCCAACACATCGTATTGCGCAAGCCGCGTGTTTGATGTGCAAGGCATGAGGTCTGACTCTGTACAGGTTATTTCGGAATCATTAAACCTAGTAAAAGGAGTGGAGAAGTAATTGATTAAACCTAGACGTTTCAAGAAATCGTTATCTATTGGACTCTCTTTGCTTATGGCCTTTTCATTTGTTCAACCCGCTTTAGCGAAAAACACACCGGATGGCTCCAAGCTGGAGCTGAAATCAGCCTCACACAAGGTCACAACCGCGAAGGTGTCCCCGAAACTGACCAAACAGTTTGAGGAGAACAACTATGTTACTTATTTGGTCAAATTAAAAGAACAGGTAGATACCAACAAGGTTTCCAAAAATGCTCTCCAAAAGGCTTCACTTGAGAAAATAACACCTTCCGCTGCCAAAATGGCTGTGCGCAGCCATGTGATCAGCTCTTTGCGTGAAACGGCTTCCAGAACTCAATATGGGCTTGAAAGTTATTTGGATAAGGAATCAGAGAGCGGCGGAGTAAAAGAATATAAAAGCTATTTTATTGTCAATGCTTTGGCTGTCACGAGCACCAAGGAGGTGCTGGACCATATTTCGAAGCTGCCCGAGGTCGATAAAATTTTGCCGAATGAAACACGTTATCTGCAAAAGGTAACGGTTGATAAGCAGCCAGAGGACACAGGTAACAAAGCGGCTGGAACAGCAACGGCAGCAACAGCAACAGCAAAGTCTGACACAGCACAGAAGGCTGTAGAACCGGAAAAGGACGATAGCAAAACATCGGCATTGCCCGGCAATACAGGCAAGAACGCTGTGGATCCATCTACGGTGGAATGGAATATATCCCATATTAACGCACCACAAGTGTGGGAAAAAGGAATTGACGGAACCGGAATCGTGGTCGCCAATCTCGATACAGGCGTAGACTACACGCATCCGGCCCTTCATCGCAAATGGCGTGGTCTGGATACGGCAGGCAATGTCGTAAATCCAGAACTGAGCTGGTATGATCCGCATAGTCATGCGGCGCTTCCGGTCGATCAGGAAGACGATTCCCATGGTACGCATACGATGGGCACGATGGTCGGCTCCGAGGAAAATGGAACGAACCGAGTGGGCGTTGCCCCTGGTGCAAAGTGGATTGCGGTTCGGATTTTTAATCCGGAAACGACGGATGCAATTATACTGGACGGCGGTCAATGGCTGCTTGCGCCAAAAGATGCCCAAGGTAATCTTCATCCCGAACTTGCTCCAGATGTAGTGAACAACTCGTGGGGAGGCGGACCGGGTCTTGATGAATGGTTCCGGCCTGTAGTTCAGGCGTGGCGGGATGCTCAAATCTTTCCCGAATTCTCCGCAGGGAACACCTCTCTCTCCAATCCGGGCGGACCTGGATCGGTAGCCAATCCGGCCAACTATCCGGAATCCTTTGCCACTGGGGCAACCGATATCAATGATAAACTGGGAAGCTTTTCATTGCTGGGACCCTCACCTTACGGTGAGATCAAGCCCGAAGTTTCCGCGCCGGGTGTAAATATTCGTTCAACCGTGGCTGGTGGCGGTTATAAAGGTGGCTATAACGGTACTTCCATGGCCGGTCCTCATGTTGCGGGTCTGGCTGCTCTGCTGCTGCAAGCGAATCATTCTCTTACCGTGGACCAGCTGGAGGAAATTTTGGAAAACACGGCTACCCCTCGGACAGACAGCACATATCCAACTTCGCCAAACAATGGATATGGACATGGTGTCATTAATGCACTCGATGCAGTCGGATCTGTCATGCAGGGTCTGGGCTCTGTATCCGGTAAAGTCGTAACAGGTGGCGACGATCTGGAAGCGCCTGTTCTTGAGCATACACCGCCTGCAGCTGCATTTGAGGGTCTTGATATACCTTTGACGGCTCATGTTACGGATGATGTTGGCGTAACAGCCGTTGAGGCATTTGCCAAAACAGCGGGTTCGTCAAACTATGTATACATTCCGTTGGAGCGGACCTCCGGAGACAGCAAAGACGGTACATATCAAGCGTCCATTCCGACCTTTTTGGTGGATAGCGCAGGTCTGGAATACTATATCCGTGTAAATGATTTCGGCAATAATGGTTTTGAAACGGAAGTATATAAGGTGAATGTCTCCAAAGGTGTTAAACCAGGCTACACACAAGACTTTGAAAAAGACATCGCCGGTATTAATATCGGTGGTCAGGGTAGTGTTTGGAAATGGGGAACCCCCACAAGCGGCCCTAAAAGCGCACATTCGGGTACAAAGGTCATCGCGACCAATCTCGAAGGCCAATACCAGACCAACACCAACAGTTATTTTATGGCTCCTCCTATTGATCTGACCGAGAGTTCCAAGGGGGCACTGGTCAGCTTCAAGCATTGGTACGATCTTGAAAACAATTCTGATTTCGGCAAAGTGTATGTAGCGACCACCAACAATCAGAATGCGTTTGAGCAGGTATTATCGTTTACTGGAACCAGCAATGGCTGGAAAACACAATATCTTGATTTGCGAGCATTTGCGGGTCAAAAGGTATACCTCCTGTTCAACTTTACTAGTGACAATACGATCGTGAAAGATGGCTGGTATATTGACGATCTGTCCATTCAGGAACCAGACGCCGTTGCACCTGCTGCCCCTGGCCATTTGACTGCTGAAGCAGATAATGTGGGCAATGTTACACTCGCCTGGGGTGCTTCCTCTGATGAAGATGTGAAGCAGTACAAGGTGTATCGTTCAACCCAGTCCGGCAAAAATTATACTTCCATCGGTACAACTTCTGGGCTGACCTACACGGATACGATCACCGTCGGTGGTGCGACCTATCATTATGCAGTGGCAGCCGAGGATTATAGCGGTAACGAAGGTGTCAAGTCGAACGAGGCTTCACTAAGAGTGGATGTGCCGGATACACTGTATAGCGATCATTTTGATGGCAGCTCAGACAATGGTTGGACTCATTCCGGGACCAAGGATGAATGGGAACGCGGCATTCCTAAGGAAGTAGGACCGGGGAACGCAGTGTCCAAGCCGAATGTGTGGGCCACCGATCTCGATAGCAACTATGAGAACGGTGCTGATTTTTCACTGGTTTCTCCAAAAATTAATTTGAATGGTATACGCAACGCAACACTGACTTTCAACCACTGGTTTGAAATTGAGGGCGGCTATGATTACGGATATGTAGAAGTGTCCAAAAACAATGGCGACACGTGGAGTGAGCTGGGTAAGTTCTCACATAATACAAGTGGTAAAAACTGGGCCCCTGTTTATTACAATCTGGATAGCTATACCGGCAATGAGATTCAAGTTCGTTTCCGCTTGAAATCGGATAACAGTGTGAACAAAAATGGCTGGTACATTGACGATTTTCGTGTGTTGGGTGTTCCAGCTTCGACAGTGACCAAGGATATCGTACCTGAGTCCAATATCAAGCTGGAAAAAGCGGAAGAACAATTCCCGCTGTATAAAATTACAAGCACTGAAAAGAGTGAATTCCAGGAAAAAGTGAAGCCGGCAGATGCATCCGTGGAGCGTGGACGTGTCGGTCTCGACAGTCTTCCAGCCAGTGCTACCGTTACGGTACTGGAAACCGGACGTTCGGTGAAAACAGACCCAACCACGGGCAAATACAGCTTCACTCATGTAGCAGGTGACTATACGCTGAAGGCCGAAGCTTATGGTTACGTGCCTCAGACGAAAGCAGTCACGATTGAAAATAACAAAGTCATCAGAGCAAACTTTAGTCTCCAGGCTGTCCCTCATGGTACGATTCATGGGGTTATTACCGATAAGCAATCCGGTGAACCGATCCAAAAAGCGAAAGTATTGGTGCTGGAAGATGCACGTATTGCTCCTGTAGAGACGAATGAGGCTGGAGAATTTACGCTGGACGTGCTGGAAGGAACATACACATTGTCCATTGCAGCCCAAAATTATTACAGTGACAGTGTTTCCGTGACTGCTCCTCCAAACGGCAGTGTTGAAGCGAATGTCACGTTGAAGCCTTTCATCGGTTTCCAAGGAGGCATTGCCTATGATGACGGTACAGGAGAAAATGCCAGAGCCTTTAACGCGGCAGGCAATTCATGGGCAGTGAGAATGACACCTGAGTCGGAAGTGGCACAAGTGACAGGAGCATCCCTTTTGTTCTGGAACTCTGCCTTCCCGAATCCGGGAGGAACGGCATTCCAATATTCTATCTATGACGCCTCCGGTGCAGCAGGAGCACCTGGACGTCTATTGGCTGGTCCATTCGACGGAACGGCTGTCCGGGATGAGACACAATGGACGACGGTGCAGCTTCCAGAGCCGGTGACGGTTCAAGGTGATTTCTACATCGTATATACACAGTCTGCGGTAGGGACACAGTCACCAGGTCTGGCTACAGATGAAAACAGCCCAAATGCGCTCCGCAGCTGGCAAGGTGTAAGCGGCACATGGAGCCAATCACCTGAAGAGGAAGGGAACTACATGATCCGGGCTATCGTCAGATATCCGGTGAATGCTCCAACGATTACGACTCCTACGAAGGCTACGTATACGCAGGAGGAAACGATTACCGTAACAGGAACTTCTCCGGCAGAAGGAGCTGATATTCAGCTCTTTAACGGTAAGGAGCTGGCTGGCACAACGAAGGTGAAGGATCGTCAATTCAGTTTGTCGGTCGATCTTCAGCCAGGTGCTAATCCGCTAAGTGTTCAAGCGGCGGTATACGGCAAAGTAACGGATCGTTCCGAGCCGGTGGTTGTAACGCTCGATCAGACTAAACCGGGTTTGATCCTGACTTCACCTGATGAAGGAGCTCGTACAAATGCGGGTGTGGTCAGTGTAACCGGTACGGTGTATGACGAGTTCCTCACCGAATTGACGATTAACGGCGAGCCCGCTCAATTCGGAAGTGACGGTAGCTTTAATAAACGGCTGCTTATCAATGAAGGTGAAAATCAAATTACGGTAACGGCCAAAGATCTAGCCGAAAACGAAACGACTGTTACACGCTCGGTATATGTCGATACAGCGCTGCCGAAGCTTGAAAATATTAGCCCTGCTGAGGATGTACGTATTACTCCAGGACAGCCGGTACGAGTAGCTTTTGACAGTGCATCCGGTTTGGAGGCATCCTTCCATGTGGAGCTGCCCTTTAACCTGTCCACTTTGGCCCGTAATGAAATTCCATTAAATGAAACTTCGTCAGGCCACTATGAAGGTACTTATCTCACTTCATCTTCTCTGAACCTGGAAGGCGGAGTCATCGTGATCCGGGTAAGGGATGCAGCGGGGAATGAAGTGGAGACGGAGGCGCCGGGGAGGTTGTATGTAACCCATGGTGGAGGAGAGGGCCCAGGTCCGAATCCACCTACATCGAATGAAAAGCCGGTAGCTATTATCCAGGCGAATGACTCAGCCAAGAAGAACAAAAATGTACAATTTAATGCCAAAGCTTCCCGCGATACAGATGGTGAGATCGTCAGCTACAGTTGGGATTTTGGTGATGGCGATACGGCGGTCGGTTCCAAGGTGAAGCATAAATTCACCACAGCCGGAACGTATACCGTGGAGCTAACAGTAACGGATAATGACGGCGCAACGGGTAAGGCAGTGCATACCATCACAATCCGTTAACAGCAAGTAAGAGGATGGGAGTTTTTTTAGAATACAATAAAGGTCCACAGCAAGCCACTGTTAATAGAGGCTGCTGTGGGCCTTTTAAATTTGTCCAACAGTTCAGGAAGCGATACAATGAATGGTACTCTATGAAGTGAATCGTTTCACAATAATATTTTTTAGCAGGAGAGGATCATATGATTCATTTGGAAAAAGAAAGCGGACGTATCCGTCTTGTGCTGGATGCCTATTTTATGGGAGAAGATATCGTTGTGCTCATATCAGGCGGTGATCAGCCTCACTTGGGGACGATTACTGCAGGGGCTAGGCTTGAGCCGATTCAAACCGTGCAATTGCAAAACCACAAGGAATTTTATATTACTGAAGAAATTGCAGTTCGCTTGCGTAAAGAGTTTGCGGGTAACTTCGCCATTTGCTGCGGGACGCATTTGGATCATGCAACCAAGGACGAAATCCGAGTGCTGACAGACATGGCTATACAAATGGGAAAAGAGCTCATTGAAGAACTTAAGCAAGTGCGCTTGTAGCAACCTTTTTAAGTGAACTCTCGAAAAAGTAGATTGCGATAGGGGTACTTACTAAAGGGATACTTAAAAAGCAATGCAAAACCATCATCCTCAATGTCTACAGATTTTAGCGCAGAGGATGGAATTAAACTACGGATCATTACATGAACTGCACGCTGGTCTTGCCTGTTGATCGCTTTGGCTAGGGCAGAAGCAAAGCATTCATTGCGTGCCAATTCGCGATACAGCGGAAAAACGGCTTTGGCAATGGCGCGATGAACCTTTGGCTCAAATGTAAACTGCACCGTCCCGGGTGGAATCGTCGTACCGTTCGTGTAATAGAGCATCGGCGGCTGAGCTAAAAAGGAAACAAAGTAGCCAATCCCATTCGTACCTAAGCCTTGTTTGGCGGCAAATGGCGCTACCGAGCAGAGAAGGGATTTCATCCGATCCAAATTACCCTGAACGACTGCTCGTGACCATTGGACGGCAAAAGCACGTTGGGTTGCAATAGCTTTGTAAAATGGCAGCATGGCGGCGGATATTTTCCGAAGTGTCTCTGCATGTAAACGTTGGTGAGACGAGCCCTTTCTGCGGGCTGTTCCACGATATAACATAGCTCCGTCCTCCTTGGCAGGATGCTCTCTTGGAGCGTAATTTATCTGTAATAGGTACAGTACTGTATGCCCGGTTATCTCAAAAAGTGCTAAGATGCTACGCTTCTTCTTTTTAACGTTCTAATTTAAAAAATTGAAATAAGTACTGTCCTGATTTGTAAGATTGTGGTACCCTAGAACTTATATATTGCTATTATAATTATTGGAGTTGAATTAAAGAGATGAGTGACTTGTACAAGGAGCCTCGATCTTCCGATCCTTTTCAGGAGCCGAACGATTATAACGCTCCATTTAACCAGCCCCCAGTAGTTCCACCTACAAACAGTAAAGCTGTTGCCTCGATGGTGCTCGGGATTTTATCTGTTGTCATTCCCTATCTTGGGTTGATTATCGGAATTGTGGGTATTATTTTGTCCAGTCTTTCCCTGAAGGAAATTAACCGTCATGGCGAGCAAGGCAGAGGTATGGCCATTGCTGGACTGGTATGTAGTATTATCGGCACACTGATTTATGCACTGATTATTATTTTCTTGGTTATTGTTTTTGTTGTGGCGGCCTCCAGTGGCGATCCAGATATTTTTTCAGACATTTAATGAATTAAAGAATGTTTGAGTCAGACAAACCATTCACGATTTGCCTATTGGATGCTATGATACAGGGAGTCCAATCAAGGAGAGTGAAGCTTTATGGCACGTACTCAAACACAAAAGGCGTTAAGCAAGGCGAAACGCGCCGGGATCTATTGCGCGGCACAGAGCCGCAAAACGAATGATCATTATGGCGAAATTTCACAGCACACGCGAATGAAGCCAACCAAGCAGGAACAATTACAAAAGGTCAAGCACAAGAAGCGACTCGTTCAGGGTGACGCTTCTTTTTTTGTCTTAAGCGAAGTCGAAAAACTTCGAGGAAGTGAATGTATAGGAGCGGATAGCATTTTCCATAACATAGGCCAAAAAGAACTTGATAATAATTATCATTCTTGTTAGAATCATAAGAAAGAAGGAACCCTGGCAGGGGCTCCTTCATGATAAAGCTATGGTTTGGCTTGAAAACTAAGGTCTATTTTGCTTCAAAGGTTTTGCAGTCTGTTTCTTCGGACGTGTGAGTGTTTGCAGGCTTGTTGCTTACGATATAAATAGAGCTTGCGCTGCATTTATTATCCTGAGCCCAGTACGTGCATGAGTTGACTTCGCACAGAACGTCTTTTGCCATATTGTTCACCTCCTTACAGGGATGTGATGGGCTGAGCAAAAATAATCACGGTCAGTCAAGGTAGGACTTGTCCAACTGTGCTTACCCTCTTGGTAAGAAGAGGGATTTTGCTATGCCTACTTGTACAATATCAAATGAATTTTAAAATTGCAATATTTACACATTTTGCAGTTCAAAATAGACACAAGTGTTCCTTTTTAGTTAGAAAACAAAAAGCTATCCTTGTGCAGAAGAGATGTTCTTCTGCCAGAGACAGCTTTTTTATATTTTTCTAACAGAATGGCAGCACTAAAAGACTTAGCGTGCGTTAGGAATATTTACGATCGGATCAATATCAGCATCATAGTCCACACCCTCGAACTCAAAGCCGAACAGCTGGAAAAATTCGCGACGATATCCTTCAAGATCGGACAATTCATAGATATTATGGGTCGTCAGTTCCTCCCATATTTTCGCTACTTCTGCCTGCACATCCTCGCGCAGTTCCCAATCATCAATGCGAATACGACCTTCTTGATCTACCGCAGTTTCTGGTGCATACAGACGCTCGGCAAACAGGCGGTAGCTCTGTTCTATGCACCCTTCATGCAGCCCTTTCTCCTTCATCACCTTATATAAAGCGGAAATATACAGAGGAACGACAGGGATGGCCGAACTGGATTGGGTAACGAGTCCTTTGGTGACTGCGACGAAGGCGCGTCCACCCGTGGTTTTCATCTGGTCGTTCAGCTGACGAGCTGTCGCCTCCAGATGATCTTTTGCACTTCCGATACTGCCTTCTCGGTAGATGGCTTGGGTAATATCTGAACCGATATACGAAAAAGAGAAGGTAGTGGCGTTATCAGCGAGCACGCCGCCTGCACGCAAGGCGTCAATCCACAATTTCCAATCCTCACCGCCCATAACCTCTACAGTCCCCTGTACTTCTTCTTCTGTTGCCGGTTCGAGCGTCACGCTGCTGACTTCACCGGTGTGAAAGTTAACGGTCTTATTCGTGTAAGGCTCACCAATAGGTTTGAGCACGGAATTAGACGTTTCGCCTGTGCGGGGATTAGTACGGCGACCTGAAGCAACACTGTAAACCACCAAATCGACTTGTCCCAGTTCTTCGCGAATGGCTTCCACCGTTTTGGCTTTGACCTCATCCGAGAAGGCATCTCCTGTCACGCTTAAAGATTTAAGCCCAGCATCCTGAGCTGCTTTTTCAAATGCAGCAGAATTATACCAGCCTGCTGATGCTGTGCGTGTAGCCGTAGCATTGCTAGGACGATACACGCCAATTGTATTGGCACGCGCACCGAAAGCGGCCGTAATTCGAGATGCCAACCCATATCCGGCAGATGCCCCGATCACAAGCACATTACGAGGTCCCTGGATAGCAGGACGGGCTTGTACATAGTCAATTTGCTCCTGAACATGTTGGGCACAGCCCACCGGATGAGCAGTGGTGCAGATAAAGCCACGTGTTCTTGGTTTGATAATCATGTTATTGTAGTTCCTCTCTTCTTGTAGCAATCTTCACCCTTACTATTTTAACTTTTAACAATTTTTTTTCAAATGTGGATTTCAGTAAGTTTCCTTTTTACCCAAAAGTGAATCTCTGTACAGGGTGGCAAGTGCCTAAGAGTCTGCATATGATGCTGTAACGATAAACATGAGAAGGGAGAGAGCTGCTTGAAGAACAAGAGCCGCAAAACCAACAGAAACAAAAAGCCGCTCTATCGTGTAATTGACCCGGATATGAATGAGTTAAATATGATACAACGCTCAAAACCACTGCCTGCGGAGAGGGAGACAGAAGCAAGACTTCATCAAGTTGCTTCTCCGCCTCCCCCAACTACAGAGGAGTCGGAGCTACAGACAGTTGTCGAGCCTGAAGTCGAGGCTCTGCACGAGAAAGAAATTGAGGTTGCAGATGTAGAGGAGACTCCAGCTTTGATGGAAGAACCCCCACTGCCAGAGCTAGAACTAGATCCAGAACCGGAGCCGGAACCAGAGCCAGAACCTGATCCAATTGATGTGGAAGAAATTTTGAACAATAAGAAGGCTCCGCATGTAAACAATGCTTTCATCTATACAGACGATTTGAGTGATTTCGCTGTGACAGGTGAAAAGATCGCTCCCGCTTCCATAGATTCCAGCAAGCTGAAACAAGAGAGTATCCAAACGGAATTTCTAGCAGATTATGCTGTTCATACAATTAAAATAGCTGACGGTGCTGTGACTGCTTCGAAGATTGCTCCCGACTCCATTACGGTCGAGCATCTGTCGGACGCATCAGTGGCAGGCAGTAAATTGCAGGATCGCTCTATTAGTGGTGAAAAACTTCGTGATGGCAGCATCACTCCAGAAAAGCTGGCGGATAAAATTATCAGCGGCGATCATATTGCCAATGGCTCGATTGAAAGCCGTCATTTCAAGCAATGGATCGTGTCTTCAGATATGCTTCAAGATCAGTCGGTCACCTCCGATAAAATTCGCAGCGGTACGATTCAATCGAACAATTTGGCGAATGAAGCTGTTGATAGCTCCAAGCTGGGCGATCAGTCTGTGACCACCTCCAAATTGCGGGATGGGGCTGTGGATGGAACCAAAATCCAGGCAGGCAGCATTGAGAGCGCACACCTGACCGAGCATGCCGTTCATGCCCGGCATCTGGCTCCGGGTTCGATTAATCGCAAGCAGCTATCCGACGGAATTGTGGGCAGGGAACAATTGGAGGAAGGTGTTGTCAGCGGGCGTCATCTGGAGTCTGAGGCAGTCACCAGTACGCACATTCAGGCAGGAGCGATTGAAAGAAAGCATCTCAGTCCTGGCTCCATCGGGGAAGAGCAGCTTGGAACGGGCCAAGTGACAGCCCGGCATATCGCGGATCGGAGTATTCAATCCAATAAACTGGCAGATCAGTCTGTAGGCTCATTGCAAATTGTTGATCAATCCGTCACTTCATCCAAAATATCGGATCAGAGCATTCTCCCACACAAAATTGCCGATGAGGCAGTACTTACCAGACATATTGCAACAGCAGCCATACAAGGACCCCAGATTTCTCCAGAGGCAGTTTCTTCCGTGCATCTTCAATCCGAAATTATTCGGAAAGATCATATTGCACCAGAGGCGGTTACGGAGCAACATTTGCATTCCGGGGCTGTGACAAGCGAGAAAATAGGGAAAGGTGCAGTTCTGGATCACCATGTGGCGAATCAGGCTATCAAGGAAAATCACATCGCTTCGAGCGCTATTAAGTCTGACAAAATCGCTGACGAGGCGGTTATAGAAACTAAAATTGGCACAGGGGCGGTAACCGGAAATAAAGTTGCGTCTCAAGCCATTACCCACGTACACATTGCAACGGGAGTAATTCGTGAAAACCACCTTGCCGACAACAGTGTGGGCGGAAAGGCGTTACAGGCTCAATCGGTGGATTCAGACCATTTGGCCCAGAGCTCTGTACAGAGCAAGCATCTTGGGGAAGACAGTGTCGGAACCGCGGCGTTGCAAGAACAGTCCGTTACCGCAGACATACTAGGCGAAGGAGCTGTTCATACCGCGCATTTGGCCAGCGGAGCGGTATACTCCCACCATTTACAGGATCATGCCGTTACTTCGTTGAAACTATCGCCGGAAAGTGTGGCTACGGATAAAATTAATGATTTGGCGATTACTGCGCCTAAGTTAGCTGAGGGCAGTGTCACTTCCTCCAAGCTGTCTGCTCGTTCGGTGCAGCCATGGCATATTACGGATAAAGCAGTACTGAGCAACCATCTGGCTGTTGAAGCAGTGGAGGCGAATCATCTCGCGCCGGAATCCGTCACCTCCAACCATTTGCAGTCTGCTTCGGTCCAAACCAAACATCTCGCCCCAGATAGTGTGTCCGGCCATGCACTTCAGTCGGAAAGCGTCACTTCCGAGAAGTTAGCGGCTCGGGCTGTGCAGGCTTCCAACCTGGCGGAAAACAGCGTGGGGCCCGGACATTTGGCTGCACAGGCCGTACACACCAGACATTTGGCCGCAGGATCAGTAGAGGACACGATATTAGCCCAGAATGCTGTGAAGTCTGAGCATCTTGCAGCAGAATCCATCCAATCCGAGCATTTGCAAAGCGGGATCATTCAAGGAGAGCATATTGCATTGCAGGCGATAGCGACTCCTTCCATACAGGATGAAGCGGTTACCTCTGCCAAACTATCAGAGGAAAGTGTAACCTCTACCAAGCTGTCAGCCCATGCAGTGCAGTCCGGGCATATTATGGATGAAGCTGTACAAAGCAACCACTTGGCCGTAGCGGTTGTGGACTCGACCCATCTGGCATCTGGAGCGGTCACCTCGGTGCACCTACAGGCCTCCTCGGTGCTAACGAGACATTTGGCTCCGGATAGTGTGTCCGGTCGTGCACTTCAAGCGGAAAGTGTAACCTCGGAAAAGCTGGCAGCCCGCTCGGTACAAGGAATGAACCTTGCAGAAGGCAGTATCGGCCCTTCACATCTATCTGTGCAGTCCGTACACACGCGGCATTTGGCAGCTGGAGCGGTACAGGATAGAGTGCTGGCAGAGGGAGCGGTGAAGTCCGTGCACATTGCCCCGGAATCGATCCAACCACACCATCTGCATACTGAAATCATTCAGGGCGAGCATATTGCATCCCAGGCCATTTCGACCGATGCTTTACAAGATGAGTCTGTGACATCTGACAAACTGGCAGATGAGGGCGTGACTGCCGCCAAGCTGTCGGCCCACTCCGTACAGTCGTGGCACATTACAGACGAAGCAGTGCAAGGAAATCATTTGGCAGCAGAATCCATCCAGTCGAACCATCTGGCACCGGAAAGTGTCACTTCAGCCCACTTGCAGTCTTCGTCAGTGCTCACGAGCCATCTGGCCCCGGATAGTGTGTCCGGCCGTGCACTACAAGCGGAAAGCGTCACCTCGGAAAAGTTGGCAGCCCACTCGGTGCAAGGAACGAATCTTGCGGAAGACAGCGTCGGCCCGTCACATTTGTCTGCACAGTCGGTACACGCCCGGCATTTGGCAACTGGCGCAGTACAGGATACAACGCTGGCAAAGGGAGCAGTGAAGTCGGTACACATTACCGCGGGGTCCATCCAGCCGCATCACCTGCACACAGGAAGCATTCAGGGCGAGCATATCGCATCCCAGGCCATATCGACCGATGCTTTGCAGGATGCGTCTGTTACCTCCGATAAATTGGTGGATGAGGGTGTGACTGCCGCCAAGCTGTCGGTCAACTCGGTACAGCCGTGGCACATTACAGACGAAGCAGTGCAAGGAAATCATTTGGCAGCAGAAGCCATCCAGTCAAGCCATCTGGCTTCCGAATCCGTTACCTCTCGCCATTTGCAGGCTTCCTCAGTGCTTACGAGTCATCTGGCGCCAGATAGTGTATCCGGTCGTGCACTACAGGCGGAAAGCGTCACCTCGGAAAAGCTGGCAGCGCGATCGGTACAAGGGACGAATCTTGCGGAAGGCAGCATCGGCCCGTCCCATCTGTCTGCACAGTCCGTACACAGCCGGCATCTGGTAGCCGGAGCGGTACAGGATAGAGCGTTGGCAGAGGGAGCAGTGAAATCCGTGCATATCGCTCCAGAATCAATCCAATCACACCATCTGCACCCTGGAACCATTCAGGGCGAGCATCTGGCATCTCAGTCGATATCGACTGATGTTTTACAGGATGAGTCTGTGACATCTGATAAATTGGCCGATGAGGGTGTGACTGCCGCTAAGTTGTCGGCTCACTCGGTACAGCCGTGGCACATTACAGATGAAGCAGTGCAAGCTAATCATTTGGCAGAAGAGGCCGTTCAATCGAGTCATCTGGCGCCGGAATCTGTCACCTCAGCCCACTTACAGTCTTCGGTGATACTTGCGAGTCATTTGGCGCCGGATAGTGTATCCGGTCTTGCGCTACAAGCGGAAAGCGTCACTTCGGAAAAACTGGCAGCACGCTCGGTGCAAGGGACGAATCTTGCGGAAGACAGCGTCGGTTCTTCGCATTTATCTGCACAGTCGGTACACACTCAGCATTTGGCAGTCGGCGCAGTGCAGGATACAGCGCTAGCCGAGGGGGCAGTGAAGTCGGTACACATTGCCACGGAATCCATCCAGCCGCATCACCTGCACCCTGGAACTATTCAGAGCGAGCATCTGGCATCCCTGTCGATATCGACCGATGCATTACAGGATGAGTCTGTTACGTCTGATAAATTAGCGAATGAGGGTGTGACTGCTGCCAAACTGTCGGCTCACTCGGTACAACCGTGGCACATTGCGGACGAAGCAGTGCAAGCCAATCATTTGGCAGAAGAGACCATCCAGTCGAGCCATCTGTCACCGGAATCTGTCACCTCAGCCCACTTGCACTCTTCGGCGGTACTTGCGAGCCATCTGGCCCCGGATAGTGTGTCTAGCCGTGCGTTACAAGCGGAAAGCGTCACCTCGGAGAAGCTGGCAGCCCACTCGGTGCAAGGAACGAATCTGGCGGAAGACAGCGTTGGCCCGTCCCATCTGTCTGCACAGTCGGTACACACCCAGCATCTGGCAATCGGTGCAGTACAGGATACGGCGCTAGCCGAGGGGGCAGTGAAATCCGTGCATATTGCCCCGGAATCGATCCAGCCGCACCATCTGCACCCCGGAACCATTCAGGGCGAGCATCTGGCATACCAGTCGATATCGACTAATGCTCTGCAGGATGAGTCTGTTACGTCCGATAAACTGGCAGATGAGGTCGTGACAGCTACCAAAATATCTCCACATTCCGTACAGCCGTGGCACATTACGGACGAAGCAGTGCAAGCCCATCATTTGGCAGAAGAGACCATCCAGTCGAGCCATCTGGCGCCGGAATCCGTCACCTCAGCCCACTTGCAGCCTTCGGCAGTGACGATCCAGCATATTGCGCCAGGGAGTGTATCTGTTCACGCGCTCCAGGCAGGCAGCGTGAACGCTGAGAAGCTTGCGCTTCGGGCGGTGCGAGCTTCGAATCTGGCGGAAGCCAGCGTAAGCTCTGTACATTTGACAGAACATGCCGTGCAAGCCCAGCATTTGTCCGATGGAGCGATTCAAGAGTCAGCACTGGCAGAGGGGGCAGTGCAGTCCCGCCACATTTCACCGGATTCTGTCCAATCCGAGCATTTGCAAGCAGGAGCTATTCAGTCACAGCATATCGGCTGGCAGGCGGTGTCAGAGGAAGCTATACGGGATGGAGCGGTGACGTCCGGCAAACTCGCAGATGGAACGGTGGAGTCCCGCCATGTGGCTGAGGAGGCAATTGAAGGCCACCATATTGCAGAGGAAGTCATTGATTCGCACCATCTGAAACCCGGCTCAGTAACACTGAATCAATTGTCCACAGATATTCATCTCTCGGGACTTTTGCCTGAGGAAGGAATCAGTGGCGACAAACTTCAGGCAAACAGTATATCCCGCAGCCATCTGCAGGATCAGGTCGTCGACAGTGAGGTGCTGAGTCCAGAAGCTGTAGGTCCGAAGCATCTACAAGCTGCTGCGATACAAAGTCATCATGTGGCAGAGCAGAGCATCGAAGGTCATCATCTGGTAGAAGGTTCCGTGGGCTCACGTGAGCTGGAACTGAACGCAGTGAAACCAGAGCATTTGAGCATCACCCCGGTCCGTACTTGTACAAATCAGCCTGCATTGCAGCAGTTTGGCAGAGCGCCGTTTCTTTTAAAGGGAAGCGAAGGAGAGACAGAAGTAACCATTGTATTTGGGGAGCCATTTGTGAACCCGGACTACACGTTGGTAGCGATGACGAACCATCCTCTCTTTCATGCAACACTGAAATCCCAGACGACTAATGGAGCGGTGATCGTTGTAACCAAGTGGAGTGAAACCGCGCATAACTACGGTATTGTTTCCTGGATTGCCATCGGTTAGTGGAGATGATGGTTGCAACATTTATAGCGTGCAGACTCATGTATTTTTCAGATACAGAGCTGCACGCTTTTTCATATACTTTTCACATATTTGCTCCACAATTATCCCGAATTCTCCTGATAAGCTAAAGATACTTTAAAGGAGAGGTGATTCAATCATGAAAAAATGGACTAAAAATGCAGCAGCTGTATTGACCGTAGTAAGTGTACTGGGAGGAGCAAGCAGCGCATTCGCCGCTACAGCAACCACAACTCCAGTCACCACTGCACCAGCCATCAAAGCTCCTGCGGTTACGACTCCTGCTAGCAAAACACCGTCAAAAGCGCCTGCAACGAAAACACCTGTGGTGAAAGCACCTGTTAAAAAGGCTCCTGCCAAAAAATCCGTTGCGAAAAAAGTGGCAAGCCACAAAGCAAAAGCAGTGAAAGCAAAACACCGCACAGTTAAACATCATGCCAAAAAACATAAAGCTGTTCAACGCAAGGTAGCAGCACATAAAACCCGTGCACACCATGTCGTAGCTAAAAAAGTGACCCATAAAGCTCCAGTAAAAAAAGCAGTTCCAGCAAAAACAGCTCCAAAAACGGTGAAAACAGCTCCAAAAGCAGCAGCTAAAGTAGTAACAACTAAGAAATAAGGTAGAAAATAAGGTAGAAGTGTAGTTAGCTTTCAGTTCACCTGGCATATACAGCAGCGATTCATGATAAGAAAAGACGGGACCGGGAACGGTATACCCGTCTTTTGTCTATTCTGTGGGGCTTCTGTTAAGCTTAAAGAAAGGATGCCAGCATCCAGAACAACGGCAAGGGGTTAAGGCCATGACAAAAATAGTAGTAGTAGATGACGATGTGTTCATTTTGCAATTAATATCTGAATATTTGAAAAAAGAGTCCTACGAGGTAACTTCCTTTTCCAGTGGGAAAACATTGGTAGAGCATATCCGAACAAACAGTCCAGATTGCCTCGTGCTTGATATTATGATGCCGGGCATTGACGGACTTTCTCTATTGACTCAGCTTCGTGAGTTTACAGAAATGCCGATCATTATGATCTCCGCGCGCGGAGAGGAAAGTGACCGTATCCACGGGCTGGAATTGGGATGCAGTGATTTTTTGACCAAGCCCTTTAATCCAAGAGAGCTGGTGGGAAGGGTCAAAGCGATGCTGAGACTGAGCAAGGCGGGGACTTCTGCATCCGATGACAAGCAAGCAGCGGAGAGCACAAATCTTTGCCATGCAGGCAATCTGTGCATTTTTGCTGACTTTCGTAAAGTTACAGTAGACGGTCAAACGTTAAATTTGACCTCACGTGAATTCGATCTGTTGCTGTTTCTTGCGAATCATCTGGAACGGCCTTTTGGCAGAGAGCATTTGATTCAGCAAGTGTGGAGCTATGACTTTATAGGTGATGTGAGAGTCGTAGATGATCTGGTCAAACGTATTCGCAAAAAGTTGGCAGAATACCATTCCACGCTTGTCATTAACACGGTATGGGGATTTGGATATAAAGCAACGGTTCAGGAGATGTAGCCATGCGTACGATGAGAGCCAAAATTCTGCTGTCCCTGTCCATTGCCATGCTGATTACTGTCTGTATTACGGTGGTCTTATTTATCAGGCTCATCGACGACATTCTGGTGAATCAGGCCAAATCCAAGCTCCATGAGCAGGCACGCAAAGCCGTCCATATTATGAGTGACGGGGGCTTTGATCGACTGGATAATGCTGAACTTAACTATGTTATCAAGGGTGTGCTTTTATCTGCCGATTACTTTATTTTAAGCACGGATAACCGCATCATCGACTCCAGCGTCTCTGGAATGGAAGGCAAAAAGCTCGAGCGTTTGCTTTTGACCCGCCAGGGCTTTTTTGCATCGGTTCATCCGTCTGCCCACGATCTGGTTACTACACATGAAGGCGTTGCTGTCCTTCAAGGTAAAAAGATACTGTTTACGAATGAAGAATTGCCCGGACAACCTTTTCGGATCTTTGTATACTCACCCTTATCTTCTTTGAGAGCACTCTATGTACCATTAATGAGAACTACGCTGCTGTCAATCGTCGCGAGTTTTCTGGTGATTCTCGTTATTGGTCTGATGGTTGTTTCACGTCTGGTGCGTCCGCTCAAGCGATTGAAAGAGGCGGTAGGCAACTATGAGCCGAATCAGCCGCAGGATAGTGATTTTCCGCAGGCGGACAAAAGCGAAATTGGCGAACTGATAGGCACCTTTCATTCCATGTCCGCCCGCATTCAGCAGCACCACCACAGCCAAATTGAATTTCTACAAAATGTATCACACGAGCTAAGGACACCGTTAATGTCCATTCAAGGCTATGTATATGCCATTCAGGATCAAGTAGTATCGCAGGACGAGGGACTGAGCATTATTAAAGTGCAATCCCAGCGATTAATTGATATGGTGGAAAAGTTGCTTCAGCTATCGAGGTTGGAGGCGTTGAATGAGGAATGGCCCGTCTCTTTGATTGATCTGAGAAGTATGGTGGAGGACGCTGTTCATCTGTTGATGCCGATGGCCAGCGAACGCTCTATCTCGCTACGAGTAGAGGGAGAGGGTCTGCATGTGGCCGTTCCGGCCGAGCAATTATTCCGTATGATATTGAATTTGCTGCAAAATGCAGTTCGACACACCTCCACAGAGGTAGTCATTCATTTGGAGACGGGGACAACACCGGAGGTTGTGTGGGTTATGCATGTAGATGATGATGGGGAAGGTCTAACCGAATCTGAAGCAGCCGAGGTGTTCGGAAGATTCTATACCGGATCAAATGGTGCGACGGGACTAGGATTGGCCATCTGCCGTCAAATAGCCTCCCGACTGAATGGAGAATTACTTTGTACACGATCGCCATTAGGTGGGGCACGCTTCAGCTACATTCAACGCATGTCATGACGCATGTTATAAATGAGGCAAAAATGGTTAAAAATGATCAATTTTTCGCTAAAATGTGCCATTAATATGACATTTCATGATAGGTTTTTGGTGATATTTTAGATATTGCTTGACTGGCAGGTACTAAAATGAGTAAAATTATTCGTATATACCTTGACTCATGAACGTCGTTTTTTTAGATAGTGGTCAATAATAGTGATGAATAATAAATGAAAGAGTGATGAGATGAACCGCCTTTTGGAAGTGAAGGACTTAACGATATCTTTCAAGACCCGTCAGGGACTAGTGCAGGCCATTCGTGGCGTAAACTTTCATGTCAATAAAGGAGAGACGCTGGCGATTGTCGGTGAATCCGGCTCAGGCAAAAGCGTAACCTCACAAGCTGTTATGAAGCTGATCCCGACTCCTCCGGGCGTTTATCAAAAGGGTCAAATTATGTTTGACGGACAAGAGCTGATTAATAAAACGGAAAAGCAGATGCAAAAAATTCGTGGTAAGGAAATTGGTCTGATTTCTCAGGACCCTATGACTTCACTTAACCCGACGATGAAAGTCGGTAAGCAGATCACGGAAGTGCTTTTCAAGCATGAAAAGATATCCAAGGACGCTGCTCGCAAGCGGGGCATTGAGTTGCTGAATCTGGTAGGTATTCCACATCCTGAACAGCGTTTTAACCAATATCCGCATGAATTTAGTGGCGGTATGCGTCAACGTGTCGTCATTGCAATGGCATTGGCTGCTAATCCGAAACTTCTGATTGCCGATGAGCCGACGACTGCGTTGGATGTAACCATTCAAGCTCAAATCTTGGAACTGATGAAGGATCTTCAGAAAAAAATTGATACTTCTATCATCTTTATTACTCATGATCTCGGTGTTGTGGCGAAGATGGCGGATCGCGTTGCTGTTATGTATGCAGGGCAAATCGTGGAAACAGGTACGGTTAATGAAATTTTCTATAACCCAAAACATCCATATACATGGGGACTCCTCGCTTCCATGCCTAGTTTGGACAGCCATGGTCAGAAGCTGGCTGCGATCCCGGGAACACCACCGGATCTGCTTCACCCACCTGTAGGGGATGCTTTTGCAGCCCGTAGTTCTTATGCCATGAAAATTGACTTTGAGAAAGAGCCTCCACTCTATCAATTGTCTGATACACACTTTGTGAAATCATGGCTGCTTCATCCAGATGCACCTGCGGTTGAGCCACCAGAAGCGGTGAAGGCTAAACTTCGCAAGCTGGATAACGCATTTGAAAAGCCAGTTTTAGTTGAACAATACGGCAGTTAAAGCACGATATCATTTGTAAATAATCAAATAATAAATAAAAAAAAAGGCTGTTTCTCCGTGTGGAATAATATTACGGAGTAACAGCCTTTTTGGTGTAACACCACAGGTTGTATGAGTCTGTGGTGATTTGTATTAGATGGCAGCGCTTACAACTTGCCGGAACCGGCTTGGGAAGTGACTTCTATCTTCACGCTGGCGGATGGGGAAATTTTATCGTTCAAGGATGGCTTCCAGCCTACAG
The DNA here is from genome assembly GCF_052921365.1 of Paenibacillus sp. T2-29. Classification (NCBI taxonomy): domain Bacteria; kingdom Bacillati; phylum Bacillota; class Bacilli; order Caryophanales; family Paenibacillaceae; genus Paenibacillus; species Paenibacillus sp. T2-29. The sequence goes on along the minus strand of NZ_JBREVE010000011.1, from coordinate 24,916 downwards.
AGGAGCTAAGCCCCGCGCTGGAGCCTGCGTTTACGGCCTGTCCATTCAGAAGTGTGCCAGTGTCTGACAGGGCAGTTCCACCAAAAACAGTCACAATTTTGGCTGCGGACAGTCCCGCAACGTCAATGACATTGTTTTCAGCAAAGATTTTAGAGGCTTTGCCCGCGCCCCATATATACAGTGTAGGGTATTCAGAGCGTTTTACATCACCTGTATAGTAATTGTTATATAGATGGACTTGTCCATAACGTACGCGCGGTGTGCGTTGTACTGTATTCTTATAATAATTGTGATGCAGGGTTACACGTAAAGCCCCTTCATCCGCTGTTTTGCTGTCGCTGTTGCCGATAATGGATGTTTTGTCATGATCGTAAAAGTGATTGTATGAAATGGTAACCAGATCACCTTGGTTAATCACATCGAGCAGTCCATCATGATGCTGGTATTCTTGACCGTAGAAGGTGCCGTTTCCGCTATCGGGGTGAGCCCCGTCATTGAACGTATTGTGATCCACCCATACATGCGTGGCTCCGTTAATTGTAATGCTGTCATATTCTGAATTCCAGTTGCCTGTACTGCCATCAGTTGGGTCCCATTGTGGGAAATAATCGTAGGCATCCTGAAACTCAATATTACGGATAATGACGTTGTCTGTACCCTTTTTTAATTGGAAGTTTGCACCATTAATGACGGCATTGTTGCCCAGACCGACAATCGTTGTATTGGATGGAATTTCAATAACGATACGACTGGCTTGATTCTTCTGTGATGCCTTACGTGCATCTTCCAATGTACCAGAAGGAACCTTTTTCCCCCATGTAGACGGATCATACGCCTTGAGATACGCATTGAAATCATACTTAGAGTCCTTGTAATCGTTCAATCCTAATGGTTTATTATTGTCATCGACGTTAGCATTGATTGTACCTTTGACATAAATAATTTTAGGTGTAGTGTTACTGCTTTTGCCTAACGCATCGACGAGTTGTTTACGGTTCGTTACGGTGAAAGTATTGGAGGAAGTAGCAGTAGCTCCACCTGTTGTGCCAGAAGAAAAGGCGGCCCAGCCGTTTTTGCTGCCAAGTGTCTCCTTGCCAATATCACTGGCTGCATGAGCAGGTGCACCCATAGGAGCCAGAGTAGCGAACAGTAACACGGCTGCGATTCCGAGTGAACATCTCTTTTTCATAAAATACCTCCGTATATTGGATAAATGGAGTAGACGAACGAAGGGAGTCCCGGGTGCTCCTGTAGTTTCTACATGTTCTATCATACTTTGCGTTCCAGTATTTGTTAATATAATAAAAGTTACATACTAAAATTTTTGTCGAATTTTTTATATAATTCAATAGGGCCCTTCTTTTTCCAATCAAAACGCATATACCAGAATGAAAACGTTAACAATCATATCGAATAGAAAATGTATATATGAATATATGGAATTTTCCTGGTGAATTTCTTTCAAAATCAGTCTGTTCATCTTCATATTAAAGCAAAGGAAAATTGAATGATTTTTCTCGTAATGTTAACGATTTCAAAACCAAAATGCGTAGGGGAACGACAGGGGATTTATGGATTTTTGCAGCATCCTCAGGTACAATGCTTGTAATAAAGCTGAGGAGGAATGGGCATAATGGCAGAGCATTTAGCAGATATCCTGAAATTGTTGAAGCAAAAAGAGTGGGTGGACTTGTCCCATGCCTTTTATCCCGAAATTCCCCATTTTCCGGTTTTCGATAATGTTCAGGTGGATACCCTGTTTACCCACGACGATGGCTTTTTTGTAAAACAATACTGCTTTCCAGGGCAATATGGAACTCATATCGACGCCCCCGTTCATTTTGTGAAGGGTAAACGTTATTTACATGAGCTTTCGTTGAAGGAACTGGTTTTGCCGCTGGTTGTCATTGACCGTTCAGCAGCCGTTGCAGCCAATTCCGACTATGAACTTACGGTTGCGGATATTCTGGATTTTGAAAAAGAGCACGGACGCATTGCCGATCAGTCCTTTGTCGCCTTTCGTAGTGATTGGAGCAAGCGTTGGCCTGATCCTGATGCCTTCTCGAACAAGGACAACGCTGGAGATGCACATTGCCCGGGTTGGTCGCTGGATGCGCTGCGCTTTTTGGTAGAGGAACGAAATGTTGCTGCTATTGGACATGAAACACTGGATACTGACTCCTCTGTAGCTTATCGAAAAGAGGGCAAGCTGGTAGGAGAATATTACATATTGGAGCAGGATCGATATCAAGTTGAGGTGCTGATGAATTTGGACAAGCTGCCCCCGAAGGGTGCAGTCATTTATAATATTGTACCGAGCATTCAGGATTCTCCGGGATTTCCGGTGCGCTCCTTTGCTATTTTGCCTTAATCTTGAGCTTAAAAGACCGATTCAGATCTGGACATCTGAATCGGTCTTTTTCTAGCATATACGGGGTAGTGTACAGCGTGAATGACCATTCAGTCCGGCTTGGTTCAAAATCATTGAAACGCCTTATGTGATAATCGTTACGGTAGGGGCAGAGATGGTAGGCTGAGTTGTGATAGTAGAGGTTGTGCCGCTAAAATCAGATATTTCTATGACAGCGGGGACACCTGGTGTAATATCTACGGAGGCAATGACCAGACTTGCCGTGGTTAGGGTGAATAAGGAGCTCTGCTGAATAACTCCGTTAATATAATAATTAGCAGAATCAGTAGCCGTTAATGTTGGGAGGGCAACGACTGGAGCATCGGCGTCATCTACGAAGCTGGCAGCAGGAATAGTTGTTGTTGTTGCTCCGATCATCCCGGCTGTAATGGTTGCAAAAAAACGAGTCACGGCTGGGGTTACAGTCGTGCTTATGGCACCACCAGTAGCTACTGGAGCAGTAGCTACTGCTGTGTATACAGGTTTTATGATGGGCATCGTTTTTATCTCCTTTCTTTACTGGTATGAGCCACTGCTGGCTCTTAATCAATAAATGATTTTTCAACCTATTCGGAAACGGCATATGAACCTTCCTATTAATAATAGGGTAAATGGAGAAAGCCCTATTTTACTGCGCAAAAAATGAAAGCGAATACTTGGAATCTGCATGCTACAAATGCCTAAGACCCTAATGGGAGATGTGCATACAATACATAAGCATGAGAGGAGGAGGTGTGTACGGCTGTTATGAAAAGACGCGATGCATCACTAAGGAGGCAAGGAAAGAGACCGGTACATTGCAAGATCAACAAACGAAAAAAGTGCAAGCCCCGGTATTCATTCAAAGGTAAAACAAAAACGGGGCTCCATGCTCAAAAGCATCCAAAACTAATTATTATACAACGACGCTTCAGAAATACTCCTGCCAAACGGAAGATGATGGAGCATACAGGAAAGCAAGGTCTGCCAGGCGAAGCCGGGGTGACAGGAGCGCCAGGAGTACCGGGAATTGCGGGAACACCAGGAATACCTGGAATACAGGGTCCAGCAGGAACACAGGGAGCACCGGGAGTGCCAGGTTCAGCTGGAGCTCCAGGTCGTGCAGGCGCAACAGGCGCACCCTGTCCTTCCGGGGCACAGGGTATACCAGGCCCTACCGGAGCACAGGGCATACCCGGTCCTACTGGAGCACAGGGTGTACCCGGTCCTACGGGAGCCCAAGGTATAACTGGTCCAACTGGTCCGGCACCTGACATCTCCAATATTGAAATTGTCCCTAGGGCTGAGCGGTATTTTTATTTTACTCCTGATCCGATTGAATCTTCAGTTACGATTATGGCGGATCAATTTTCTGTAGATGGTGTGCAGGGGGCTTTTCAAAGGTTTCATGTCGGAAGCAATAGTTATGCCAATCTGTATATTAACGGGATGTTACAAGAAAGAACGTTGTTCAGCTTGACACCTTCATCGCTGACGATTCACCTCAGCGAAGGGGAGACTATTTCCTCCGGCACACCTATTATTGTGGAAATTGTTCAATTTAGTGTGCGATACAGTGCATGACATTGCTTACGATGAATACTTCATGTGATGGACATTATTTTAAAACCAAAAATGGTTATAGGGTGCAGATCCTTCAATACGAACACCGAGTTGCTCGGCTGCCTGTCTGGGCCAGAATGGATTACGCAGCAGTTCCCGACCTACTTCAACCAGATCCGCCCGACCATTACGCAAAATTTCCTCGGCTTGAATACCGTGAGTAATCAATCCTACGGCCGCGGTAGCTATATCAGCAGCCTGACGAATAGCTTCCGAGTAAGGCACCTGATAGTCAGGAGCGTCCGACATGCCAAAGCTGGAGACCGGCTTTAGAGCCTTGGTCATGGATGGCCTGCACCACTTTTTGCAGCGGGGAAATGTGCTCGTCGCTCCATATGCCAAGGCTGCCCGAATCTTTTCCCTGCTGGATGACTGCATGCACTTCAAGCATGATTAGCCCGACTTGTCCTAGCGCCGAGCGCCGTAATGCAGCGTATGCCAATCGGTTGCTTTTCCGTCCTCTTTATTTACGGTTCAGAACGCCCGCTTTTATTCGGTTACATATGTATTTTATAGGAATAAAATGAGGCGATACACGTATCATTTAACGTATTCATGAACATTCACTTATAAAAACATGGTATTTTAGGTTTATTACGATGGATTTTAAATTCAAGCATACAGACAGGTTGAAACTGTATAAATATGATTTGCAATTTGGTTAGCAATCACTTACTATAATCCTATGAATAAGAAAACACATGTAGACAGTAAAAAGAAGGATATTCTGCAGGCAGCGATGTGCTTATTTGCAACCAAAGGGATTGACGGAATTTCAGTCAAAGAAATTGGAGAGGCTGCCGGTGTGACAGATGCTGCGATTTATAAGCATTTTAAGAGTAAAGATGCAATGGCCTTGGAAGTATTCGGGCAGTATTGTAATAGCTATACCACCTTAATTGACTTTTATCGCAAGCAGAGTGGGAGCTTCGTCAGTCGTTTCCATCAACTGGTGGATGAAGTGCTGAATATGCATGATGAGGACCAGTATGGATTGCTTCTACTATCACAGCATCATGAGCTGTATGTTGAAGCAAGCCATAGCCAGAATGTGCGTCAGCCGCTGGAGGCGTTGACTGAATTCATCGAACAGGGGATTCAACAAGGTGAACTGCCGAAGCAGGATGTTCAGCTATCCGGTGTGCTCATCATTGGAGCCATTACACGCTTGTCCGTGTCCAGCCTGGAAGGTGAACTTCCACAGCAGCTGGTTCCATTTGCCGTAGAGATCAAACAACGTTTAACTGCTTTATTAAGTAAAGGTCAGTATTGACCTTTTCTTTTTAAATATAAAGTTAGTGTTTTCTAACTAAAATTATAATATGAAGGTAGGAAGTGGCTTATATGTCTAAAAAAATATTGGTGATTCAAGGGAATCCGGTCGCTGGCAGTTATGGAGAAGCGCTGGCTCAATCCTATGTAAAAGGAGCGGAGGCTGCAGGAGCAGAGGTTCGTTTGTTGCAGCTATCCACGTTGGAGTTTAATCCAAATCTATTAGGTGGATATCGTAATAAATTGCCGTTGGAACCTGATTTGATTCAAGCACAGGAATGGATTAAATGGGCAGAACATCTCGTTTTTGTCTTTCCGATCTGGTGGGGCAGCTTGCCTGCGTTAATGAAGGGATTTATTGACCGTACCTTTATGCCGGGATTCGCGTTTAAATATCAAAAAGGAAAACCCTTGCCTGACAAGCTTTTAAAGGGAAGAACAGCCCGCCTTATCAGCACGATGGATGGTCCGCACTGGTATTACCGATTTTTCCAAGGACAGCCTGGGCACCGGATGATGAAGGATTCCACGTTACATTTATGTGGAGTCAAACCAGTACGTTCTACAACCATTGATCTCATGAATAAGAGGACAGAGCAACAGCGTAACGAATGGCTGAGCAAGGTTGAACAGCTAGGACGAAGCATGAGCTAGGTTTTCGCCATCTCAATAGCAAACACGCTGATCCATTAACATATAGAGGACATTCGGAAAACTACATTCTAAGAGGATAGAAATGAGGCACAGAAAAATGGAACCAATCATAAATCATGAATGGGATCTAAATGAAAAAGAAGCGGTGAAATTACAGCAGGAGTTATCTTTAAAAGTTACAAAAGAAGATCGATTCCCTGAAATTCAATATGTTGCTGGGGTAGACGTGGCATACAGTGAACAAAGTGATCTCTTAGTTGCGGCCATCGTGATTTTAGATGCTAGCTCATTACAAGTAGTGGAATCCATAGTGGTTGAAGATGCTGTCCATTTTCCCTACATCCCCGGATTGTTTTCATTCAGGGAGCTACCGCCTATAGTAAAAGCATTGAAGCAAATCAAGACCTCTCCCCAGCTGGTGGTCTGTGATGGACAAGGAATTGCCCATCCTAGACGATTCGGATTAGCCAGTCATTTAGGTGTTATATTTGATATTCCTACAATTGGATGTGGTAAAACGAGGCTATGGGGTGAATTCGAAGAGCCATCTCGAGAACGAGGGGCATGTTCGTTATTAATGGATCATGAGGAGGTTATCGGCGGAGCGTTAAGAACCCAGGACAACATTAAACCTTTGTTTGTATCTGTAGGGCATCGTATTTCATTAGAAACGGCCTGCAACTGGATATTAAAGCTTTGTCCACAATATCGCTTACCTGAGACCACTCGACAAGCTGACCAGCTTGTGAGAAAAGCTTTATCACAAATAAACCAGGGGAGTATCTGGTCATAATCGCTCTACATAAGGGAAAACACCACAGTGGAGCAACTAGCTCGCATTGTGGTGTTTGGAATAGCTCATGTTTTACAATCAACGTTATATAAATATCGATGCAACGATTAAAATAAATCCGATCGCTAGACCGGCAGGGCCCCAATAATGCATAGGGATAAAAAACAGACTGTGCTGGGTTCCCATTCGATAGCGTTGTCCTGTTTCCATATCAACGAGCACCTTGTCCGAGTCGGCGTTAAGTGCTTTACCCAAATACCAGATAATAACTCCCGACACAATGAACACAAAAGCCATCGGCAGCCGGGAATCTATGGAGTCAAGCCCAAGAGCGGATACTAAACTGCCGACAATAACGAATAAAATTCCTGGAATAATGATATTTAAAATACCAAAGCCCTTCCAAATAATCACATGAAAACTTCCTTCCTAATTATGTTTACGTTCATGGTGAGTCTCTCGTCGAAATGATTTTCACATCCAACATATGTATTTATCGGTTAAAAGAGAGATTTAGTTTACAATATGACCCATTCATTAGGGAATTTACAATGTGTAAAACTGGAAAATGAAAAAAGCCGTTTCTCCACCTTTTCGTAGTCCCAGCACAAGCTGGACTGAAGGAGGAAAAATCGGCTTTTTTAATAAACGGATTGAAGTTCTGTGCCTATTCGGCGCTTGCTTTCACTTGCTCTGCTATGAAATTTACAGGCTTCATAATCCGGCTCAGCATGTCCTGCTTCGGACGGTTCCAGGTAACCCAGTCATCCAGCAGCAGACCACCTGTATCGCCGCTATTCGGATTCAGGGACCAATACGTAAAGTACAGGTTATTGGCACCAATATAGTCTACAAGTGCATTTTGCCATTTACCCTCAGCGGAAGACGAATCAACATTGCGACCGCCGAATTCACCGACCAGCACCGGAGCTATGTTTTGCTTACTGATGTAGCCCCAGGTTTGATCCCAGATTGCTGGCAGGTTGGACGGGAAGGTTGAATCGTTGAACCATGGCTGCGAAGACACACCAGGACCGTAGTCATGTGGTGAATAGACGACACGGTTCGGTACGTCCAGAACGACAGGATAGTTGGCTACACCTGTCAGGTTGCCGCCCCACCAATATTGGCTGTTGTTGCCTTGTACATTATGGTCCACACCTTCTACCAGAATCATCCAATTCGGATTCACAGACAGAATGGCATTCCCTGCACGCTGCGCCGCGAGACGCCAGTCTGTGGAAACATCGCCTGTTCCCCAGCTTGCCTGACCGTGCGGTTCGTTGTGTAAATCTGCACCAATGACGGTAGGATTGTTTTTATAACGTTCAGCTAACATCTTCCAGTCGCTGATCCAGCGGGACTCAGGGTACTGAGAGGTATACCATAGCTCGGATTGTCCACCTGAGCCTGGACGGTGCCGATCGAGGATAATCTGAATACCGCGTTGTCCAGCTTTTTCGATCAGCTTGTCCATAATTTGAATCGGAGTCAATCCGACCAGATCAGGATTTTTGTAGTAATCAATACTGTCCGGACGAGAGCTGGAATCCAATAACTGATTGCTGTAAGGCAGACGGATGAGATTATAACCTTCCTTCTTCACCTGATCCAGCATGTCGTCCATTGAGCGGCTCCATAGTCCATGCAAAGTGTAATTAGGGGTTTCCAGACCAAACCAGTTCAGACCGTTAAATGCGGCCTCTTTCCCGGATTCATCTACAATCTTGTTTCCTTGGGTATGATAATATCCTTTCACGCTGGCTGCATCTGCCGAAGGTGGAGTGTACCCATACAGTGTGAAGCCCATGACGAGGGAGGCAATGACGAAAAATGTTTTTTTCAACCCTTTTTTCTTCATGATTCTTGCTTCCTCCTTTATATAAATGATATTGTAACCGATTACATTTTCATTTTATGTTCAAATCTTCCATCAAACAAGTTCATAAAATTTGTATATTTTTAAGATTTCGTTCAAAATTATTAGTTTTGCGACAAGGGATATTTAGGTTAGGGGGTCTAGCATTTGTGGGGCTGGATTATGGGGTGAGGCACGTTCCAACTCACATTTATTATATTTTCCTCCTGTAAAAGAAGGTATATAATAAAGGAAATTCACATTACATACAGGTTGTAGAGTACATACATAGTTGAAAATGAACACATGCCTAATACGCAATATAGAAAGGGGGGGAATCATGGTAACCACGATGAAAGAAGTCGCAGAACGTGCAGGGGTGTCGAAGAGCACAGTTTCGCAGTTTCTGAATAAAAGATACAACTATATGAGTGAAAGCACCAAGAAGAAGATTGAGCAAGCGATTGAGGAGCTCAGTTATATTCCCAATGAGGTGGCGCGCAGTCTCAAGCAAAAGAAGACCTTTATTGTGGGGGTTATTTCTTCAACTATTTTGTCGAGATTTATCTCTCACCAGTACGTCTTGTTTTTATTTTGACAAGTAGGATGAGCTTATACGAAATATTGAGCTAACGGTATTGTAACTCAATGCGTTTAAATAAACTAACAAGTAACTGTAGGTTGCATGACAGGAAGAAATCAATATCCTGATTTTCATTCCTTCTATATAGGATTGCTTGTTGGATTTACTAGTAGTTAATTAATTCTTTTTTTCCATTCCCACATTAGATGCTGAATATATTTCGCTTTAATTACTTTCAGTTACTCGATTTGAGTAAATGGATGTTTATCTTCTGGCGAATATGAAGCCTGTTGCTCACTTACAAACTTTATCTGATAAAATCGTTGACGTAATAATGTTTCGAAAAATCATCCTACAGTTGAAGTGTAATCCTATTAGAAATAAATCAAAAAATGGAGCATGATCTGATTCTTGTAGGATAAAGTGACCAAACACTATTCCCACAAAGATAATCAGACCATGGGTTATTCACATTTAAGCAGCATTAGACATGAGCAACGTCGCAATCTTTGTTATCGAAGTGAGCTAACCTCACCTCTTCAACTGCCAGATATTGATCTACTTGCAAAATTAAGAAAGACTATACCTGCCTTGTAAACCTCTGAAACAATAGTAGTTCTAACTTACTCGCTAAAACCCCTTATAAATAGTATGATTTAAGCTACATTCCCCATTTTTTATTGAATATGTTTTATGGCACCTTTCTGCTACTTGTTGATTATGAGTTACGATAATGATTGTTTTACCTTGTTGGTTGAGATCTTTGAAAAGAGAAAGTACTTCGATTTCTGTCTGTTCATCTAAAGACCCGGTTGGTTCATCAGCTAAGATAAGTTTGGGATTTTGGATAAGTGCCCTAGCAATGGCAATTCGCTGGATCTCTCCCCCGGATAATGTATCTATGGAGCTATACTGCAAGGATTTAATATCTAATGCAGCTAGAACGAATGCTACTTTTTTATCAATATCAACTTTTGAGGATTTTGTGTATCGCAAAGGTAAGGCAATATTATCAAAAACATTTTTACTATCAATAAGTGCAGAATTTTGGACAACATAGCCGATATTTTTTCTTCTAAAACTAGCAGACTGTTCTAGGCTCATTTCGTTCACATTTTCCTTGCCATAGAAATAAGTACCTCCGTCTGCTTTCAACAAACCTGCCATAATATTTAACAAGGTAGATTTCCCAGATCCGCTTCTCCCCATAATAGCAATCATATCACCTTGATTTACTTCCAAGTTTATATCTTTCAATACATCTGTTTTACGATTTCCAACGGAATAATATTTTCTTAAATTTTTAATTTGAATCACAACATTCACTCCGTTCGTTTTAGCAATTTACTGATTTCTAGTTTTCTGAATTGTATCAGTACTGGAATTACTGAAAAAAGAACCATTCCTATAATGCAAGATAAAATCAATAAAAGGTAAGAACTAAACAGAAAATCAACAAAGAATTTATAAAGCATAAGAAAAAGAATTCCAGGAAGTAAAATTATACTTATTACTTCAGCTACGTAGTAAGAAAACAACTGATTCATAGAGGCTCCAGAGATCAAATGTACAGATATATTTTTCAATTGATCTTGTAACTTAGTTATAATTAAGATACTAATACTGAGAACACAGATAATGAATATTACTGATGTTATAAGACTTAGCCATGACTTACTTACCTGAAGGGTAGAGAATATAAAAGTTAAAGGAAGCTTATTTGCTCCAAGAATACCTGTCTTGTGGAAGTCAGATATTTCTTTTATCTCTTCTAACTTGTTTTGGACAACGTACTCATTTTCAGGACTGAAAATATGCCCGTTAATTAATTGGAGGTAATGTTTCTTCTGAAATGATAATTCATGCTCATTAACAGGAGCAGGGAATTCTTGAGCAGGCATAACTATATAACGATCCAAATATATTTCGGGAAATTGTGAGTTATATACCAGAGTATTTGGTTGAATGAACCCTTTAACTACTAATGTGAAGTCTTCCATCAAATAATTAGCTGCTATTGTATCACCAATGTGATATTTTTCTTCATATTCAGATCCTAAAAGTATAGGAATATCTTTATTATTTTTATTGACGAAGTCATCTGTCGAAAAAGACGCACCTTTATTCACCTTAATAGAATAATTTTTAAAAGCTTGTTCATTCATTTGTACAGCTTTGGTTGCATAATAGGGTTCTTTGTTATTCAATCGGAAGGCTGGACTATCTCTTCCATCTTCATAGCCGAAAAGAAACTTCTGGTCCCACTCTTTTGAATCGGGTAGGACAGCGATAGATTGGTTAAACAAGTAAATATATTTATCATCCAAAATTTTATTTAAGTTATTGTAGAATGTCTTTGCAATCACTAAAAATCTGGGATTGTTAGTAAATTCCTTCATTTCTCTATCTTCAGTTAATGTATCGGAAAGCTGATAATCATTCATAGCTTTGAGTGAATTAACTTGGCCTGATTTTTTTTCAATATTAGAGTACTGTAAAAAAAGAGTAGTAATCACAGCAAAAAAAATAACAATTTGAAGTATGATTAACAAGGAGAACATCTTTTTACGTTTGAGACTCTCTACGACTTCGGTAATGATCATTTTCATTTATCTAAATATCCTTTCAAAGTTATCTGTTCAATTGTCTTTTTAAAAGATATCCAAACAGATAGTGCTGATGAGAGTAAGATGATAATGTAGCCTTTTAAAAATTCGAAAGCATATCTCAACAATACATTAAAATTCGAAGAGGTATTTAGGATCAAAAATAAAAAGCTAATAAGGCAAATAACTAGGTAGCATATGAATGTGATTAAAAAGAAAGACATGGTAAGGCGCTTAAAGATTTGATCTGTTTTTATGCCACTTTGCCAGAGGATCAAGATTTCTGTTTTCTTTGTTTTAATCCAGTAATAAGCAAAAATAAAGCTTGAACAAATTAGGATCAGAATAATGAAGATGAGTATCGAGACTTGTAAAGCATCCATATTTAAAAATCGAGTAGAACCACTCATTCCTCTATCAAATACATTAACTGATAAGGTATTGTCTTTAAATTTCATAATTCCTTCTGGAGTAATTGGGTTTTTACTTATATTAAGGACATAAATTTTAGATTGTAATGAATTTTCTAAATCCACGCCATCTATATTTAACAATATCGTATTATCGAGTTTAGAAGGATATTCTGCACCCATTGTTCCAATAATTTCATAGTCTCTACCTAGATAGTTGTAGTAAGATTTATTGTTTTGAATTTTTATATTGTTTTTATATACATTCTTACCTACAACCGCTAATTTCTTATTATTGTAGAAGTCAGTATTATTAAAAAATCTTCCTGAGACCATGGGAGGGAGGTTATTATCATTTTTAAAATAAATGGCTCGAATATCCTGAATTTCATTTTTGAATTTTATAGTTTCTAGTTCCAAGAATATGGTGTAGGATTGCGAGGTATCAATTTTACTCCAATCCAATGATTCTTCTTGGCTATCCACGGTGAAAGAGATACTGTTTTCATTATATAAACTTCTTGATAACATATTTAACTCTTTATGTTTTACTTGGTAGTAACCAAATGAAATTACAACAAGACTTAGCAATAAATACAATATTGCAACCCATAGTGTGCTGTTTCTTGTGGTTATTTTCATTTTTATACCCTCTTTAAAGAATAGTGAGATTGCCAGATAAAGAAGAGCAATCTCACTATTTCACAATTTATATTTTTAGTTCTTTATACTTATTAGTCCTTACCATAATAAGTTTTAGCTAAGAAGTTTGGATCTGCATAAGGAGAAGCTGCATAAGTGTTTACATAACCGTATTGTCTACCACTATCCGTAACAGCATTACCACCAGGTAATTCCATTCGTGCTCGCGTGTAATGGTACGTATCTTTCCACCAAGTGGTTCCTACAGCTCGCTCAGCTCCCCAAGAGTTTTTTTCTGCCCAACCATTATGGTCAACTATCACCTCAGCGCTAGGAGATATTTTTCGCTCTGTTGTAGAGAAATACCCCCCATCCTCACTCCATCCTCCTTTAACAGTTTCATCCGGGGAACTTGGAGTTGCTAGCGCAGAATTTGAAAACCCGATTAAAAATGCAAAGCCAGCTAAGAGTTGAACTAGTTTCTTTTTATTTCCCATTTGAATCCTCCTAAATTTTATATATACAAAAATTCACAGATTAATAGGGTGAATTTTTTGTACTCAAATTTCATCGTTTTCGCATGGTTTCTTTTACATTTAATTAATATAAAAAACATAAATTTCAAAAATATATTTGTTATTGTAAAATATATCGAGTGTCGAAGTAAGGGGAAACTTGTCAGATTATAAAAAATAGCCAAGCTATGATTCAGCTTAAAAGACAAGTCGTATAGATGATTCAAGAAGATAGGGAAACCGTTTAGAGATATTATTGGATTATTATATGGAGAAATTGGTGTTTTTTTGGTCGGTGGAGTTTTAGCTTATTATTTCAAAAAATGGATAGTTCAAGTGGTGATAGATTGGCATAAATCGAGGGAGAATCACGCATGCCATGTGATTTAATATTCAGATTCATGGACTTCTTCTGATTTAAATTATTATGGGAACGGTAGGGTTGGAATCGAATCGGTGACGCATGTTATAGTCTCTATTTGTGTGTGTTCTGCTGGTACGTATCTGGGAAGAGCTTTTGTCTTGTGCTGAGCGAAACAGCTTCTCATGGTATTATGGCTACACCTACGGCGGTTACTGATCTGATTTGGGATTACTTATCTGATCAAGGTATTGGTTTATGGTGGGAATACTAATTGCATCTCAACTCTGACTAAGTTACCTTTTCTAAAATTTGAATAACTATAATACACAATAAAATGAGGATGATTCGGTTGTATGGTCGAGATATGAAGAAGACCTACAAGTATGTTATATTTAACAAACGGCAATCGTGATGAACAGCAGTGTAGTGATTTTTAGAAAAGGATGAGATTATTTTGGAAAACAACGAAACTCAGCAGGAATTTGCAGAAGTATATGAGCAGCTTAAGGTGGCTGCAAACCGAACCTCCGATTGGAAAGCGCGTCTAGCAGCGGTGAATGAATTGGGTGCATGGAAGAACCAGCAGACGATTGACTTGCTGACGCACCGAATGAATAATGATATGGTATATGCCGTTCAGGAAGCTGCTTACCACAAGCTACAGGAATGGGGCGAAAACGTACAGCCACCTGTGCGCAAAGAGGGTGAGCTTGTTAAGGGGCTGACGAAGATACTGGTGCGGATTAAAAAAAGCCTGCCAGCCGACCATACCTATAACGATTTTCGCGAGAAGCTGCACAAGATGAGAGTCGATATTTATGACGTATATGAAGGCGACAAGGGTGCTGAATTTGATCAGTGGCTGGAGCAAAAATGGACTTCGTTATCCACAAGATAATGTCTGAACCCTGTCATTGAATGTAACTTTGAGGGATTGCTATTGGTCATGCAGATGAAGTCTTAACAAGGATAAGGTGTTATCTTTGTTAAGGCTTTTTTAATATATATCGTTATTACGTGTTATGATCAAACGCAATGATTTCAAAGAGGGCTGGCCGTTTTAATTAATCTCTGCTAAAAAGATGCCAAAAAAGGGGAACGATGCGCTAGAATAGAAAAATAGAAAGCGTTATCATTATCAGCTTTTCTGCGATGATTCAGGGGGAGAAGGCTTATGCGTTCAAGGTTTCAACCATTAAACACGTTGCGTAATCAAATCTTTATCGGCTTTATATTGGTAATGCTCATTATGATGAGTGTGGCGGGAGCGTTTATTTATCTCAATGTCTCTCACCTGTTGAAAGACAGTGCCGAACGGCATATTGGTCAAACCGCAGTACAAGCAAGCGGCAGACTGGATGCATTAATCGGCCAGATGGACAGCCTGACGGAACAAGTGGCGAATCATCCATCTGTTCAGCATATTTTGCTGGAGGAGCGTAATGGGGGCAAGGTGACTTTTGGACAGCGTCAATCGCTACTGCAAGTGATGCATAGCTATCAGGCTTATATGCCGAGCGTTGGCTCGCTGGAGCTGTATACCGCTGAAGGGAAGATGTTGTTTCCGATTAGAGAAGGCAGTCTGGAGGATCGTATCGGACAGGCGGACATTCGGGAAGCCAATGAGATGAAAGGCAGGCTGGTCTGGATCGGCATAGATACTGAAAATCCCCAGTCGCTGCTGGCGATTCGGCAGGTGAGCCTGGTGGATCGCTGGTTTTCACGCGGAGGATATCTGATTACCCGCATGGAACGAAGTTATTTTGGGCTAAATGGTACGTCAGCGACCCATGAAGAAGCAAATGAAACTATGCTGCTTGTAGATCGCCGAGGGCAGCTGCTGTCGGGTGAGCCTATGAGTCAGACTAATTTGTTAGATGTATTGCACAGCAAGACACAGACGGTTCATATTGGAGAGCGCGAGTATGTGAAGGCAGTTCAGCAATCGGAACGGACTGGCTGGTCGCTGCTGATCCTGATTCCAGTTAGCGTCGTCACAGACGGAATTACGGTTTTACGGACGACACTTATTATTTCGGCGTCTCTAGGTGCCGTGTTATTCCTGTTCATGTCCTTTATGCTGTCAACGTTGATTACCAGACCGATAGGTCACTTGATTCAGGCGATGCGCCGTTCACGGGAAGGAGCGTTGGCCTTGAATCCTGAACCTGCAGCAGCGGTTGAATTACGGGAATTAAATGCAGAGTACAACACGATGATTGTCGATATCAATGAATTGATCCGTGTCATTTGCGAGAAGGAGGCTTTACAAAGCCAGACCGAGCTTAAAGCACTGCAAGCGCAGATTAACCCGCATTTTCTTTTTAATACGCTAGATGCATTCAATTGGTCGCTACAAGAAAAAGGAGAGGAGGAGCTTGCCGGGCTGATGGTGTCCATGTCGCGGCTGTTTCGTTATGTGATCGAACCGGCTCACCATGACTCTTGGGTGACACTTGGGGAAGAAATAGCACAAGTCCGTCGTTATCTGGAATTGATGGAGATGCGTCTTGGCGAACGTCTGAGCTGGCAAATTCATATGCCACCAGAGGCAGTAAGCATTCCGCTTCCTAAGCTGCTGATCCAGCCCATTCTAGAAAATGCAATTTTACACGGTGTCGAAAATCGCATCGGCAATGGCCGTGTTGAAATTCGAATCACTCCTTCGGCGAGGTTGGGTTGGACTAGGATCGAGGTTGTAGATAACGGACCTGGAATGACACAGGAGGAACTTGCAGCTGTGCGTACAGCGTTGATCGAGGGATCTGCCTGTCAGAGCAAGGGAACCGGTATGGGACTGGTTAATGTGCAGCGCAGGCTTGCTCTCTATTATGACAGTGCATCTTATCCAACGGACGGCGTGCTGATCTACAGTGCTGTGCAGGAAGGAACGGTGGTCGCTTTTGAAATTCCTGATGAATACGGGGGGCGGTAGGAATGAGTTTTTCATCCAAGACCATTGTTATTGTGGACGATGAACAAAGAACACGTCAGGGGATACATCAGACACTGGAGCAGTGGGCCGCCGGGAAATACCGGATTATGACATCGGGGAATGGCCTGGAGGCATTACATATGCTGCAAGCGGAGAAGGTGCATCTGCTGATTACAGATGTCCGGTTGCCGGAATTCAGCGGGCTGGATTTAATCCGTTCTCTGGAACGGGATTCACATCGCCCGGCGATCATTGTGATCTCGGGATATGCGGAGTTTGATTATGTCCAGCAGGCGCTTCGTCTCGGAGCCGTTAATTATTTGCTCAAGCCGATTGATAAGCAGGAGCTGCTGAATGCGGTAAATGAAGCACTTCAACTGGAAGAGGAACGGCAGCGGTACAAGAAGCTGGACAAGCTGGCTGACCCTGTTCTGCTAGAGCTTGACCTCCAAGCGACTACGCTTAGCGATCCGGTACGGCGAGCCTTCACCTTTATGGCAGAGCATCTTCACGAACCCATTACGATGGCGCAGACTGCGGCGCATTCACACCTGAATGCGAGCTATTTTAGTGTTTTATTTAAGGAGCAAAGTGGTTTGTCCTTCAGCGAATATCTACACAGGCTACGGATACAACGGGCTAAGGAGCTGCTGCTGCATACCCAGTTGACGATTGCCCAAATCGGTGAGCGCTCAGGCTACCGGACAGATAAATATTTTATTAAAGTATTCAAAGCGACCGAGGGGGTAAGTCCCAGCCGCTATAGACAGCAGATGCGTAAAGGACCAGAGAATATCGACTGACATATAGGCTGCTCACAACCCAATAAAAGTGGAATTATACCCAATGAGCGTACCCTGTTGGAAGCAGAAATAGAGTGCTAAACTTACAAATGATAACGGTTACAAAAAATATAATTACAATAACGGAGGTCTAACGATGTCCAACGAGTATTCAGTTCGTAAGCGCTCACATCGAAAATGGGTTGCTGGGTTGACCCTGCTGCTGTCATTCATGCTAGTGCTGTCCGGTTGTGGTGTTGGTAAGGATGGGCAAGGCGGTTCCAGTGGAGCTGGGGGCAAGGTTACGCTCAAAATGATGCACCTGTGGCCAGAGGGAAGCTCGGCACAGCAAAGCAAGCTTGTAACTCAGATTATAGATCAATACCAAAAGGATCATCCGAATGTCGTCATTCAGCAGGAAGTGCTGGAAAATGAACAATACAAAAACAAACTCAAAGTGCTGTCAGCTTCCAATGAATTGCCAGATATCGGCATCACTTGGGCCGCCGGTTTCATGGAGCCTTACGTTAAAGGTGGATTATTTACGCCGATGGATGACCTGCTGCAAGGTTCCAAGCTGAAGGACAAATTCGTACCGGGAACGACCGATGCCTATGCGCTGGATGGTAAAACGTATGCGCTTCCGATCGAATTGAACATAACACCCATTTATTACAATAAAGCCATATTCCAAAAATACAACTTGAAGGTACCTGCGACATTTGATGAATTTAAGCAGGTGGTGAAAACACTTGTAGATCATGGAGTTGCACCGATTGCATTGGGCAATAAAGACCGCTGGACGGGTTCGCTTTGGTACATGTATCTGGCAGACCGTATAGCAGGTAGCGAAACGCTGAAAAAAGCAATTGACGGCTCAGGATCATTCGATGACCCTGGTTTAATTCAGGCGGCCTCCGAAATTCAGACGCTGGTGGATATGAACGCCTTTAACAAAGGATTTAACGGCTTGTCCAATGATGAAGGAAAATCCGAGTTTATGAACGACAAAGCGGCGATGTATTTGATGGCTACTTGGGAGTTGCCGAATTTTACGACTAATCCAGAAATCCCGCAAGCGTTTAAAGATCAAGTCGGCTTCTTTAAATTCCCGATGGTTGCAGGCGGCAAGGGCAACGAGAACAGTTGGGTAGGAGGTCCGGGAGTCGGCTTGTTTGTTTCGGAAAATTCCAAAGTAAAAGAAGAAGCCAAAGCGTTCGTGGAATACTTCGTAGAAAAATGGGGAGAGCAATCGGTCACACAGGCGGGCGTTATTCCGGCGACGAAGGTGGACACCTCTAAAGAAAAATTGCCCAAGCTGTATGTCGACCTGCTGAATGGACTGAACCAAGCCAGCAACATTACATTGTTCGCTGATGTACAAATGAAGCCGAATGCAGCGCAGGTACATTTGAATATGATTCAGGCGTTGTTTGGTAAAGCGGTGACACCGCAACAATTTGCCGACCAGCATAAGGCTGCCATCGAGAAAGGAAATTGAAATTGACCACCTAAGGAGGTCTGACCGTGGAAAAGGTCATGTCCAATAAGCTCGTCATTGCTCTCTATGTGTTGCCTTCCCTGCTGCTGTTATTTGCCGTGATTTATGTGCCCATCGTACTGACCGGCTATTACGGCCTGAATCAGTGGAATGGAATCGGCCCTATGACTTTCGTAGGGCTGGATAACTATCAACATTTGTTCACAGACACGGCATTCTGGCAAAGTGCTTGGCATTCGCTGCTGCTGGCCTTGTTTTCAGGCATCAGTCTGATCGGTTATCTGATCGTTGCGATGATTCTGTCAGGAAAAATCAAGGGAGCGAACCTGCTGCGGAAAATTTATTTAATTCCCATGCTGCTGTCTTCTGTAGCGATCGCTCAATTGTGGCTCAAAATGTATCACCCGACCAACGGAGTGCTGAATTCTTTGCTGGCATCGGTCGGAGTTCACAATCCGCCCGAGTGGTTGGCTAATCCGTCTCTGGTGCTGCTTGCCTTATTCATTCCGATTATTTGGCAATATGCAGGCTTTTATATCCTGATCTATTATGCCGGGCTGAAAAACATTCCCGAAACGCTGATGGAGGCTGCACGGATCGACGGTGCCAGTGCCTGGCAGATTGCGACTCGTATAAAATTGCCTCTACTGCGCGAGGTGATTAACGTGACGATCATATTGTCCATTGTCGGCTCGCTCAAATATTTTGACCTGATCTACGTTATGACAGACGGTGGGCCGAACGGAGCCAGTGAAGTGATGGCTTCGTACATGTACCACCAGGCGTTCCGCAGCTTCGATTTCGGATATGGCAGCGCTACAGCCTTTGCCTTGCTGCTCATCTGTCTGGTTGCTACGTGGGTGATTCGCAAGGTGACCGCTACTAGTGACACCATCCAGTATTCATAGAACATTCATGCAATTAGATCACGGGTAACAAAGGACAGGAAGAGGGAGGAAAGGATATGAAAACCCAGGCAGCCGCCAACTATCCGCTTGGAGTCGCTACTCGCGGCAAAATGTTAACTCGGGTCGGTTATGCCGCTTTGTATATACTTTTGATCATCTTAGCGGTGACGCAGCTTTTACCGCTGGTGTGGCTGATGCTTTTTTCGCTTAAAAATAATCAGGAAGTGTTTAACCTTCCACCGTTTGCACTCCCGTCCCAGCCGCATTGGGAAAACTATATGAATGTGTGGACCAGCGGCAATATCGGGCGGTATTTCTTTAATAGTGTGTGGATTACGGTCATATCCGTGGCACTGACCGTACTGCTCGCCAGTTTTGTAACGTTTGCCATTACACGGATGCGGTGGAAAGGAAGCCAACTGGTCCTCGGGCTCTTTATGGTCGGACTCATGATTCCGGTCCATTCGACCTTGATCCCGCTATTCAGTATGTTTCTCAAACTGCACTTAACAGACACTTCGGTATCTATCATTCTGTCGTATGTCGCTTTCAATCTACCGACCACGATGATGATCTTGCTGGGCTTCTATTATGCCTTGCCCCGTGAAGTGGAAGAAGCGGCCGTTATGGACGGCTGCTCTGTCAACCGGATGTTCTTCCGGATTGTGCTGCCCATGACCACCCCCGTCATGGCAACGACGTCTATTATTAACATGATCTACAACTGGAACGAGTTTATTTTCGTCAATACGTTTATCAGCTCGGATGAAAATAAAACACTGACCGTCGGCGTACAGAACTTTATCGGACAATATACGACCGACTGGGGAGCAATCGGAGCCACGTTGATGATCAGCATTTTGCCCATTTTGCTCGTGTTCCTCATCATGAGTGACCGGATTGTAGAAGGAATCGCAGCTGGGTCGGTTAAGGGGTAAAGCAAATTTTCTTGATTAGAAGAGCACCCCCTAGTGTAGACATTGGATCAAACCTCTTGGTTTGTCCGATGAGTGCTAGGGGGTACATTTTTGTTGAGTCCAGGTTGACTGAATCAAACTCAAGAGAGTTCATATTTGTGATGCAGACTAATTGCGTGAATCTATCAGAGGCTATAATGTAATTGTAAAATGTCGAGGGTTAGCAAGTTGTGTTTATACCCGTTATTGTCTCACAAATTTATTCTTGTGCCTTACATAATTAGTATTTCTAAAAAATCTTTTGTAGAATTAGAGCAATATTATTTCTTTTAAAGAATTTGTCCTCAGCTAGGCCACCTATATTTAACCTAATTTCTCTATAAGTGACCAGGCCATTTTTAAAATTAAATCTGGATCATCATCTTTAATCGAAAGTAAGATTTCTTTAATAGTCTGCTTATCTGAACTTCCTAGTTTGTTTATAACCTTGTCATAAGACGCCACCAGATCTTTTGAATTTAAAAGTGTCCGGTGAATTCTTTCTGCCCAAAACTGTGCATGAGGTAACATCTTAGGGATGCTCAAAGCCAATTTATATAAACCGTCTTCTAAATTATTACGTTTTGCAACATAAAATATAGTTTCGATAAGATAATCACCGGCTGACGGCTCTGCAACTTCGTCTTCGAAAATCGTGCAAAGATTAGGAATTATATCATTTGTTCCTACAAGGGATAATTCGTTTAGAATACTCTCAAATTCCTCAATATCGTCTCCTTCATTCTCCATAAAACGCATTGCATATAGTAAATTAATTTTCTCATTTAATATAATCATTTTCTTCCTCTCAGTTGGATACTATAGCTATTTTGTCTCCATTATGCTTATTGTAAGGAGATTAATGCCAGTATGGGAGGTGAATTATGGTAATATAAGACCATAATGACCTGTTCAGTCTATTGTTAAATAGGATGTACTTATTTAGCACTTTCGTGTGTACAATTCACCTCTCAATTCACGAAACTTTTTCAAATTTAAACAAAGGTTACATTGAAAATGATGATGAGATTAAGTGTTTAATTCAGCACCAGTTTGCCCTTCTTCAATTATTTAAATTGCAACATCTTGGTAACCTACTTCAGTTACTTTTTCGTTAAATAAACGAATTCCCAATCCATTCTCTACATCCCATGTACAATCAAAAAGGATTCCGATGTCTCGACCTTCATAAATATCTGCATATGGAACAACAATTCCATCCAAAGTAACCATTTCAAGAAGTTGATCGGTTGTTTCAACTAAGGGATAATTCTCATCAAGTTCAGTATCATAACCAAGTTCATATCGCTTTTGTTGGTAATAGTCTAAAATTGGTTGCAAGAAGCTTTGCTGCAATTGCTCCCAGTTTTGCATTAAAGATTGATATGCCGCATATTGAGCTTCATCAAAACCGCCATCTTCTTCACCATCTATCATCAATGCAATTTCAGTTTCTTTCCCAAAAAAATGAATAGTGGCATCCTTTACCCAACTATAGTTATATTCGAGTTCACCAAAGATTGGATCGCTTTTCGTCATTTTAGATCATCTCTTTTTCGTTTATTGGGAAGCCCTCTCCGGTTCAACTAGCCCTCTGTTTATACGCGAATAAAGTTCCAAAAAAACTTTTCATTTAATTGACCACTTTGAATATGTTTCTTTATTTACTCCCAATCTACCTATATAAGATCTCTGATGTAAATTTTTTTGTAAGCTTATAAATTTCATAGTTATTTTAAAATTCTGTTGAAATAGCATTTAAAACTGTGTTTTTAATATCATCTGAAAAACTCTCACTATAGTTTTCTTCAAAAGTCCGAGAACTGCTCACTGTGGCTCTGCTGGATATCTTATTTTAGCCCTCATCGGCTGAAAGGGGTAACCGTCATAATTCTATTAGATAGATGAGGTGAGGATGTCCATTTACTACACTATAAGTATGAAATTCAGATTTTATATTTGGAGAATTAACTCCCAAGTAGCCAAAATTTGAACCGTCGGGGCGTAATGATTGACTGAGGTAGCCCTATACTGTCGTTAGCGGATCATTTAAAATTTGACCAGAAAGCTCTTTTTTCTTCCTTGAATTTAGCGTAAAAAGAGGCCTATTCCCACTCATGATTCAAGTAGGAATAAGCTTTTGAAAAGTTTATAAGTTGTTAGATCAGCTGATTTTAATAGACCGAAAGTGTAATTAATAGTAATACTGTATGCATCTTTCTTTGTAAGGTGTCCATTCATCAACCAACAGCTCTGCTCGCAGCAATTTAGATTTGTGCTCCAGTTTGGCAATAAATAGGGCATAATAATCGCCACTGGTTGGATAAGTAAACAATCCATACCTTTTAGGATAAATGAGTTTATTGACTTCTTTTATCTTATCAGGTATATACTCATAATCAAATTCCCCCAGTTCCTCTAGTTCCTTTTGGGAAGCCAACTCAAGGCTATGAGCAAATTCATAATCTAAAATATAGTTAACAATCTCCATAGACTGCTCACCTCGATAATCAAGGTAGAGAAATTTCTTCGTAGATAGACCATATTTTAAAACACTCTCGTAGAGACTTAACTCCAAGTCACTTAAAATAACTTCTATGTCTTGGCGATCCTCGAATATAAGATGGACGATCTCCTCATCAGACATGTTGATTTCCTCCCTTTGTAATTATTGAAATAATTCCCCATATTTGTTCGGAATATATTCGGGATAATTCTTTCGATAGAAGTTATCTGTTAGGCGCAACAGCGGATCCCATTCTGGATAGGGTTCAGGGTCCCCGATTTCCATTTTAGCTTCTGGCGTGTTCATCAATACCTCGTCAAATTCATTGAAAACCGGTAGGCCCAACTTTTTCCTTACATAAAGCAAGAATAATATTTCATACGGATAGAATTCATATTTAAAGTCGCCAAATTCAATGGACTCGCCCATTTCTGAGGCTAAAATAGAGTGGTAAAGTGACATTTCGCCAATCAGGTGTTTAATTGCTTCCGAATCCCGAGTTGTCCATTGTCCCAACACTTCCTTATATATATCCAAGTCTTTCGGGATTAAATCGTATCGAAGCCCAGCTTCCTTGAATTTTTCCTTCACAGCTATATTCAAGTTTTG
Organism: Paenibacillus sp. T2-29; assembly: GCF_052921365.1. Taxonomy (NCBI): domain Bacteria; kingdom Bacillati; phylum Bacillota; class Bacilli; order Caryophanales; family Paenibacillaceae; genus Paenibacillus; species Paenibacillus sp. T2-29. Next base: position 1,010 of record NZ_JBREVE010000011.1, on the reverse strand, counting down.
ACTCGTTCCTGCAATAGTTTTATTTCTATATTGCAAGTATAATTCCAGTAAAAACCATGTATGCTTGTTCCATTCATTGGATTTCAGTATATTACTTCCAAGGTTATTATCAATAAATTCGAATAATATGTTTTCTTCTTTCTCCCACCCAAACATTGTGAAATGAATTAGGGCTGTTATGACTTCCTGAAAGGAGTATTCTGTCATCATTTCAGGGTAACGGATTTTATAAAGATCTTGCCCCATACACTGGTAAAAAACGACTATTTGCATTTTTTTTAAGTCTTCTACTGTATTTTCACCATTAACTAGAACATTTTGTTTCCATTTAGAGAGATGATATGAAGAGATCGATTCTAAATCTATTAATAAAATATGATCCTTCTCCACGGCATTCATATCGACAATATTAATTATTTCTTTCTGGCACTCTTCATATTCCTCTTTAATATCTTCAAATTTGATTCCGTCAACAAAGTTTTTGCTGTATCTTTTATACGCTATTTCTAATTTTTTTGGGTTTAGCATTATATCCTCCTTAAGGTTAGTCTATTACTTTATTCCAGTCTTTTACCTTCGGATGTATGAGAGCAAGGAAAGTTCCTTACGAACGTTGCAAGCCAACATTGAATTGATACTATTGAGCAAAGTAGGGCAAGAACCGATATTGACATCGAAGGAAAGATGCAAAATTGAAATCCGACTGGAGGAATTAGTGAATCTCAAACTGCGGAATCAGATTGATGAAATTGTATATAATGAAGAGACGAACAGACTTTCCACTGAACTCAACGAGCTACGGCAGCAGATGCTGATATTAGAGGAGAAAGAAGATCAGAATGAGAAAATTAAGGAATGTCGATGAGATTATTCAGGTAATAAGCTCATGGCAAGATATACTAGGGCCTGTACGCAAACCTATTTGAGCCATAAACGAATTGAAAGCAGCGTCAAAAAAGCCATGAACATGTTCGCTGTTTTTTCATAGCGAGTGGCCAAGCGTCGATAGT